>DAHXNQ010000106.1 GCA_027365315.1 Rhabdochlamydiaceae bacterium | reverse complement strand
GGGAATGGCTCAGAAGGAGTTTCCTCAGATCTTCCCCTCTCCGGGATGGGTCGAACATGATGCAGGACAGATCTGGTCTTCGCAGGCTGGTGTAGTGACCGAGGTGTTGGCGCAGTGCGGCATCCCTCCGAAAGAGGTGCGAGCGATCGGCATCACCAATCAGAGAGAGACCACCGTGGTGTGGGATCGCAAGACGGGTAAACCCATTCACAACGCCATTGTCTGGCAAGATAGACGAACCACCGACATCTGCGAGACGTTGAAGAAAGGTGGAGCTGAGGCAATGGTGCGTGAGCGCACCGGGCTGTTGCTCGACCCCTACTTCTCGGGAACCAAGATCCACTGGATTTTGAAGAATATAAAAGGGGCTCGCGAGAAAGCAGAGAGGGGCGAGCTGGCCTTTGGCACGATCGATAGCTGGCTGGTCTGGAAACTGACTGGCGGTAGGGTGCATGTGACCGATGTCACCAACGCCTCACGCACACTGCTGATGAATCTGAAGAGTCTCGATTGGGATGAGGAGATGCTGAAGCTGCTAGAGATCCCTCGCAGCATGCTGCCAGAGATTCGAAGCTCGAGCGAGCCCTACGGCTCGTGCGATCCAGCTCTGTTTGGATCGACCATCCCGATTAGCGGCATGGCGGGCGATCAGCAGGCGGCTCTGATCGGCCAGTCCTGCTTCCAGAAAGGAATGGCCAAGAACACCTATGGTACCGGCTGCTTTCTGCTGATGAATGTGGGAGGCGAGATTGTCCACTCGCGCAATAACCTCATCACTACGGTGGCCTACCAGATTGGCAAAGAGCTGGCTTATGCCCTAGAGGGCAGCGTCTTCATTGCCGGGGCTGCTGTACAGTGGCTGCGCGATCAGATGAAGTTGATCCGTTCGGCCAGTGAGGTGGAGGCACTAGCTGGTGGGGTCTCCAGCTCCGATGGGGTCTTCTTTGTGCCAGCTTTTACCGGGCTTGGCGCCCCCTACTGGGATCCTTACGCCAGAGGGGCCATTGTGGGGATGACGCGAGGAACTAGCGCAGCCCATCTAGCCAGGGCTACTTTGGAGGGAATCGCCTTCCAGGCGACCGATGTGCTAGAGGCGATGGAAAACGATTCGGGCGTATCTCTGAAGGAGCTGCGCGTGGATGGGGGCGCTTGCAAAAACAATCTGCTGATGCAGATGCAGGCCGATCTTTTGGGGGTGCCGGTGCTACGTCCGATGGTGATCGAATCGACAGCACTGGGCGCCGCCTTCCTGGCTGGTCTGGGTGTCGGCTTCTGGAAAAACCTCTCTGAGCTCGCTTCTCATTGGCAGCTGGAGAAATCGTTCTCCCCGCTTCTTCCACAAGAGGTGCGTACAGCTCAGAGAAAGAGGTGGCATAAGGCGATCGCCTGTGTACGCGGTTGGGAAGGGGAATAGTCGGTGCATCGAGAGACGCTGCTGAAACAGGCCTCCTCGCGAGAGAGTTGGGATGTCATCATTGTGGGCGGAGGGGCTACCGGTCTTGGCTGCGCTGTCGACTCTGCTGCGCGAGGCTACCGCACTCTGCTGCTGGAGGAGTATGACTTTGCTAAAGGCACCTCAAGCCGCAGCACCAAGCTGATCCATGGAGGTCTGCGCTACCTGCAACAGGGCAACATCGCCCTGGTGATGGAGGCGCTGCGTGAGCGGGGTAGACTCTGCCAGAATGCGCCCCATCTGATCCACCACCTCCCCTTCTTCGTTCCTAGTTATAAGTGGTGGGAAGGTCCTTTCTACGGCATCGGCGTAAAGATGTACGATCTTCTAGCTGGTAAGTTGGGAATCGAGCCCTCTTTGATGCTTTCGCGCGAGGAGGCGCTTAAACGGCTGCCCACTCTCGAGCCCAAAGATTTACGCGGCGGCACCCTCTATTACGATGGGCAGTTTGATGACGCCAGGCTGGCCATCACCCTCATGCGCACCTTCTTAAGCCTTGGAGGTGTGGCTCTCAACTACTGTCCTGTACTCGCGCTGATCAAAGAGAAGGGACTGGTTACAGGGGTGAAGGCGCGGTGTAGCGAAAGCGGTGAAGAACTGACGTTGAAGGCGCGGGTGGTGATTCAGGCTACTGGTGTCTTTTCGGATGCTCTACGCAAGCTTGATGATCCGGTAAGTTACAGCATGATCTGCCCCAGCCAGGGGGTTCATCTGGTGCTGGACGCCTCCTTCTTGGAAAGCAAAAGCGCCATCCTGGTGCCTCATACAGACGATGGACGCGTCATCTTCTTGGTGCCGTGGCTAGGGCGGGTTCTGGTGGGTACCACCGATACGCCCATTCCCAAGGTCTCGATTGAGCCAGTTGCTCTGGAGGAGGAGATCCAGTTTCTTCTCAAGACAGCCTCGCGTTATCTGGCGCGCCATCCTACGCAAAAGGATATTCTCAGTCTCTTTACGGGCCTAAGGCCGCTGGTCTGCAGCAGCGGCGGCAAGAAGAGCTCCAGCCTGTCGCGCGACCACACCATCTTGGTCAGCCCCTCGGGTCTTGTCACTATTTCGGGTGGCAAATGGACCACCTACCGAAAGATGGCCGAAGATACCGTAGGTAAGGCTGCCCAGGTGGGAGGACTACCCGAAAGGCGCTGCACTACTGCGGAGCTACGCCTGCAGGGATTCTGCACCGGCCTCTCCCCCACTGATCCCTGGAGTAGCTACGGCAGCGAACTACCCGAGCTGCGCGAAATGATGGAGAGCTCTCCTGCGCTAGCCGAGCCACTCCATCCACGCCTCCCCTACAAGATGGTGGAGGTGGCATGGGCTGTGGAGAAGGAGCTAGCAATCCACCTCGAAGATGTGCTGGCGCGTCGCACAAGAGCTCTTCTTCTCGATGCCAAAGCTAGTCTAGAAGCGGCGCCTCAGGTGGCCCGCATGATGGCGCAAATGTTAGGAAAGAGCTCTGACTGGATCGAACAGGAGCTCGCTCAATACCAAAAATTACTCACCCTCTATTTACCACCATGCCACGCACCCTCATCTTAGTACGCCACGCCGAAACCGAGTGGACAAAACTGGGCCGCCACACAGGAGGCCACACCGATCTCCCCCTCACCGAAAGAGGTGAGGATCAGGCGCGCGCCCTAGCTCCGCTTCTCAAACAGTGGAAACCTAAAACTATCTTCGTCAGCCCTCTAAAACGGGCGATGCGCACCTGTGAACTGACCGGATTTATGGAAGGGGCTATCCCCTGCGAGCAGCTGCGCGAATGGGATTACGGAAAGTATGATGGGCTCACCTCTAAACAGATTGGGGAGATCGATCCTCACTGGGCTCTTTTTCAGTCAGGGGCGCCTGGGGGCGAATCACTGGTGCAGATCGAGGCACGCACGAAGGCGCTCTGCCAGCTGATCCACTCTCTTCCTCACCATGGAGAGGTGATTCTGTTTGGAAGCGGCCATATCTTACGCGCCTTCGCTACTACATGGTTAGGACTACCTATTGCAGTGGGGAGCCTTCTTAAACTTTCTGCCCCATCTATCTCAATTTTAGGAGAAGAGCGTGGAAAAGCGGCCATCGCCACCTGGAACCGCGAAATCGAGCTGCTGGCGAACTAATCGCAAATCGTTATAATCCTGCCTATGACACTAGCTTGGGCCTTTCTTTTCCTAGCGGGATTTTTTGAAATCTGCTTTACCGTTGGACTGAAGTTGAGCGGTGGCTTTACCAAATTGATCCCCAGCATCATCACCTGCTGCTTCATCTTCATGAGCTTCTACTGCGTCTCACAGGCAATGAAGTTCATCCCCATCGGCACCGCCTACGCCATCTGGGCGGGGCTGGGTTCAGCCGGTACGGTGATTGCTGGCATCGTCTTCTTTGGCGATCCTTTGGGGTGGATTCGAATTCTTTCACTCTCTCTGATCGTCATTGGCATTGTCGGCCTCAAGATCGCCCATGCCTAACCTCATAGCAACAGCCAGCAGCGCGTAGCAATCGATCGAGTAGATCGGGCTGAGCGGTGATGGAGCTATCGCAGAGAGCGCAGATCTCTTCCACCTGCTCTTTATCGCAGAGGCGCAGGTGGCGGTAGAGCAGATGAGCCTCTAGTGCAAGATAGGCTCCTATTTGAGCCGCAGCTGGATGTGCAGGTGGCAAGAGCCAACTGCGGCGGCAGGAGACGGCGCTGATCCTGTAGCACAGCAGCTCCTCTTCTGAAAAGAAGAGACGCAGCGGAGCTTTAGGTGCATAGTGGCGATAGCGGGTGCCGGGAGAGAGCCTCTTCTGCTCCTCCTCCGGACGAGACTCTACGGCTATTCTCAGACAATCCTCTAGCTGCTGCGCGCTGATCGGCCCAGGACGCAGAAGAAGCGGCCTCTTTGGATCGAGGAGCGAGAGCACGGTCGATTCTAGACCGAGAGGGCACTCTCCTCCATCTACAACCGCAGCAATTCTGCCCGATAGATCCTCTAGAACGTGGCTAGCCGATGTAGGACTGGGGTGACCCGACAGGTTGGCGGAAGGAGCAGCTAGAGGCTCTCCTAGCGCCTGCAATAGAGCTAGAGCCAGAGGATGCGCGGGCATCCGTACCGCCACAGAATCAAGCCCCCCTGTCACTTCGTCTGGCAGGTGGAATTGTTTGGGCAGAATCAGAGTGAGAGGCCCAGGCCAGAAGGCCTTCGCCAGCTGATAGGCTACTGGCGGCACCTCGCGCGCCAGTAACTCGAGTTGCCTGAGCTGACCGATGTGCAGGATAAGCGGATTATCGGAGGGGCGCCCCTTTGCTGTGAAAATTTTTTTAATCACATTGCCATCAAGCGCTAATCCCCCTAGGCCGTAGACTGTTTCGGTGGGAAAAGCGACCAGTTCGCCGGAGCGAAGGAGCTCTACAGCTCTAGATAGAGCCTCTCTGGCTTGAAGGAGAATCGTAAACATGTGGTAAGGATAGCAGAAAGTTTGCATTTCAGGCACACTGGAGCTGTTAT
Organism: Rhabdochlamydiaceae bacterium; assembly: GCA_027365315.1. Taxonomy (GTDB): domain Bacteria; phylum Chlamydiota; class Chlamydiia; order Chlamydiales; family Rhabdochlamydiaceae; genus DAHXNQ01. The sequence continues at coordinate 17,053 of DAHXNQ010000106.1, read as the reverse complement.
GATTCAAGGGATTTCTTTAGCTCTTGCCGCCTGCTTTGTCTGGGGGCTCATCTTTGTGGTACCGCTTTTCATGGAGGGATTCACCTCGATGGAGGTGGCTCTTGCACGGTTCATCGCCTTTGGCGCCTGTTCTCTACCATTTTTGCTTAAGAAGAGAATGAGAGGCGGCTTTCGCTACTCTCCATCCATCTGGCTCTGGTCAGTGCCTTTCTCTTTTGCCGCCTCGCTCGCCTACTACCCCTTTGTGGTGCTAGCCCTGCGCTACTCTACACCCTCCATCTGTGCGCTCATCTTGGGTCTAGCTCCGGTCACCATCGCCTTCTCGGGTAACTGGAAAGAGAAGGAGTGCAGCTTCCGCAGCCTCATCCCCTCTGCCTGTCTCATTCTGCTGGGTCTGGTGATGGTGAACATTCCCTATCTACGAAAAGAGGGAGCCACTTCACACCTGATGGGTATTCTCTTTGCTGTGGTGGCACTTGTCTCGTGGAACTGGTTTGCTGTGGCCAACTCCCGCTTCATAAAAAGACACCCCGAACTGCACCCTTCCGACTGGACTTCTCTGATTGGTGTGGGATCTCTTCTCTGGGCTCTTGTGGGGGTGCTGATTCTCTATCTGTTTGATTCGCCACTCTTAGGCCTAGAAAAATTTCATTTCTCCAATCCCCAGCTCTCCTCGTTTCTTATCGGAGCTCTTGTGCTGGGAACTGTCTGCTCTTGGGTGGGTGGCTATCTGTGGAATCGCGCCTGTCCGCTGCTGCCTATTTCGCTAGCTGGACAGCTGATGGTCTTCGAGACCATCTTTGGTCTACTCTTCGCCTACTCTTTAGAAAAGAGTTTTCCTCCGCTGATTGAAGCTCTAGGTATCTGCCTTTTTCTCGCAGCCACCCTCTATAGCATCCACATAGCGACACAAATCGAGCAGAAAGTTTAGACTCTAGAGGTGGTTGCAAAACTGTAGGCCTCTAGAAAAATCGATGATTTTGCTGTCCATTGTCAGAGCCAGCTTGCTGGCCCCTTGCCGTTCTGACAAGACCATACCCGAGAGGGTAGGCGAGGAAGAACGGTGACAAGAGGCGGCAAAAGGGCGATTTTGCTAGGAGCCTACAGTTTTGCAACTACCTCTCTAGAAACCATATGGAGGCCCTATGACTCGAGCCTACTTCGAAACTGTTCTGCTACTGATCTACGGCATCCTGATCTTGGTGGGAGGCTTTATTGGTCACTGGAAGGCTGGTAGCCAGGCCTCTCTTGTCTCGGGCTTAGTCTTTGGCTTTCTGCTCTTGCTATCGGCCTATCTGACTCGTTCTTCTAAGAAGATTCTTTCCAAAGTGGGTCGATATGGAGGGCTGCTACTCACCTTTCTGCTTTACGGCTTCTTCGTCTACCGTTTTTCACTCTCTAGAAAACTGGCTCCCTCTGGCATCATGGCACTCGTAAGTCTAGTCACGCTGCTGCTATTGATTCTCACCACTGCTAAAAAAGCGGGCGGAAAAGCTCTCGCAGCGAAGGGTAAGTAGTCTCTCTTAGCTCTGTGTCATCGTCGTAGATGATCCAGCCTTTATGAAAATGTAGGATCGCCTTTTCGCGCACCATCTCGTCATGAGCGAGGTAGGTGAGTGTGAAGCACTTGATCGGCTCTTCATAGGCGCTCTGTAGACTCGATTCCAGCCACTCTGCGTAGCGATCTTTGCGCAGCAGAAAGCTTCCGACTGGCCTCTTTCTAAGCAGCTTCTCCGCTTCCACACGATCGACAGGCTGCCACGCCTCTAAAATCATCTCTCCTTCGGGAAGTAGCGCTAGCGGATCGACCCCCATCTCGGAAAGAGCAGCGATCAACTTATGCAGATCCTGAGCTCCCTTGAGCCTTTGACAGGCGTGGGTCAGTCCCTCTACTGTCTCCTTCAAGCGCAGATAGGCTTGATTTGAGAAGTCAGTGCAGCAGAAGGGCTCTTCTACCTTATGCGAAAGCGCCTCGACAGTGGCCTCTCCCTTCTTCACAAAGCAGATCCTGAGAACTAGCGGCTGCCACGAAGTGTGGTTGATGGCAAGCTCAGCGGAGAGTTCGGGGAATTGGATCTGGCCGCTCTCTTTGTGCACGAGGATAGAAAGATCGAGGTGATCGCGCGTCTCGGGATGATGCCGTTTAGCGCGCCTGCCTTTGTGCAAGATTCTCTGCATCATGGTGCGGAAGCGGTTGAGGTTCCTCTGGACTGTGCGATCTACCTGCAGTCTCATGCTGATCCCCCCTCTCTCTTTCCCGAGGTCTCTTTAGCAATTGCTTTAGCCCGGTCATGGGCCGCCTGAAAAGCGTTCATCAGCGCAGCACGCGTGCCCCCCTCTTCCAACTTCTTCAAAGCGTGGATGGTGGTGCCAGCTGGAGAGGTGCCCTCTCTTTTCAATTCGGATGGGGAGAGTTTTTCCTGCCGCAGATAGACCAAAGTCCCCTCCACCATCTCCAGCATATACTCTTTTGCTTCTCTACTCGAAAATCCCATCAGCACCCCAGCATCGATCATCGCCTCCAGAAGCAGCGCCACGATCCCCGGTCCGGAGTTGAGCGAGGTGACCGCATCCAGCTTCGACTCGGGCAGCCAGACCGCCAACCCCATCCCCTCCAGCAGCTCCTCCGCTCGTTTGCGGTGGGCTGGTGACAATGTTTTGGGCTCGGCCAGTGCCAGTACTCCCCTTTTGCAACGAATGCTCAGGCTGGGCATGGCGCGCAGTAGCGTGACACCGGGAAAGCGCGATTCCAACGTTTCGAGCGATGTGCCGGTGAGGATGCTCACAAGGAGCGCTTTATCGCTGAGAAAGGGGGCGATCTCCTCCGCTACAGCCGATAGATCTTTGGGCTTCACTGCCAGCAAAACCACCTCAAACTGATGCAGATGCTTGCCCAGCGCCTCAAGAGCATGAGAACTTGTCTCTTTGGCTAAGGCTGTAGCTTTAGATAGCGTGCGATCATGAAGTGTCAGTTCGTGATGCTCTGCTAGACCACGCGCAAAGGCACTGCCCATCGCTCCGCAACCGATTACCAGTACCTTCACAAGAGTTCCCTATCGAAAAAATCTCAATTTTGATTATACACAATTCTGAATTCCTTTTCTGGAGAAGCTATGAATTCCTCGCTCGCCTCTCAGGCAGAAAGAGCTCGTAATGTGAAACTTCCAGTAGAAAAACTTATCTGGACACGCTGGTCCCCCCGCTGCATGTCTGGTGAGCCGCTGACAGAGACAGAACTAGCGACTCTCTTTGAAGCGGCGCGCTGGGCTCCCTCTTCCTACAATAACCAGCCCTGGCGCTTTCTCTTCACCAAACCTGGCTCGAGCGACTGGTCTCTCTTTTTCGAACCGCTCATTCCTTTCAACCAATCGTGGGTGGCTAAAGCTTCGATCCTGATGGTAGCGGTCTCTGCCAAACTGTTTACCCACAACAACAAACCGGCACGCACTCACAGCTTCGACACAGGAGCTGCCTGGATGGCTCTAGCGCTACAGGGTTGGTCTATGGGTCTTGTGGTGCACGGTATGGAAGGGTTTGATGAGGAAAAGATTCGGCTCAACCTCGAGATTCCCGAAGATCATCAGATCGAAGCGATGATCGCCATTGGCAAGCCGGGAGATCCCGCCTCTATGAAGCCGGAGCTGAAAGAGAGAGAGACGCCCTCTTCTCGCGAGCTCGTATCATCGTTCGCCTATCCAGGCAAATTCCGCCGCAAAAAATAAAACGAGCAAGCTCGTTAGGCGATTTCTCGCCACAAAACTTGCTCGAGGTTAGCAGCTTATGCTTCTGACTACCAAGCCAGAGGAGCAACAGCTTTTTTAGCGCTCTTTCTCTTACGTCGAACAGTTTTGCGTTTCGCAGTTTTGCGAGCTGGGCTCTTACGAGCAGCTTTGCGAGAAGTTTTTCTCTTAGCTGTTTTGCGTTTTGCTGTTTTTCTCTTCGCAGTAGCTTTTTTAGCTGTTTTGCGTTTTGCTGTTTTACGACGTACAGTCTTTCTTACTGCTTTCTTAGCAGTAGTTTTTCGAACTGTTTTGCGCTTCGTGGTTCTTCGTTTTTTAGAACCAGAGGCTTTTTTCCTCTTTAACATGTTTCCTCCTGTGAGGTGGGTTCCGCACTCCGAAGGGAGCCTTCCATCCACCTACTCTCTACAATTCTGACTATATATTATTTCTATTTTTAGTAAAATTTATTTTGAAAATAAGTCTATTAGAGACTATTTCGATAAAAACAAAAAATAGGCTCAAAAATATTTGTAGAACTAAATTTTGTGGAAATTTTTCTAAGAAAAAAAATCTTCCAAACGATTATATTCCCGACTTTGAGTTACCCAGGAAATGCACCATGAAACTGCTATTTTCACTTCTTCTTCTTGCCGCCTCGCTACCTCAAACAGGCTACGCCGGCCACAAGCATAGAGTGGCCGCTTCTCCAAAAGAGCATACGCTCACCCTCTACTACTTTCCCACCTGCCCCTACTGTCAGAAGGTGCTGCGCTATCTAGACTCGATCCACAAGACAGTTCCGATGAAAGATGTGCGGCAAGATGGTGCCGCCAAGAAGGAACTCATTCAGATTGGTGGACGCGGAACTGTCCCCTGTCTTGTCGTGGATGGAAAAGCAATCTACGAATCAGATGTGATCATTGATTGGCTTAGCAAGCATCAAAATTGGCTTAATCCCGCATAACTCGAACTAAACTCTTTATTCTTCGGAAAAGATTGCTTTTCATCTTTTGCTTCTTGCTCTAGAAGTAGGGTGATTGCAGGAAGGAGACGAGGGTATGGTAGAGAGTGCGAAAAAAGGGCCAAGGCGCGTTCTCAGTGTCTTTGTCTTGGCGATGCTCAACGTATCGATCATGGCCAGTTTGCGCAGCCTACCCCTAGTGGCTGAATATTCTCTCAGCGCGATTGCCTACTTTGTAGTAGTGGCGCTCTTCTTCCTGATTCCCTGCGCGCTGGTCTCGGCTGAGCTGGCCACCGGGTGGCCTAAAGCGGGTGGAATCTATATCTGGGTTAGAGAGGCTGTGGGCGACCGCTGGGGCTTTTTCAGTGTCTGGATTCAGTGGATTCATAGCGTTGCTTGGTATCCAGTAATCCTCTCCTTTGTGGCCGCCACCATGGCCTATGTGATCAATCCGGCCCTTGCACATAACAAGTTCTACATCCTCTCTGTCATTCTAGCCTCCTTCTGGGGAATGACCCTTCTAAACTATCTGGGTATCCAGACCTCATCTTGGTTTAGCACCATCGGAGTCATCTTGGGGACCATCGCCCCGGGAATTCTGATCATCTCTCTGGGCTTCTCCTGGCTTCTCTTGGGCCACCCCTCTCAGATCCCCTTTACCTGGGGTGCGCTGGTGCCCGATCTCAGCAATCTGGGCAACCTGGTTTTTCTGACCGGTCTATTTCTCGCGTTCGCGGGTCTAGAGGTGTCGGCAGCCCATGCGGCCGAAGTGAAGAACCCCCAGAAGAACTATCCTATTGCCATCGGCCTAGCAGCCCTCATCACCTTTCTGGTCTTCATGCTGGGGGCGCTCTCCATTGCCATTGTGATCCCGCGCGAGCAGATCAGCCTGGTATCGGGAGTGATGGAGGCGTTTGAGACCTTCTTCAATGCATACGGCATGCAGGCGATCCTGCCGATCATTGCGATACTACTGGTAGTGGGTGCCGTGGCCGAGATCAATTCATGGATTGTAGGGCCCATCAGAGCCCTACACGCCACATCAATCCACGGCAACCTCCCTCCTCTGCTTCAAAAAGTGAATAGCCACGGCATGCCGGTTAATCTACTGCTACTGCAGGGACTCATTGTCACCGCGGTCTCTTTTGTCTTTCTCTTCATGCCCACCATTAGCTCCTCCTTCTGGATTCTCACGGTGCTGAGTGCTCAGAGCTATCTGATTATGTATCTCTTTATGTTTCTCTCGGCCATTGTGCTGCGCTATACAAGGCCTCATGTACCTAGAACCTACAAAATTGCACATGAAAACAGATGGGTTTGGCTAGTCGCTTCGGTGGGGATTTTTGCCTCTTTAGCGGGCATTGCTCTCGGTTTTGTGCCTCCTACGCAGATCCAGAGCTCCACCCTTTTGGCTCACGTAGGCTTTCTCTCGATCGGTCTAGGAATCATGTGCGCTATTCCTCTGATCATCCACGCTGTGCGCCAACCCGGCTGGGTGGATGCTCTGCATCGTGAGCCACCTAAGACAAAAAAAATCCCCTAGAAGCGAACCTCTAGGGGAAGCTGGAGCCCGCCCGTTTCGGGGGCTTTGAGGAGCAGCGTTCAAAGTGGAAGCTATGAAGCTTCCGCGCTCCTGCTCGTCTATCAGAACGACTGATGCCCCGAAGCGCTATTCTCCCCTCTTAAGCTAGACTTCCGCGAGGAAGCCTCTATCCGACCTCAAGAAGGTCGGGCGGTAGTATAGATGCGCTCTACTGGGGAGAAGTAAAGACGGGACCCCATCTCCATTCTACATAATAATCATTATTTTTTAATTATAAATATAACTAATTAATTATCAGTATTTTGCATAAACAGCAGTTTTGTATTTAAATTTAATTAAAGATTATATAAAATTGTATACAATTAATGACAGGAGCTTTTATGAGCCATATTTCCGGACCTCTCTCTCCTAAGGTCAGCCTTTTTGCCTCCAAGCAGTCTATCCGAACAGCCAGCGAGAATCCTCATTGCACTACGAAATCGAAATTTCTGAATGCTGAGGCAGAGCGCCATTGGCAAGCCTTTCACAACCCTCAAAAAGATTGCGAGCAATTTCAAGGGGAAAAGAGCGACTCATCCCCACTTCTACGAAAATTTGGACATGCTCTGCTCTGGTTACTCCTCAGATGGACCCCCTCCCTTGTAGGAGGATCAACCATGCAGTTTTGCATGAATGTAGCAGGACGACTTCGCGAGCCTCTGAAATATAACTATGCAGATCCCTATGCAAAGGGGGGCTTTTACCATTCATTTGTAGAAGAGGGTTCAAAGCAGTTTTCGCATGACAAGGTTGTGAACCTGGTGACACAAGATTGGATACGCGCGCCGGGTGCTACTGCTACAGTTCTTCTGCCAAACAAAAGCAAACTAGAGATTTCGGGCGATCTTCTAACAACCTGCAAAGAGATTGCACCGAAGACTTTCTCTTATGTAGCCGATGCCTGTACAAAGGCTCTTGGTGGAGATGAACAGAAGGCGCTACGCCTACTCTCTTCCCTCAATCAGGTTACAGAGACCGACGCCTCTGTTTTTCTGATGGAGGGACTATCTGGCATAACGCTCTCTCTAGATAGCAATTATCCCGCCTCTGCCACTCTTTTACTCGAAGAAGGCCTCCTGGTGCGAGACTACACCTGTAAGATCACAACACCCAATGAAGGCTCAGAGGGAAACCTGGAGACTTCCCCCATAGCCAGAGTCAGAGTTAGAGTGATCTACGACCTATCAGATCCTAACAACGTGACACGCCGTCTTTGGTGCGATTGGGAGAAATTGGCACCTGCGGAGGCTAATATCCCCGGCCTCAACGCGTTCTACGCAGATTTTGAGCGACGACTAGCCACTCCTGCAGGTTCAATGACAGGAACGACGATGGAGAAGTCATCCAGCCATGTGCGCCCTAAAGTCCTCTTTGCTCAAGAGGTGTATGACAACCTCTATGCCGATGAGATCAGAGGAAAAAGCCCCGCTGGCTTCTACCATGAGTTCACAAAGGGCGGAGGATCAAAAGAATTTACAAGAGAGCAAGTCGTATATAATGCCCTCACTAAGGACATACTGGGACGCGCTCAAAAAATGCACAAGGTCACCATTACATTGCCAGATGACTCCTCAATTGTTCTGAATCCGCTAATGAACCCATTGATAGACAAGGATGTCAAACAGGCAGAGCTGCAGATACCTAACAAACCTTCGATTCCATTACCAAGTTCGTTCGATGTAACAGCAGTCAATGCAATCGGAGGCGATCTGGTGACAACTTGTACAGAGGCTCTAGAAGGAGATGAGCAGAAAGCTCTAAGACTGCTTTCGACTCTGGGTCAGATCACCAAGACCGAACCATCAACCTTCCTGCTTCAGCGCATCTTCGAAAAGCAGGAAATTTTGATTTCTATCGACAATCAACAGCACGAGGAGCTCTCTCTTTCACTGAGCAAACAGACTCTCCAGCGCCAGCTTTCGTTCGACCTCTCCATAGCGAGCCTAAACAGAGCCAAGCTTGCCACAGTCGATCTATATCTCGAGTACAACCTAGCCGATCCAGACCATGTAGAATACAGCTGGTGTGGCGTCTGGAAGAAGGTTTTTTCACTTCCAGTAGACACCAGCGCTGAAGACCGAGTAACGGCTAAAAACATCTACTCAACCCTTGAGGAGATCATGGGCGGGCCTGTAGCTACCAGCTAAGGCTCTTTCCAGGGCGCAAGGCTGCAAAGCTGGAGGGGTCGAGGCGGGCTCTTTCCATCTCGAGAAAGAGATCGAAAGGAGGGCGCTCTAGCGGCTCTTCCGACAGAGGGAAGGTGCCCCAGTGAATCGCTAAGCTTCGTTTCGAAGCCACCTCTTCATGAATCATGACAGAATGTTTGGGCTCCACATGAACTGGCCCCATGAAGCGCCTGGGCACATAGCAGCCGATCGGGATGAGGCTGAGGTCCATCGGACCACACCGCTCTCTAATCTCTTTAAAATCGTATGAGTTATAGCCAGTATCGCCGGCGAAGTAGAGCCGCTTAAGCGGCAGATCTTGTGAGGTAAATTCCACCACATAACCACACCAGAGCGTGCGGTCGCGATCAAGCGGCGTGCGGCCCGAAAAGTGCTGCGCCGGCACCGCCTGAATCTTCAGCTTTAACGAGCCGATAGCCAGTAGCGCCTCCTCCCACCAGGAGAGTTCGATCACCCTCTCGATCCCACGCTTACGCATCCAGCGGCCCACTCCATCGGGCACCACCCAGAATAGATCAGGAAAGCGCTTCTTTAACGCCCGTACACTTCTGAGATCGAGGTGGTCGTAGTGGTTGTGGCTGATCAGAACCAGATCGATCTTTGGCAGCTCTTCAATCGAGAGCGGCAGCGGTACGCGGCGCTTAGGACCTAGAAAACGCACTGGCGAGCAGACCGGGCTAAAGATTGGATCAGTCAACATCCGCACCCCCTCCACTTCTACCAGTACGGTGCTATGCTGGATCCAGGTGGCTAGACAGGTGGCAGAGACATCTCCTTGCTGATGAGTCGACTGCGGATAGCAAAAGTGGCTCGGCATGGGTACCACTGGTGTACGGTCTTTATAGGCGCCGCAGCACCACTTCAGAAAGTGCCAAAACGAGCGTCGGCTATTGCCAATATGAGGATTACGAAATCTCCCCCTACGGGATATTTTTGGAAACGACAGCATCACCACTGACCATGTTCTATTTCCAAAAATATCAGTTTTTATTTCAAAATGAAATAACCTTTGTTATTCCGGAGCTTGATCTGGCTCGGGGGGAGCCTCCTCCTCTCTCTCGGAAAGATCGAGTAGCCAATCGCGGTGGGAACTATAATGCACCTTACCAAAGGCGTAACAGGCGTGCGCCCAACTCTCTTCCTCCTCCCTTGGAGTCCGAGGCTCTGGGTCGCCCAAGAGCTGAAAAACCTTTGCTAATTTGGGTGCAATGGGATCTTGAAGGCCAAGGCGATCAAAAAACATCAGATTGATCGAACGAAGACAGAGAAAACTGTGGAGAAATGTAGCGATCGTTCGCCTCTGATCATCGGGCCCCTCATTCCATTGAGCTACCTTGGGCTGCAGAAGCTCTCTTAATGAGCGCAACATCTCGACGACAGCGGTGTAATGCTTGCGCTCATGGATACAGCTAAGTAGTGATCTCAGCAATGTCTCCTGCCTCTCTCTCTCCCCCTCCTCTGCGGGAGGACTTCCTCGACGCCATCTATCGATGAGAATGATTAAGTCGTTATACATCGCATTCAGTCTCACATCGAAATAGCCTCGCAAAAGGGCAGCAGCCAAGTACTTGTCGCCCCTAAACAGTACTAGCAACTGATTGTTAGCCGTGATCTGATTGAGCTCTATGTATATGAGATTCAAGATCAGATCGCGAACCTCACCACAAGATTCGCTCTCTACCTGCCGCACCAGCTCCTGCTGCTGAGGAGATTCAAGGTCGCGGCTAAGCTTGCAGACAAACAGGATAGTCCCATTACGCCATGCCTCGCCTTCATCTCCTCTACGCCAGCTCTCACGAGCTGATGTTAATGCTGATTTGGGAGGGAGACGAACCTGCCTTACAATTAACCTCTCTGCAAAACCTAGATGGGCACTTGCAAAAAGCTGGGTGCCACGAACTGTTTTGAGTCGCTCGAGCAGTGCCATCAACTGCTTTCTCTCGAAAGCAAGCTGATGAACCGCCTCGATAAGTCTATTCCCGTGATCTTGAGATAGCAGTTCATAGAGATCGATGAGAAAAGCAAGCCGATCGTTCCAGGGATTAGCCTCTACCTCGGCTTGCGTTAGCGCTAATGCCGCCAGCTGAAGCAGGAGAAGCCTAGCCTCCTCTTCACGCCCCTTGCAAAACTGTTCTTCGCGCACCTGCTGCAGCAGATGCTGCTGTTGGTGCTCAGCAAGACCAAGGCTACAGACAACCTGAATGGCTCCTCTACACCATACCTCGCGATCTAATGGAGAAGGACCAACCTGCCTCACCATCAACCTCTCCACAAAGCCTGGGCGCGAACCTAAAAAGAGCTGTGCGCCACGTAGACCTTTTAGTCTGTCGAGCAACCATTTTAACTGCTCGTTCTCTAGCGAAAGCTGATGAATAGCTTCGATGAGCTGTTTTTTATGATCTGGAGAAGCAAGCTCATCATAAAGATTGATGAGAAAGGTGAGCCGATCGGCCCAAGAGGCTGCCGCTCCGGTTGGGATCAGCGCTAATGCTGCCACCTGATATAGGAAAATTCGAGCCTCGTCCTCATGTTTCTTGCAAAATTTGGCACAGAGTCTGATCGGACCTTCCCTCTTTTTCAAGATCGTACAATCGATGCGAGCAACCAACTGCGATTCGCGGAGAGCTTTTTGAAGATCTTTTCGGCTCTGAATTGGAATAGGTTGAGAACGAACCACTGAGAACAGAGCACCGCTTGTATGAGAGCTCGCCCTCTCAGAGGGACGCTTAGAGGGGCGTTGATTCACTCCCTCTGTATCCGAACAGACTAGCCTTGCCAACTCCTCCTCTTCCGCAGAAGAGCTGCCGGTCCGGGTTATCGAACTTGACTTAGTGGCGCTGTTTGTACGAACCACCACCCTGTCTTCAGGTTTGATGTTGTCTTTTTCCTCAGAAGGTGGTGAAGGGGGGGGTCCAGTGGTATCTGCCCTTGGTGAAAGAGAGCCTGCCATCGTTTGTATCGTAGTAGAGATGGAGCGAACAGGGGCTGCCGGGGATACACCAGGTGAGGGTACAGATTGTGACAGAGTCGAGATGGTCGAGAGGTTGTGTGGGATGCTGCCGCTACGCTCCCTTTTAAGGGATGGCTTTGTAGAAGCACCTGGCAAAGAGCGCGGTGAGGCGGTAGGTGCAATCGAGCTGGTACTGCTTGGTGGAGCGGCATTAGCAGCTGCTCGTGCACGCCCCCCTGCGCGAACATGAGCAGGTGGTGAAGTTTCCTCGTGGCGTGCGGAAGCAGCCGCCCCCACAGGTCGTTTCGTTGAACTGGGTGATGAGGTAAACTCAGGCAGTTTATATCCGCCAGCTGGTGGCGGGCGGCTGCTCATCGGTCACCTCCGCTCTTCTCTTGAAGAAGAAGTGGAAGCTGCTGCCGCCATTCTGGCTGCGGGCCAAATTGCATGGGGCCGGGATATAGATAGGCATCCTCTTTGGCCCACAAGGCGCGCTGCTGATTCAGGCGCTGGAAAAGCGGGCCCTTCAGGTCGACAAGGGTTTTGCGGATGACCGGCTTCTCTTTGCCCTTACGCTCTTCAAGAGTGAGAAGGGGTGTGAGGGGCACACCGCCGACTCGCCAAGAGGTTACCGCCTCATGGGGGTTGAAGATGGCCGCCATGCAGGAGTCGATTCCGGCACTGATCAGGTAGGCGGCTGTCCAACCTAGGGCATAGGTGTAGTGGGTGTCGAAATGGGAGGGATAGGAAGAGCGCCCTTCGTAACCAAAAAAGTGGCAGATAGGGTCGAACTTGCAGCTAGAGGAGCGGCGCTTCAACTCACCCTTCACCATCTCGATGAGTAAGCGGTCGGTCTCGATGTGGGAGAGATTGAGATTGCCATGAGGATCGCGACCTTGCAAAAGCTGCTGCTGCACTCTGGCTGGCAGGCTGAGGTAGCTCTCTTTCAAGGAGGGGTCAAGGCTGGCTGCCGCCTTTTCGGGCTCGGATGCCGAAATCTTCGACAGTCCCTGTAGTAGTCTATCCATTTCAGGAAGGAATTCGATGAGACCCTCTGAAATGAGGACCACTCCATAGCTCCGCTTTTCGCTAGCGCGCTTTTCGATCAGATCGGCCAGAGACTGGACAACAGAGGCGAGCGAGTTTTTCTGAGCGCGCAGCTCTTCTCCAATCAAGACAGCGTTGGGCTGACAGTGGAGAGCACATTCAAGCGCGATGTGGGAGGCAGAGCGCCCCATCAGCTTCACAAAGTGTGTGTACTTCCTCGCTGAAAGGACATCTCTCTGCAAATTACCAATCATCTCGCTGTAGACGCGGCAGGCGGTGTCAAATCCAAACGAGACCGGCACCTCGGGAGTGGTGAGGTCGCCATCGATGGTTTTGGGAATGCCGATCACCGAGATGGGGTGGCCCTCACGCATGAAATATTCGGCGAGAAGTGCGGCGTTGGTGTTGCTGTCGTCGCCCCCCACAATCACCAGAGCGTCGATTTTCAGATGGAGGAGATGGCTAGCCGCCTTCTGCATCTGCTCCTCGCTCTCGATCTTGGTTCTGCTAGAACCGAGAAGATCAAATCCCCCCTGGTTACGATAGGGGGCGATGCGCGTGGCAGAGAGCTGCTCGTAATCCCCTTCGATGAGACCAGAGGGACCTCCTCGAAACCCGTAGAGCTTGCAGGCGGGGTCGATTCTCTCGAGTGCATCAAAAAGGCCTGTCACCACGTTATGACCACCAGGGGCGGGCCCTCCCGAAAAGAGTAGAGCCACCGAAAAGGGGCGTCGCTTGACAGCTCGGCTGCCGTCAGAGGCAGGGCCCTGTCCCGCCTCCCAAAGAGAGTTTAAGCTGCTGCTGTGTGGAAAGAGCTGCTGAATGCGCGGGTCGCACTGTCTTGTGGCTAGTGGAACGAACGAGGGAAACTCTCTGCTAGAAAGGATTGAAGGGAGCTCGGGAATGTACTCCTGTCTTTTCTTTTGCAAAAAGCTGCTCATGATACCTCGTGGGGCAATTTAATTGGGGGTGCAATTCTAACACTCCGGCTGATTCACAGCAACCTGCAACGCAAGTCCTCCTTCGGAGGTCTCCTTGTAGATGCTATTCATATTGTGGCCCGTCTCGCGCATGGCGGCGATCACTTGATCGAGTGAGATGCGACTTTCGCCACCGCCACCCATGGCGAGGCGAGCTGCGTTGATCGCTTTGACCGCTCCCATGGTGTTGCGCTCGATGCAGGGAATCTGCACCAGTCCACCCACCGGATCGCAGGTGAGGCCGAGGTTGTGCTCCATGGCGATCTCTGCGGCGTTCTCCGCCTCTTCATTGCTACCGCCAAGAGCTATCACTAACCCTCCAGCAGCCATGGAACAGGCTACACCTACTTCTCCTTGGCAGCCCATTTCTGCAGCGGAGAGTGAGGCTCCCTCTTTGTAGAGAATCCCAATCGCCGTTGCAGTGAGAAAGAAGCGGATGATCCCCTCTTCTGTGGGATGGGGGGTGAACTTTTGGTAATAATGTAGAATCGATGGGATGACGCCAGCGGCGCCGTTGGTTGGGGCGGTCACCACCTTACCGCCGGCGGCATTCTCTTCATTGACAGCCAGCGCAATCAGGCTGACCCAGTCAAAAATCTCGGATGGATCAGCTAATCCTCCATGCGCCTTCTCAGAGGCGGTGAGGCGCTGAAAGAGCCCTGGAGCTCTTCGCTTCACGTTCAGACCGCCCGGCAGATAGCCCTCCTGCGCACAGCCCCTCGCAGCGCAAGAGCACATCACCTCCCAGATACGGAGGATGCCGGCTCTTGTCTCCGCCTCGGGCCGCAACGCACGCTCGTTAGCCAGCACCACCTGATCAATCGAGAGCCCCTCTCGCTCGCAGTGATGGGCAAGCTCGCTATAGTTTTTGAAGGGGTAGGGAAACTGGACCCCCTGGTGCGGCATCAATTCCTCCCCCTCCACCTCCTCCTGATCGAGGATGAAGCCGCCCCCCACCGAGTAGAGGATGCGGCTCTCTAGAAGCTGACCCTTCCGGTTCCAGGCGGAAAACTTCATGGCGTTGGAGTGGAAGGGAAGTCTTTTGCCCTTGTGGAACAGCAGATCCTCCCCCTCCACAAAGGGAACATCGCACGACTGATCGAGATGCAGCAGCTGGCTACTACGAATGAGCGCCACGCGCGGAGCCACTTCATCTGGATTCACCCTCTCGGGCAGGCACCCTTCTAGGCCCAGCAAGATGGCGATGTCGGTGGCGTGCCCTTTGCCGGTCATAGCAAGAGAGCCAAACAGTTCCACCCTGATCTTCCCCACCTCTTTCAGTACACCTTCTAGCTTCAGCTCATTCACAAAGCGACGAGCGGCACGCATTGGGCCGACCGTATGCGAGCTGGAGGGCCCCAGGCCAATCGAAAAAAGCTCCAGGACACTGACCGGCATAAGAACTTATCTCCTCGTTATAAGAGAGCATAGTCTATCTATCTATAGGGTACCTCTCAAGAGATTGCAACCCCTTAATTGTTAATAAGAAATAAATATCCATGTATATTTAAAGAAATTAATATTGATAGTGAATTAGATATGAAATAAAATAATAATAGAACGCTTCTGGAGTCTTTATGAACAAAATCCCCCCCTATCCAGATAAAACACCCCCCATCACCCCCATAAAACAGCCGGGAGCCGACCTAGGGAAGGGGGCCGCCGGAGCAGCGGCCAAAATCATCGAGATGGTCGGTCAGCTGCTGGAACAGATCGTTCTTGCAGGTAAGACGGACAAGAGCCAAGGGCTGAATAACCTAATAGAACAGATGAAGAGCTCGGGAACCGGGGTTAGCGATGTGAAGAATCTGCTGAGCTCTCTACGCACTTTGGGCGCAAATTGGAATCACCTTGCCGCTGACCAGCAACAGGCTCTGGTAGATCAGCTGGAAAAATTTGGTGGCAGCAAGCAGCTCTTGTTGAAGCAACTGGGACAGCTGAGGCAGCTGTTAGACCCCTATCTCTCCCAAGATGAGAAGAGTAGTCTTACAGCCGCTCTGAAAACTGAGAAGGCGCCTCAAACAGGACAGATGATGGGCGCCGAGTCATCTCCAGCTTACTCTTTTCCACCCGATTCTCCCTTCAGCCCAGGTAACTGGAACACCACGGTCGATCCCAACAACATCTATATCACGCTGCAGAACTTCGATACGATCCTCGAACACCTAGCCGCCTACCCTAACGACACCCACGCTATGGGTGCTCTTTTCATCATGACAATCAAGATCGCTCAGGATTGGGACCAGTTCTCCCCCTCCGATCAGCAGCAGCTGGCCAGTCTCTTTAACAAAACGATCAGTGGCCAGATCACCGTCGTCACTTACGACAGCAATGGAAAACCGATTTATACCAAGTATCCTAAAGATGGAACCATCACGCTGCCGCAGCTGATGATTGGGCTGATGTTGGCAACAGCCTTCTACAACCCGTCTTCAGGTGAAAGCCGTCAGCAATCAGCCAAGAACGCCTTTGATCAGCTAAGCAGCCTGATTAACGGACTAGGTGGTAAGAATAGCCCCTGCGCCTGGATCGTCCAGATGAGCCAAGCTCTAGACCGGATTCAGTCCTCCCCAACCCAAGTCAACACATGGGAGACCAATCATCTCAATGCAAGCGCCAGCCAGTGGAACAACAGTGCGATGCAGGGTATTCTCGCCTCCTTCGTCCTCAATCCTGCAAGTGGTCAGAGCTTTGATAACGCCATTCAGCACAGCTTCAACGTGCAGATGGATGCCATCTGCAACAAGTTACAGAACAACCCGCTCGAGCTGATCGCCATCCTCTTCATCATCCTGGTGGGCGAATGCGCCTGGATGCAGTCCCAAGTGGGCGGCTACGGCAACACCAACAACCAGCTGAGCTACTGCACCAACCTCACCAACCAGCTGATCTCCGAGCTGAACAACCCTATTTTTGGTGAATATGCTGCGAATACCAGCGATCCAACGCTACAGCAAGAGGCCTCGGATGCAGCTCAGGAGCTCACCACCACCTTGGGGCAGCTAGCTGACTATGTGGACCACAACCCCTCCTTAGGCACGCAGACACAACAGGGGTTTGATAGCGCCCTCCAATCGATTGCAAATACACCCAGCACCATAACCAAGCAGCCCCCCACACAACCACCCACCTACTACACCCTGGGACAGGTGATGTATAGCGCCTCCAGCGGCACAAACCTGCCCGGCGCCTCCTACCCTGCAAACTTTCTATCGGTTGCTTACTCCCTTGGCGAGCTGCAGCCCAACCCCAACGTTGTCTCGCAGAACACCACCTACTGGAACAACATCATCAACCAGCTCTCGACAGTGACCAACCTCTTCACACAGCAGTCCTCGACCAACAGCACCATCATCAACGCCCTCAGCTCCAAGCTGAAGTCCTTCATCGGCCTGAACAAGAGCATCGCCGGCGCCATCATCAAGATCAACATGACCATGATCAAAAACCAGCGCACCTCCTAAGAAGCGATTCAGGCTCATGAGGCTTTGTTCTCTAATTGCGCGCAAGAGCTCTCATTTTTTGCCTAGGGAGTAAGAAATATTCCATTGTTCTCTCCGGGGTCTTTTTTTGAGGAGGAAATACGCCTCTCCTCGCCCCACCATGAACTCCGAATAAAACGGGG
>DAHXNQ010000008.1 GCA_027365315.1 Rhabdochlamydiaceae bacterium | reverse complement strand
CTGTGCACGGCCCGGGAGCAAGGATCGAGGGATCGAAGCTGCAGCCGGCCCATCTTATAATGAGCAGTCTGCTCGTTCACATCCAACTTCTCCCCTCGGTTTGATAACAGTTCTTATTCGTGCAACAACTCCCCCTCGGGGTGCGATTGAGGGTAGAATTTCAGTATATCGTCAAGAAGTGTCAAGCTATTTCTTCATGCAATTTCCCTGTGCAGACGACCGCTTCGCGGCCCATTTATTTAGGAGGTGAGCATTTTGGCGAGGAGCTGCTCGAGGCGAACGATGTCGGCAGCAAAGTTGCGGATCCCCTCTGAGAGTTTGTCGGTGGCCATGGGGTCTTCGCAGAGCATCCAACGGAACATCTTTTCGGTGAGGTTGATGCGTTCGATAGGCTTTTTCTTAGCCTCTTTGGGGTCCAGCTTGCGGGGGACAGGAGTCGTCCCTTTTTCCAGCTCTTCCAGCAGCTTGGGTGCGATGGTCAGCAGGTCGCAGCCGGCCAATTCGACTATTTCGCCCACATTACGGAAGCTGGCGCCCATGATCTGGGTGGGGTAGTCAAAGTATTTGTAGTATGTATAGATCTGCTGAACCGACTTCACTCCTGGATCCTCAGCGGGAGGATAAGACTCTTTTCCCTCATGCTTTTTGTACCAATCGAGGATACGACCTACGAAGGGGGAGATGAGAGTCGCTTTGGCCTCGGCGCAGCCGATCGCCTGGGCTAGACTGAACATGAGGGTCATATTGCAGTGGATGCCTTCGCGCTCGAGCTGCTTGGCAGCACGGATGCCCTCCCAGGTGGAGGCCAGTTTAATCAGGACGCGGTTTTTCTCGATGCCTGCAGCCTTGTAGAGAGCGATCAGCCTATGCGCCTGATCGATACTACCTTCAACATCGAATGAAAGGCGGGCATCCACCTCGGTGGAGACACGGCCGGGTACAATTTTGAGGATTTCCACCCCAAAGTTGACAAAGACTCGATCGAGGGCGAGGTGCAGCTGGGCTGGTAGAGAAGAGGCTTTCTGTTTAGCAAATGAGACCGCCTCATCCATTAAGGGGCGGTAGGCGGGCATGCTGGCTGCCGCCAATACCAGGCTGGGGTTGGTGGTCGCATCGGTGGGGCGATATTTGCGGATCTGCTCGATTTCGCCTGTATCGGCTACAATGGTGGTGTGCTTCTTCAGCTCATCGAGTTGAGACATAGGAGATCCTCTCTAAATTACCCTAACTATACTCTTTGCTCCACTTTCTCAGGAACAGGCTCTCTTGATGAGAGCTTACATGCCGCCGCCGGTACTTTGAGAGTTGGCTGGTGTGGAGGGAATCTTGTTGAGGTCGGTACCAGTTCCACCATGGCCTGTATCGCTCACAAGCCAGATAGCCAGTGTGGCTACCGCTACAGCGGCAGCACCTAGCGCCACATCATACCAAATTTGATGACTGCCCGACATGGAAGCAGAATTTTCTTGAGCTGCGGCTTCAGTAGGACTGGTGTCGACAGCCGGCTGTATAGTTGCCGTCTCTTCATTCTCTTGATCTGCCACGACCGGCTCTGGAGCGACAGATGACATGTCCAGCGACTCAGAAGAGGTTGTTGCGTCAACATAGTCCTCTAGATGTTCCTCTTGCATCATCGAGGAGACGTTAACGGCGATCTCCTCCTCTTCCTGCATGGGCGATGAGAGGTTCACCGCAAGCACCTTGCTAGGGAGGCTTAGTGAGAGCATGAGAAGAGAGGAGAGAAGAATAGTGGGAAATCTGTACATAATCAGTCCCTGTAATTTACAGGCCTCCGATCCTAGCGGAAACAGAGTTTTTCCACCCAGTCTAATTGGACTGATGCACCAGGCCGGCTACCAACCCGATGCCTACGGCTAGGCCCACTCCCCAGGCTAGCATCGTGGTCGAGATCGAATCGTTCAGTTCATCGTTTTTGCCATTATTCTGCCAAAGTTGCTCAGTCTGCTCGGCATACTGAGAAAGATCTCCATCGTCAGCGGTAAGAGGGGTGGCGAAGGCGACTGTTATAGTCATTATCGCAATAAGCATCTTTCTCATATAACCAATCCATGTCGTAACTATCCTTAATTACATATTTAGATTTAAATCTTCATTATTTTCAATACTAACCCTCTTCTTCGCTCTCATAGGTGTGCCAAGATAACTTCTCCTTTCGGTAGACGAAAAACAGTCAGCTGTTAGAATCGGAGAGGTCGGTTATTTTCGCTGTATCATCGGTAGGACTTATAAACTATGAGAGAACTTGAGTCAGGGAAAGATAAAGTGCGCAAGCTGTGCGAGGTGCTGCGCAAAGAGACTCTCGAGCCGGCCAAGGAGAAGGCGGAACTGATCATTCAGGAGGCCGAGCATAAGGCGGAGCAGATTCTCGCCGATGCCAAACAGAGGGCGGAGAAGCTGCTACTCGAGGCCAAAGAGGAATTAACAAGGCAGCGTACTGTCTTCAGCTCCTCTCTTGATCAGGCCTGTAAACAGGCTCTCTCCCTCTTGAAAGAGACAGTGGAGCAGCAGCTCTTTTCACCAGCCCTTTTTGCCATGGTGCAGAAGGCGACCTTAAAACCCGAGGCGCTCGCCGGTATCATCACCGCTGCGATCAAGACCTTAGAGCACGAGGGAACGGCGGGAGAGATCAGCGCCTACATCCCCGCCTCTGTATCGGTTGATGAGGTGAATGCGCTGCTGGCTCATGAAGTGCGGGAGCGTCTCAAGGAAAAAACAGTACTCTTAAGCACCTTTGCTGGAGGGGTGCAGGTGCGGCTGAAAGAGAATGCGATGATGCTGGATATCACCGCCGAGGTGCTTCGAGAGATTGTGGCGCGCTATATCCGCAAAGATCTGCGCGAGGTTCTTTACAGGTCTGGAAATCAGTAACTAGTGGTTATTTTTCAGCACTACTTTCTTGCCGGTGCTCTGCCGGAGCTCACTCTGGGAAGGAAACCAGAGATCTCCTTCGACGCCCTCATGGAGATGCTGGAGGAGAACTTAAGCCCCAAGGAGATGCAGTCTGTCCAGAGTTTCCGAAGATATTTTGATCTGGTCAACCTGCGAGCGGTGTTGCTGGAGGGTAAATTTGACGCGCGCGGCAATCTTACAGAGAGAGAGCTGGATGAGGCGCTGCTTATACGCGATGGTCTGCCCGAGTACTTTTTCGAGTTTTGGGAGAGCTTTCAAGAGTCCCGGGAGCGGATTAGGAATTTTTCTCGCCTGCTGTCTCAATTTTTTCAGGAGGAGGCGCACAGCACTACAGGCTTTTTACATCGCTATTTTCTCTTTGAGCGAGAGGTGCGCCTGGTTTTGATGGCGCTTCGCTCCAAGCGTTTTGGAGGCAGTCTGATAGAGGATCTGGCGTTTGAGGATCCGCTCGACCCCTTCGTCAGAGCTATCCTTGTGCAGCAGGAGGCCCCCGTCTATCAACCGCCAGAAGAGTATCGGGAGCTTGCCGAAATCTTCACTCTGCGAGCAGACGATCCTTGGAGACTCCACTACAGCACTTTGGAGTACCGTTTTAGCAAGGTTTTCGATCTTCTGTTAGGGGAGGATTTCCAGTTTTCGGTATTCTCTCTGGACGCGATTTTAGGATATTTGGCTCAGCTGGTTCTTGCGCAGCAGTGGTTTGATCTGTCGATGTTAGACGGCAGAGCTGTTCTTCAGGGTGTTCTGGGAGATCGAGTGAGTTGAAAAGGATGACGATGAACAACGATGATGCACACGCCGCCTCCAATAGGGCTTCTGTTAGGGCCTCTGGGAGAGTGATTCGAGCCCTGGGAAATCTGCTTCATGTTGAATATGAGGGGGAGATCCGTCAAGGAGAGATCGCCTTTGTGCAGCTGGGAGAAGAGCGGCTGAAGTCAGAGGTGATTGAGGTGGTGGGGCGCCGGGCCAAACTGCAGTCCTATGAGGATACCAAGGGTATCAAGCTCTACACCTCTGTGGAGTTTACCGGTCAGCTTTTGGAGGTGGAGCTGGGGCCCGGTCTGCTGATGGGGATCTTCGACGGTCTGCAAAATCCTCTCGAGGGGCTAGCCAATGCGGCGGGGCTCTTTTTGCCGAGAGGGCTCTACCTGCCCGCTCTCGATCGCACTCGTAGCTGGGACTACCATCTCGTTGCGAAAGAGGGCCAGATTGTCAAGCCGGGCGATACTCTTGGCACCACGATGGAGGGGCGCTTCCACCATAAAATCATGGTGCCCTTTGCCTTGCAGAGGGAGGTCACCCTCACCTGGGTGATCAAGCCTGGCTCCTACTCGGTGGAGACCGCTGTAGCGAAGGGGGTGGACTCTCTAGGTCTCGAGCATGAGTTTACGATGGTGCAGCGCTGGCCTGTGAAGCGGGCTCTCTGCCGCGGCGAGCGGGTGAAGCCCTCTCGCATGATGGATACCGGTATGCGGATCGTCGATACGCAGTTTCCCATCTTAAAGGGTGGAAGCTTCTGTTCTCCAGGTCCTTTCGGAGCGGGAAAGACGGTTCTACAGCACCATCTCTCGAAGTACTCCTCTGTCGACATTGTGGTGGTCTGCGCCTGCGGTGAAAGGGCCGGGGAGGTGGTGGAGATGCTGCGCACCTTCCCCCACCTTGTCGATCCCCACACGCAGCAGCCTTTGATGACCCGTACGGTGATCATCTGCAATACCTCCTCGATGCCAGTGGCCTCGCGCGAAGCCTCCATCTATACCGGAGCAACCATCGCCGAGTACTACAGACAGATGGGTCTAGATGTGCTGCTGCTGGCCGACTCTACTTCGAGGTGGGCTCAGGGGATGAGGGAGATGTCAGGGCGTCTTGAGGAGATTCCTGGTGAAGAGGCCTTCCCCGCCTACCTTACCTCTCGCCTTGCCGAGTTTTATGAGAGAGCAGGCGCGCTTGAACTGGAAGATGGGGAAGAGGGCTCTCTCACCATCGGAGGCAGTGTTTCACCGGCGGGTGGAAACTTTGAGGAGCCGGTCACGCAGGCGACATTGGCTGTAGTAGGAGCTTTTTTAGGCCTTTCGCGAGCCCGTTCCGATGCGCGCCGCTATCCAGCGATTGATCCCTTGATCTCATGGAGCAAGTATCGCAAGGCGGTGAGTGAAGAGATGGAGCCGCGTCTCGCTGGGTGGGGAGAGTTTGTAGAGCGCGTAGACCAGATACTGACTCTCGGGGATGAGATCGGTAAGAGGATGGAGGTGGTGGGTGAAGAGGGGATCTCTCTTGCCGATATGATCACCTATCTGAAGGCGGAGCTGTACGACTTTTGCTATCTGCAACAGAACGCCTTTGACAAAGAGGATACCTACTGCCCCATCAAGAGGCAGATGGTGCTGGTGGATCTTTTCCAGCTGGTACTGGAAACGGAGCTCTCGTTCTCGTCAGCTGACGAAGCGCGCTCATTTTTCTTGGGGCTGCAGAGCGATCTGAAGAACTTCCATTCACTCCCCAGCGACTCTCCCCAATACAGAAGTCTGCTCCTGCGCATCCAAGAGAAGGTCGCAACAGCTGCAAAATAGAATAGGAGACCTATGAAGCGAGTTTACGACCGAATTGTTGATATGCGAGGCAATCTGCTGACCGTGCTAGCCCATGGGGTGGCTCTGGGCGAGCTGGCTCGTGTCGACAGGAGAGATGGCCTCTCTTGCTATGCATCGGTGATTCGCATCGAAGGTGAGAAGGTGACACTGCAGGCGTTCGAAAACACCCGCGGGGTCTTCACCAACGATCGAGTCGCTTTCTTAGGCCGCGCCATGCAGGCCACCTATGGCCCCGCCCTGCTAGGGAGACGTCTTTCCGGATCTGGAGTACCCATTGATAATGGGCCTGAGATTTTGGGAGAGCCTGTAGAGATTGGCACCCCCTCTTTCAACCCTGTTCGTAGAGTGGTGCCGCGCCATATGGTCCGCACCAATATTCCGATGATCGATCTCTTCAACTGTCTAGTACGCTCGCAGAAGATTCCAATCTTCTCGATTGCAGGGGAACCTTATAACCAGCTGCTCATGCGGATTGCCAATCAGAACGATGCCGATGTGGTAGTGATCGGAGGAATGGGGCTCCGTTTTGACGACTACCATGCCTTCATCGAAAATGCCGAGCGCTCTGGGGTGATGCAAAAGACGGTGATGTTTGTCCATCGCGCTACCGATCCTGCTGTGGAGTGTCTCCTGGTGCCCGATATGGCTCTTGCCTGCGCCGAGCAGTTTGCAGTTCATGACAAGCATGTTCTGGTGCTGCTGACCGATATGACTGCGTTTGCCGATGCGATCAAAGAGATCTCCATCACCATGGATCTCGTTCCCTCCAATCGAGGCTATCCAGGGTCGCTCTACTCTGATCTGGCCTCGCGCTATGAGAAGGCTGTGGAGATTGAGGGAAGCGGTTCGATCACCATCATCTCTGTCACCACCATGCCCGGCGGCGATGTCACCCACCCTGTGCCCGATAACACCGGCTACATCACCGAAGGGCAGTTCTACCTGCATGGGGGTAGGATCGACCCCTTTGGTTCGCTCTCTCGCCTGAAGCAGCAGGTGATCGGTGTCGAGACAAGAGAAGACCACAACGATCTTGCCAATGCCCTGATCCGCCTCTACGCTGAATCGCAGAAGGCAAGGGAGAGGGAGAGCATGGGTTTTAAGCTATCGCGCTGGGACCAGAATCTGCTCGATTTTTCGCAAAAATTTGAAAGCCAGATGATGGATCTGCATGTCAATCTGCCCATTGAAAGTGCTCTCATTTTGGGGTGGCAGCTGCTCGCTTCCTGTTTCCAGTCGCATGAGGTGGGTATGAAGCAGGCTTTCATCGATAAGTACTGGCCTGCTGCTGTGAGATAGAGATTGTGGCTGAGCCCAAGCTAACCAAGACCGAACTGCGCTCCACACAGCTGCGCCTTACCCAGCTGAATCGGTATCTACCTACCCTGCAGCTGAAAAAGGCGATGCTGCAGCTCGAGGTGGATCAGGTACAGAACGCTATCGAGGGGGTGACGCGTGGGTTAGCAGAAGAGGAAGAGGTGGTGGCCAGTTTTGCCTCTCTGCTCTACGACGTTGAGGGTTTTGCTTTGGCAGATGAAATGGCGATCGATGCTGTCGACACCCAGATTGAGAATATTGCCGGAGTTGATGTGCCGATCTTTTTGGGCGTCCGCTTCTCGCGTACACAGGCGCCTCGTTTCACCCTCCCGGTCTGGTTTGAATCGGCTGCAGAGAAGCTGCGGAAGCTTTTGAGGCTGCGCGAAGAGAGAAGGGTGCTAGCGAAGAGAAAGAGCGCTCTCGAAAAGGAGCTGCGCGAGGTGGCGATTCGGGTGAATCTCTTTGAGAAGGTTCTCATTCCCAGAGCCCAGCAGCAGATTCGAAGGATAAAAATATTCTTAGGTGATCAGCAGCTCTCGGCCGTAGCGCAGGCTAAGGTCTCTAAGCAAAAAATTCAGCGGCGTCTCGAAGAAGAAGAGGAGCTGATCTCATGATTGTGAAGCTGGCTAAGTACATCTTTATGGGAGCGCGGGCCGATCTGGATGAGTTTTTCCAGAGAGCTCAGGAGGCGGGCTTCATTCAGTTTTTCTCCTCTTCGCCACAGCCAGCCGGGGCTCTTCATCCCACGCTGCAGAAGCTCTACCAGGCGATGAAGGTGGTGCGCCGGCTGCCTCTTCTCGAGCCTTATGAGGGACGAGTCAGCCCAGAGAGAGCCGAGGAGATTGCCTCTAATATTCTTCTACTTAGGGAGCACGTAGAAGCTTTAACCGATGAGAGGAAATTTCTGGATAGTGAGATCGCTAGGGTAGCGCCCCTGGGAGATTTTGCTCTGGCCGATCTTGCCTATATCGAGAAGGAGGGAAAGCGTAAGGTGCAGTTTTTCTGCCGCAAACTCTCCGATCTTCCCGAGGCGATGCCAGACGGTCTCTTTTTTGTGGGTACCGACTACGACCTGGATTATTTCATTTCGGTGCAGAAAGAGCCCATCTCTCCACCTTCGATGATCGAGATGCAGGTGCTCAAACCCATTAGCGCTCTGACTAAGCGTCTGATGGAGGTGGAAAGAGAGCTTGCCTGCAAAGAGGCTGGTCTGAAAGAGCAAGCTAAATATCAGGACTACCTGCGCGGCGCCTATTTTGAGCTGCTCAGCGAGCTCCAGCTCGAGTCAGCTAAGGCAGATGCAAGCTCTGTTCTAGAGGAGCGGATCTTCAGCATCGAGGGATGGGTCCCTCTTAACAGAGTGCATGAGCTGAAGAGGCTGCAAGAGCGGCTGGCGGTAGAGATCGAAGAGGTGACTCAGGAAGAGGAGGATCGAGTCCCCACCTGTCTAGAGAATCGCGGCATGGGCAAGGTGGGTGAGGATCTGGTGCGGATCTATGATACTCCCGCTTCCACCGATCGCGATCCCTCTCTCTTTGTTCTCTGGGCCTTTGTCTTATTTTTCTCGATCATTATGGCAGATGGTGGGTATGGCCTGCTCTATCTCGCTCTCGCCGCCTACCTGCGCTACAAGTTTCCCAGCTGGACCGGAAAGAAGAAGAGGTTTGTACAGATGCTGGCGGTGCTGGCCACCGGCTGCATTGTCTGGGGATGTTTCACCGCCTCTTTTTTTGGGCTTCCCATCCGTCCCGATAGCGCTTTGGGCAAGATATCGATTGTGCAGAGGCTGGCGACCAAAAGAGCTGCCTACCACATGGAGCATAAGGACGAGGTCTATCGTGAGTGGGTGAAGGAGTATCCGCAGCTGACTGGAGTCACCTCTCCTTTAGAGTTCCTCACTGTGAAGAGTAACAAACCCCAGACAGCGGGCGTTTCCTACGAGATTCTGAACGAGTTTTCCGAGGCGGTGCTGATGGAGATCGCCCTAATGATTGGCGTACTTCATATCGCACTCTCCTTAGCGCGTTATCTTCTTAGGAGCTGGTCGGCACTGGGCTGGATCCTCTTTTTGGTGGGGGGCTATCTCTACTTTCCGTCGGTGGTGCAGGCCACCTCGATGGTGCACTATTTAGGGTGGATGCGTCCGGCTATGGCCTATGCGATCGGACTCGAGCTACTCTGGGGGGGGATTGGGCTGGCGCTGCTGCTGGCTCTGATTCAGCGGCGCTGGAAGGGGCTGGGAGAGATTGCCAATGCAATACAGCTCTTTTCCGACGTACTCTCCTACTTGCGTCTCTATGCTCTGGGGCTCGCTGGAGCCATCATGGCCTCTACCTTCAACGATATGGGAGTGAAGGTGGGACTGGTCTTTGGCGGTTTTGTGATCCTAGCAGGACATGCAATCAACATCTTGCTGAGTTCGATGGGAGGGGTGATCCATGGCCTACGTCTCAACTTCATCGAGTGGTACCACTACAGCTTCGAGGGAGGGGGGATCTTTTTTAGGCCGCTCAGAAAATTACGAAGCGATGAAGATTAAGAAAACAATATAGAGGTAATTATGGATATGAGTTACGCCATGGTGGGGCCAGCGCTTGTGCTAGGTCTTGGCTGCATCGGTAGTGCCATCGGCTGCGGCATTGGAGGCATGGCTTCCCATGCCGCCATGAGCCGTGTTGACGAGAACCATGCGAAGTTTGTCGGCATGTCTGCAGTGGCCTCCTCTCAGTCGATCTACGGCTTTGTGTTGATGCTGCTGATGAAGAATCGCATCCTCGCAGGAGAATTACCACCGCTTTCGGCTATCGGAATTGGTCTTGCTGTGGGTCTAGCACTGATGCTCTCCTCGATCTATCAGGGCATGTGCGCCGCCTCGGGCATCCAAGCAGCTGCCAAAAAACCGGCAGTGATTGGTATGTGCCTTGCGGCTCTGGGGATTGTGGAGTCCTTCTCGCTCTTTGCCTTTGTCTTTGCCTTGCTCCTAATCTAACGTTTACGTATGACCCCGAGTAGAGGGGTGTGCGTGATGGTAGAGTGGCGCGAAGAGACAGATAGCTTAGGGACGGTGCGTGTTCCTGCAGAGGCCTATTATGGCGCCCAGACCCACCGTGCCCGCGAAAATTTCTCGATCGGTACCGAAAGGATGCCGATCGAGGTGATTTATGCCCTGACTACCATCAAGCGCTCATCGGCTATCGTCAACTGCGAACTGAAGCTTCTGCCTGCCGAGAAACGAGATCTCATCATCGCTGTCTGCGATGAGATTTTGGTGGGGCAGCTCGATAGCCAGTTTCCTCTGATGGTCTGGCAGACCGGATCGGGCACCCAGACCAACATGAATTTGAACGAGGTGATCAGTAACCGTGCCTCAGAGCTAGCTGGCCAGCCCAAAGGGTCGAAGCAGCCTGTTCATCCCAATGATGATGTCAACCGCTCTCAATCCTCCAATGATCTCTTTCCCACAGCCATGCACATCGCCTCCTACAAGGCAGTGCGAGAGAAGCTACTCCCCAGCCTGGTGCAACTCGAGCGGGCTCTGAAGAAGAAGTCAGAAGAGTTTGCCCACATCGTGAAGACCGGCCGCACCCATCTGATGGATGCGACGCCACTCACCTTGGGACAGGAGTTCTCTGCCTACAGCGCACAGGTAGAGAGTGGCATTGCCTCGGTGCTGCGCGCCCTCGAGCCTCTTACCGAACTGGCAGCTGGAGGCACCGCGGTGGGAACCGGCCTCAATGCGCCGACTCGATATGGAGTTCTGATAGCAGAAGAGATAGCGCGTGTCACAGGCTACCCCTTTGTTTCCGGAAAAAATAAATTCGAGCTTCTCGCCTCCCACGAGGCTCTGGTCGAGATGAGTGGAGCTCTGAAACGGGTGGCCTGTGCTCTAATGAAGATTGCCAATGATATCCGTCTACTCGCCTCGGGGCCCCGCTGTGGGCTTGGTGAGATTTTGCTGCCAGCTAACGAGCCCGGCTCCTCCATCATGCCGGGTAAAGTCAACCCCACCCAGTGCGAAGCGCTGACGATGGTGGCGGCTCAGGTGATGGGTAACGATACTACTATAGCTTTTGCCGATTCGATGGGCCATTTCGAGCTGAATGTCTTCAAGCCGGTGATCATCTACAACCTGCTCCAGTCGGTTAAGCTGCTGGCCGACTCGAGTCGCAGCTTTGCGAGCCGCTGTGTAGATGGTATTCAGCCCAACCTCTCTCGCATCGCCCAGCATCTGGAAAATTCGCTGATGCTGGCCACTGCTCTCAATCCGATCATCGGCTATGACAGAGCTAGCGAAGTAGTCTACAAAGCCTACAAGGAGGGGATGACCCTGCGGCAGGCGGCGACCCAGCTGGGCTATCTCACTGCTGAAGAGTTTGATAGGGTGGTCGATCCCAAAAAGATGACCGGTAATTGACTTCCCATCTAAGACCTCTTACCTAGGTGAGGAGGCTAGAATTCGAAGCGGATACCGGTGGTGAGACCCTGCATGGTGAGGTCGCCGGTGATCTGGCGGATGTACTTGCTACTGCTCTGCACATTCACAGCTTGAGGGAAAAATTCTTGGTCGATATCAAGCCAGCAGTTCACCTCGTAGTCGGCATAGATACCGAAGGAGCATCGCTGCCAGTTGTGCTTCCAGCTGAGACCTAGCAGAAGCTGATAGGCGGGGATGAAGCGAGTCTCAGTGAAGTTAGAATCACCATACTGGTTAACATTGAATTCTAAAGAATTATTGTAGACTCCATTCTGCCAACCCAGGTTGTAGTGGTTGGATAAACGACCTGCAGTGACGGTGATAGCTCCACCAGCATGGAAGCCTAGGCCGTAACCAAGGTAGGCATCTAAGTCGATGCCTCCTTTAAGCCCGCCTCCGCGATAGCCCCAGTTATTCTTCTGGAGCTGCTGAGAGTTGAGAGGAGAGAACTGAGCCCCGCTCGCTACTTGGTTGAGCTGATTCATCTGGGTCTCCCAGCCTTGAGAGATCCAGGCGCCCACAGCACCAAAAAGAAGGTTCATCTGTATCGGCTTGTCGCGCATCCAGGCATAGGAGAAGATAAGCTCCCAGAGATGGTAGCGTAGCTTCACTCGCGAGGTGGCGTTCATCATACCCACACCTACGCCAGTAGGAGTGAAGAAGGGACCCGAATCTTGGAGTGGCTGCAGATATCCGGATTGGAAAGGCTGTTGCGTGACGCTGCTGGAGCCGTGGTCGTGGAAGTAGGTGAACTGTAGATAGAGCCCATAGTGGTGCCCCCTTGGATCGTAGCCCAGCTGCGCGCGCCAGCCCAGGTGAGGTTGATACTTCAGGGTGGGTATCGTTCCTGTGACGGTTACGGCGTTGATTCCAGAGCCCGCTGGGATAGCAGGAGGCGCATTGTTTGTTGCATACCAGAGGCCAGGCACATAGGCCTTCCAGTAGAGAAGCGATGTGGTAAGATAGAGGCCGATCTCTTTTTCGTAAGGGCTGGGCTGCATCCAATAGTCGGAGGGGGTGGGATGCTCGATCTTAACTGGCACCGGAGCTGCAGTCGGTGCGGGGAAATGGGCCACTTCGCTGCAAGAGAGGCTGCCCATCAAGAGACTTCCCACAGTGCTGCCGAGGAGAAGATTGCGCGAACTCATCATACTCATTTCAGAACTCCACACTAATCCCAGCGGTCAACCCCTGTAGGGTGACACTGCCGTTTTGATCCGAGCCAAAAATGTAGGCGGTATTCTGCCTGAGTTGGTAGAGCATCATCTGCTGCAAATCGGCAAATCCGGTCACCTCCCAGTCGATGTGGACCTTTGCGGTCACGCATCGATAAGAGTGCGTGGTACCGAGCCCCAGCAGTAGGTCATAAGAGGGGATCCAGAGGTGCTGGCCATCATTAGCAGCTCCTGTGACAAAGCCACCACTTGTGCGATTCGCCATCTTGATTTTATGTATTCCATACAGGAGAGAGCCGGCTAGCCGAGCATGGAAATCGAAACTGTGATGCTTCCGCCAGTGGAAGAGGCGTACTCCTCCACGTAAGCCCATGCGAGGACCTCCTCCGGCAAAGCTCCAGGAGTTGGTCACCGTAAAGAGATTAGAGAGAGGCCCTGAGGCGGAGACAAGCGAACCTCCTGAGAGCACAAAGGGTGTCTCGGACACCAGATTGGTGTAGCGCGAGCTCCATCTTTGGTCGATCCAGACGCCCCGTCCACCCACAAAGAGATCGAAGGAGAGAGGTTTGTGTCGCAGCCAGAAGTAGTCGAAGAGTAGATCGGCCGCATTATAGTGCAGCTTCAGCGAAGAGCTGGCCGACTGTAGCAGACCATTTGCGGTATTGCCACTCGCTGTGCTTAAGTTCTGCAGTTCGAAAGTGGGGGCTAAGAAGGCGCTGCCCTTGACCTTGCTATGTCCTGAGTTGCTGAACTGTGTATAGGCACCATGGATGCCGCAGCAGAGGCGATTGCCAAACAGATAATCGGCATTGATGCGGAAGCCGGGGTCCCAATTATAGGAGATCTTCTTCAGAGGGCCCCAGATAGTTGTATTCTGCTGAACAAAGGTCTGCCCAGTAGGCTGCGTAGAGAGTGGTCCAAACTGGTTGATGGCGTAGTAGAGATTGGGAACAAAGCTGCGCCAGTAGAGGAATGAGGCACCCAGCTCGAAATTCTGCCTACAGTGCTTCGGTGTCATTGCGGTGGTAGGTGCTGCGGGAGGCGTCTGCGGTGGGGTGGGCGACTGAAGCTCCTGCATGGGCTCTGACGCAGGTCCTGGCGTAGACTCCACAGCGATGGTTTCAGTGAAAGAGCCCTCTTCCTGATCGGCTATGATCGTTGTCTGAGAGCGAGTCTCTTCGCCCGTTTCGACATGGTTCGATGTGGAATCGGCTGTTAGCTCTTGTGTCAAGCGAGTCCATGATTCCGAAGGGATTGGCTCCATGATGGGATCCACTTCTTCGGGGAGCATCTGGTCACCCACGAGGCAGAGGGGCAGAGCTAGCGAGGTTGCGACGAGCAGAAGCGGATTCTTACTGTTGAACATTCCCATCCTCAGAAATCCAGATTGATCCCTGCAGTCAACCCCTGCAGCACCACATTCTCACTTACCCAGGAGCCGGAGAGCGGGACATTGCCCGCCACGATGTTGTAGTAGAGATGCTGATGCAGGTCGATCCAAGCATTGATTTCCCAGTCGGCGTAGAAGCGTAAGGCCACCTTAGACCAGCTTTTGCGCCATGCCAGCCCCGCAAAGAACTGATAGGCTGGGATCGCTCGCATATCCTTCGGACTTGCCTGACCGATGGTTGATTGGGGAGAGGTAGCCTCGGAAAGATAGTTGACCTTGTACGAGCCAAACAGAACAGCAACATCGCCCTGGAAGTGTAGATCAAATCCCCATCCGGGTAGAAATTTTGCATTGAGGCCGATGAGGGGGCCTCCTCCTGCGAAGGACCATTTGTTATCGACGATATAGGTGGGGCTGAAGGGGAGTCCCACTGTCGCCGCATTCGATGTGAAGTAGGTGCTGTTCCAATTTTGAGAGATCCAGGCGCCCTTGGCTCCAAACAGAAGAGATAGCTCGGCGTGGTGGGCCTTGTAGAAGGCGTAGATGCCATCGAGATCAACTACATTGTAGTGTAAAGAGAGAGAGCTTGTGGCAGAACTGTAGTCGGTAGGATTGAAAATATTGGGATTCGTCCCTGTGTTCGCAGGTTGGTTGGCTGTGGCAAAGGTGGGCTGGAGAAAGAAGGTGTCACCCGGCTTTTCATTCACACTGGCTGAACCTGTAGTGTGCAGGTGAGTGTAACTAGCTGCTATCTGAAACCAGCGAGGGCCGATGTTGTAGGCTAGAGCTACGCGGTATCCCAGGTCGGTGTCGTAGTGCACTCGCTCCAGCTTGCCGCGGAAGGTGGTGACCAGATTGCTGAAGGCGGCAGGATCGCTCGTAAAAGAGCTCTGATAGCCAGCGTAGGTGAGGTTAGGGACTGAGGTGCGCCAGTAGAGGAGTGCCAGTCCTACCTCTAGATCGAATAGTTTATTCTCTTTTTGAGTGGGAAGTGGCTGTGCCGGAGTGGAGAGAGGCTGCTGCTCCGCGCAAAGAGCGATAGATCCACCAACTAGAGAAGAGCTACCGATCGCTATGGAAACGAGCCGAAGATGCTGCGACAGTCGCATATCCTATACCTTGCACTCTACGCGAGAATGAAAATCATATCTTACCAGAGCTGAAAAATAGAGCAACCTTATTTTTCATTGCAGTGAATGCCAATGCGGCTGAGAAGAAAACGCAGGAAGAGAAGAGGATGAGTGCAGGCGGCCTGTAGGACGATGGCAAGAGAGACCCCCTCCACCGGTTTGCGCAGAACCTCGCGATGACCTGCTAGGGTATCTTTGATCCAGTGTGGATAGGGAGGTGGCAGCAGATAGGGAAGCTGATCGAGGCGAAAGAAACGGACGTTCTTTGTCTCGCTTGAGGTAGTGGGGCTGCCCTCTAGGATGGTGCATTCGAAGAGGTGGGTGGTATGGGAGAAGAGCTTGCCAGGTGAGTACTCGGCCACCTTGCGATGGATCTTTCCGGTGAGGCTCGTCTCCTCTTTCAGCTCGCGCAGAGCGGCAGCCTCGGCAGATTCTCCCTCGTCGATGCCGCCACCAGGCAGCACCCAGACCGGCACATCGCGCCTCTGTACTAGCAGAACTTCGCCATGAAGGAAGGCGATCACCGCTACAGCTTGCTTTTTCTTTCCCATTTCCGAATGCTATTTGGAAGAGGAGGTGGTTGCAAAACTTTAGGCCCCCAGCAAAATCATCGATTTTTCTAGGAGCTGGAGTGTTGCAACCACCTCAGAGGTTTCACCTTAATGCGCTGGCTGCTTTTTCTACTAGTCTCTCTGCTGACAGGGTGCGAGACCTACTACCTCGATCTGGGCTCGATCGATGTCGATCGTAAATATCTAGCCAGCTCCCACATCGGTAGTCCCGATCCTAGGCAAGAGCATCCGCCCGATGGCAAGAGGATTTCGATCTCCTGGAAGATCCCGCGCGATCTCTGGCGACAAGACCCTAAAATTATTTTAACTATACTCTTTGTCAACTTCGAGAAGCGAGAACTGGAGCTCTCTGTCCCCACTCGCACCGGCCACCACAGCTACTTCCTCTCCGCCGTCGACCTAAAGGAGCATGGGGGGCTCCTTAGCTATCGTGCCGACCTGCTGCTTCCCTCAGGAGAAATCTATCGCTCCTGGCAGCAGCAGCTCTGGGTCGAGCCGATCCTGTTAGACAGATAGGCTAGACAGTTCTTATTTACGCAACGCCAAAAGGGCGATTTTGCTGGGGGCTGGGGTTTTGCAACTGCCTCTGTAGCAAAATTTGCAAGCCCTCACCACGGCAGTGGCACTGCATCTCTTCATTTGGTACGATGAATCGCTTTCAGTCGAGCCCACTATGGAAGAGTTACCCAAGGCGTTTGAGCCTGCAGAAATAGAAGAAAAACTTTTAAGCTTCTGGAGAGCTGGCAAGTTCTTCGAAGCCTCCACAGAGGGGACCAAGCCCTCCTTTTCGCTGTCGATCCCCCCTCCTAACGTCACCGGCGTGCTGCATATGGGCCACGCCTTTGTCAACACGCTGCAGGATGTGCTAGCGCGCTGGAAGCGGATGCTGGGCTACGAGGTGCTCTGGGTGCCCGGCACCGACCATGCCGGCATCGCCACGCAGGCGGTGGTAGAGCGCCACCTGATGGCTAAAGAGGGTAAGCGACGCGCCGATATGGAGCGGGAGGCCTTTTTAGACCAGGTGTGGCAATGGAAAGAGGAGAGCGAACGCAATATCCTCTCCCAGCTAGAGAGACTAGGCTCTTCGTGCGACCTCTCTAGGTTGGCCTTCACTATGGATGCGGAGCGCAGCAGAGCGGTGCGCTCCGTGTTTAAAAAAATGTTTGAAGACGGACTGATCTACCGTGGCGATCGTCTGGTCCACTGGGACCCTGTCACCAAGACCGCTCTGTCAGACGACGAGGTGGAGTACGAAGAGAGACTGGGTCAGCTTTTCTACATCCGCTATCCCTTCGAGGAGAGTGGAGGCTACGCCGTAGTGGCCACCACAAGGCCCGAGACTCTGCTGGGAGATACCGCAGTCGCTGTCTCTCCCGAAGACGAGCGCTACCGCCATCTGGTGGGGAAATATGTAGTGCTGCCCATCATGGGACGCAAGCTACCCATCATCGCCGATAGACGCATCGATCCCGCCTTTGGTACTGGGATGGTGAAAATCACCCCTGCCCATGATTTTCTCGACTATGAAATTGGCCGCGACCATAACCTCGAGATGATCCAGATTCTGCGAGACGATGGTCATATTAGCGAAGCGGGTGGCCCCTTTGCGGGCCTCTCTCGCGAAGAGGCAAGAATCCAGATTGTGGAGCAGCTGAAGAAGCTGAATCTGCTGCAGAAGGAGGAGTCTCATCCGCACAGAGTGGGCCTCTCCTACCGCTCGAAGGCTGTGCTGGAGCCCCACCTGTCGAAGCAGTGGTTTGTGCAGATGGGCCCATTCAAAGAGCGTCTGCTGGCCGCTGTACGAGAAAAGAGAGTCGAGCTGATCCCTGGACACTGGGAGGCTACTTACTTTCACTGGATCGAGAACCTACGCGACTGGTGCATCTCGCGCCAGCTCTGGTGGGGACACCGCATTCCCATCTGGTACCACAAAGAGGATCCATCCCAGCTTCTCTGCTGGGCAGAGGAGGGGATGCCGCCCGAGGTGGCGGCAGCGCCAAACGACTGGGTACAAGATCCCGACGTGCTCGACACCTGGTTCTCCTCGGCGCTCTGGCCCTTTGCGGTGCTGGGTTGGCCCGAAAAGACAGCCGATATGGAACGCTTCTACCCTAACTCCATCCTGGTGACAGGGCATGACATCCTTTTCTTCTGGGTGGCGCGCATGCTGATGATGGGCGAGTATGCTACCGGAAAGCTCCCCTTCCCGCGCGTCTTTCTGCACGGTTTGATCTACGGCAAAACCTACTGGCGCATGAGCCACTTAGGGGCTGTCCAGTACATCACCGGCCAGGAGAAGGGCGATTATGACATGGGTAAGCCGACCCCTCCTGGCGTCTTCAGCAAATGGGAGAAGATGTCCAAGTCGAAGGGCAATGTGATCGATCCCATCGATATGATCCATGCTTACGGCACCGATGCGCTACGCACCGCTCTTTGTGCCAGCGCCACCCATGCGCGCCAGATCGACCTCGATCGCAGAAGGTTCGAGGAGTTTAAGAACTTCGCCAACAAGGTCTGGAACGGCGCCCGCTTTGTGCTGATGAATCTGAAGGATCTTCCGCCAGAAGAGCTGGCAAGCGGCCTCAACCTCGAGATTCTCGACCTAGAGGATCGCTGGATTCTCTCGGTGCTGGGCGGCACGATCGAAGAGGTCTCCACAGCACTCGAGTCCTATCACTTTGACAAGGCAGCTATCACCACCTACCAGTTTTTCTGGGACCAGCTCTGCGCTTACTACGTCGAGATGACGAAGCCCATCCTCTTTGGCAAACTGGGTTCTCCCGAACAGAGGCGCAGCAAGCAGAAGATTCTCTCTATCGTGCTGTTAGCAGCTATTCGTCTGATGCATCCCATCACCCCCTTCATCACCGAAGAGCTGTTTCAGATCCTCAAAAACGGTTACGGCAGCGCGCTACCAAACAAGACGCAGGATCCCTATACCCACGAAGCGCTCACCGCACTTCAGGTCTCTGCCTGCTGCGTCACCCCCTTCCCCACTATCGTCACCAAGCAGCAGCGCTCGACCTCCACCGAGGAGGAGTTTGAGGGGATACGCCGCATTGTCCATGCGGTGCGCACCATCCGCGGCGAGATGCAGATCCCTCCCAGCCTTGCTACCGACCTCTATCTGGTATCGCAAGACGAGAGCTCGAAGGGAATGTTGCGCACCCTAGAGGAGCATGCGCAGATTCTGCGCGCGCTGGTGCCGACAGGTCAGCTACAGATCGAGGTCTCTCCTCCAGAAGGAACGTTCTGCGCCGAAGGGATGGCGGAGGGAGCAACTCTCTTTGTGCCGCTACCCCACGAGCTGAAGGAGAGGGAACTTGCTCGTCTCACCAAAGAGGCAGAGAAGCTCACCTCGCAGGTCAACAGCCTCTCTACTCAACTAGCGCGCGAAGACTTTGTCACCCGCGCCCCACAAGAACTGGTCGAGAAGCAGCGCACCCAGCTGGAGCGCGCCAAAGCCGAGCTGCACGAGATCACCAGCCGCCTCTCCGTGCTCAAGGTCTAAGCAAGGCAAGGCCTCGCTCAAGAGGGCTCGCTTTGCGAGCTCAAGTTAAAGAGTTAGCTCCTCAATCTCGTTGCAAATTCGATGGCTAACAATTTAGGATTTCGCCAGAAAGAACTTAACATCCTGCATGAGTTAGTAACTAAGAATCAAAAACTTTTTCTGGATAAATAGCATGGGTACTTTGGCTCTTAAAACCGATGAACGCGTTGAGGCAGTCTATTTTACCAGAGACGCTCTCGTTGTAGACCTTATGGATGGTCGTACTATTTCTGTACCTTTGCTGTGGTATCCGAAGTTACTTAAGGCCACAGTCAAACAGAGATCCCTCTGGGAGATCTGTGGTGGTGGGGGATATGGCATCCATTGGCCAGAAATCGATGAAGATTTAAGCACTGAAGGGCTATTGCGAGGTGCTCCAGCTCCATCGCTAAAAAAAGCCGGATCCCAAAAATCCTCTCCTTCAACCACACGCCGTAGACCCAAAGCTAAATCTAAAACCAATTAAACGGTTGGGACGCGGCGGCCTTCAAGCATGCTGAAGTAGCTGCGGGATTCATCTGCGACGACGCCGGAGAGGGCGAAGAGGGCGATCAGGTTAGGAAGCGCCATCAGGCCGTTCATGATGTCGACGAGCGGCCAGACAAGATTCATGCTGGCGATGGCGCCCAGAAAGACCACGATGCAGAAGAGAATGCGGAAGAGAGGGATGGCCCTTCTGCCAACCAGATACTCCACGCTCTTCTCGCCATAGTAGGCCCAGCCAAAAATGGTGGAGTAGCCAAAGAGCAATAGACCAATCGCCACGATGCTACCACCGCCGGGAAGCGTGCTAGAAAAGGCCTGCATGACAAGAGCGGCGCCGTTGAGGAGAGTGCCATCGTGGCTAAGCTGCCCCATTACACCGGTGGAACCAATCACGAAAGCTGTGATGGTGCAGACAAATGTGGAGAGAAAGACTCCCGTCATCGAGATGAGAGCTTGGGTGCCGGGATGCTCGGTTTTGGCAGCTGCCGAAGCGATCGGAGCGCTGCCTAGGCCCGCCTCGTTGGAGCAGACGCCGCGCGCTGCCCCCATCTGGAGGGCGGCAAAGATCGAGGCGCCCATAAAGCCGCCTACGGCTGCTTGGCCGGTCCAGGCGCACCTGAGAATGCTGAGAAGCGTGGGCAGCAGCTGATCGATCCGAAGAAACAGAACAGCCAGCCCCCCAGCCACATAAAAGAGCGCCATGAAGGGAATGAAATAGGCGCATACCTTGCCAATAGCACGGATGCCGCGAAAGAGAACTGCAGCGGTGATCAGAGCCAGCACTATCCCTGTCGCCACGGGAGGAACTCCTATCCACTCCTTCATAGCCATGGCGGCCGAGTTGGCCTGCGTCAGGTTACCCCCTGCGAAGGAAGAGAGAATGCAGGCTAATGCGAAAAGAGAGGCCGCTTTTTTCCAGCCCAGCCCCTTTGCCATGTAGTGCATTGGGCCACCCGACATCTGTCCATCAGCTTCGAGAGCGCGATACTTCACAGCAAGTAGCGCCTCGGCATACTTGGTGGCCATGCCAAAAAGAGCGATGATCCACATCCAGAAGATCGCCCCCATTCCCCCTGCCATCACCGCGGTGGCTACCCCTGCGATGCTGCCAATCCCGATGGTGGCGGCTAGAGCGGTCATGAGCGACTGAAACTGGCTGATATCCCCCTCTCCCGACGAGGATTGGCGGGAAAAGGCCAGCTTCATTGCATAGCCAAAATAGCGAAGAGGCATCGCCTTTAAGCGCAGGGTCAAAAGAATACCAAGCCCCACGAGCAGAAAGATCAGGCAACCGCTCCAGAGCCAATAGTCGAATGCTACAAGAAATTGGATCATAATCTGGGGGAGTTTCTCTTTTCTGCCACTTATCTGTCTAGCAGCGTTGTTGCGCAAATAAGAACTATTATCAGACTAAGAAGAAGAAAGTTTCATTCGTTCGAGCAAGCTTATGTTGCAAGAGTGGACCGGCTCCGACTGCGATGAATCCATCCTTGTCGTCCGGGTGTGCACAGCACTACCCGGCGCGACTACGGAACGCTCGCGACCTCGCAGCTTCTGTCTTCTTTAGCCCGCCTTGAGTCGTCGACGGGTAAAAACAAGCGATGATG
>DAHXNQ010000100.1 GCA_027365315.1 Rhabdochlamydiaceae bacterium | reverse complement strand
TGGCAAAGAATTGGGCGTGGCTAGCGGTGATGCGACTTGGGCAACCGCAATCGACAGCATGATCCCTAACCACGGCAAGTATGTGGGAGCTCTAGCAGCCTTCTCGATCCTGATAGCATTGCTCTATCCCGATCAGCCTCTCTCGAAAAAAGAGGTTGAGAACCTGCTATTGGAGAGCCATCCCTACGGCCAGCAGCCAAAATCCTTATCCGATGAAGAAAGGAATCAGCATCGAGAAGGGACACTCGCTCATCAGAAGTGGAGAACCGTGGCCAGCTCTCTAAGCGCTGCCACACTCTCTATTTTGCTCCAGTCGAAACGGGTAGTAGGAAAAGCACCTTTCTCTGCCATCTGGGTCCCATTGGCTGCAGTGGCCCTCACCAGTATTCTATGCAAGCAGGCGGGATTAAGTGGCTTGCAAGCACCCATAGCGACATTAGAGGATTTAGAAAAGAACGCCGAACAGCGAGAGGGGCTCCTAGAGAAACACGTTATTGAGCTCATAGAGAATGGCCACAAAACCTCTCAAGAGATAAGAATCGCGTTGCAAGGTGCCAGAACACGACTAGAAAGGCGTAAGGCTAAAAGAGAGCTGTTTGCGAAACAGCAAGTTGATGCAGAGAGGGTAGCTGAGCGACAGCAAAAAATTGCGGAGGCTCCTTGGTGGAAGCGTGCCATAAATCGAGGATGTGAAATGGGGGCTTCGATCGTCCAGAGCATAATTCGATAATCAGTATCGCAGACGCCGCCCCTCAGCCTGCGATGAGATTAGGGTTAATCGAAACCCAACTGGTTTCTACTTGACACCACTCTTCTGGGATTCTTCCTGTAATACCTTGTCTATTTCCTCATCCAGCGCATCGCTTTTTCGATTCAATTCTTCTAGCCTCCGCGCACACTCTCTCATCTCAGCGTGACCCTCGGCATAATGTAATGAATCCATGAGCTTTATAAACGCTTCAAGACGATCCCCTGGGGCTGGCCGAGCCTTGGGCTGGACCTTGACTGGAGCCTTAGGTTGACGAGTGACCGCAGGCTCATCTGCAAATCCCTCTCCCCAAACCGGTCCAGAGTAGTTTCGAAATGACAATCCAAACATACCAAACTCCAATCTCTTCTTGCTTTTCTCCCATCAAGTTTAAGCCAGATTCAGAACCGAAGCAATACAACTAATTATTTTCTTCTACTTATTGAGTAGAAGTAAGTTATGACAAAATCTGAGTCAGCCTTTTTGCAGCAAAAATTTTGTGACAGCAACATCTTCAAGAGCGCTGCGCGCCCAAGAAGGAACCATTTTACAAGATTTGCTATGATGACGGAAAGAATTGATATGCAGTGATGGGGAGATCTGCGTAGGCCCATTCAACAGTGAAGTGCAACAAATAGACTAAAATAGAAAGTGGTCAGAGATGGCTACGAACTCTATGGTGATTTTTTTAGAAACATACCAGGAGGAACGTATGCCCAGAGGCTACCATCATCTGACCTATCCAG
>DAHXNQ010000098.1 GCA_027365315.1 Rhabdochlamydiaceae bacterium | reverse complement strand
CTGGATAGGTCAGATGATGGTAGCCTCTGGGCATACGTTCCTCCTGGTATGTTTCTAAAAAAATCACCATAGAGTTCGTAGCCATCTCTGACCACTTTCTATTTTAGTCTATTTGTTGCACTTCACTGTTGAATGGGCCTGTTGTAATGAGATGTGTATGATTTTTTTTACAACCACCAGTTTCCTTGAGTTTTTCTGAAATTCCGGATAATCTGAAGTTGTAGTTCGGATTGTCCGAGGTCCTATGTATCATCGAGATATGGCAGAAGAGCTGAAAGCTCTAGCCCGCGGTTACCCTGTTGTGACCCTTCTTGGACCGCGTCAATCGGGTAAGACCACTTTAGTCCGCAACACCTTCCCCGATAAGCCCTACAGCAACCTTGAAGCCATTGATACACAAGAGCTAGCTCGTTCAGACCCAAGGGGTTTTTTAGCTCGCTTCCCCGGTGGAGCTATTCTCGACGAAATTCAACGGGTGCCCGAGCTTCTCTCCTATATTCAGGTACAGGTTGATGAACAGAATGAAAAGGGGCTCTTCATTCTCACCGGCAGCCACCAGATGGAGCTTCATCAAGCAATTGCTCAATCATTGGCAGGGCGGACTGCACTCTTGCAGCTACTGCCCATGAGCCTCTCAGAGTTAAAGCAGGCTAGAATCTCCCTTTCACTGGATGAAACGCTTATCCAAGGAGGCTATCCGCGCATCTTCCAGGAGCAGCTCGATCCTACCAAGGCCTACCGCAACTATTTCCAAACCTATGTGGAACGCGATCTGCGCCAACTGGTTAACATTAAGGACCTGACGCAATTTCAGCGTTTCATCCGTCTCTGTGCCGGGCGGATTGGACAACTTCTTAGCTTGGAAAGCTTGGGCAATGATGCGGGAATCTCTGCACATACCGTCAAAGAGTGGCTCTCTCTGCTCGAGGCATCGTTCATTCTCTTTCGGCTCTATCCCTATTTTGAAAACTTCGGCAAGAGAATCGTCAAGGCTCCCAAGCTCTACTTCACCGATGTGGGGTTGGCAACCTATCTTCTTGGCATTGAAACTGTAGAACAGGTCTCCCGCGATCCGCTCCGAGGCAATCTCGTTGAAAACCTCGTCGCTCTCGAGCTCATCAAAACCAGGCTCAATCAGGGACGCGATCCTCAGCTCTACTACTTTCGCGATGCCCATGGACATGAGATCGACTTCGTCTTTCAGTCGGCACAAGAGCTCATTCCCATCGAGGTCAAGGCGGCCCAGACCTTCCACAAGGATTTTCTCAACAACTTGAAATTCTTTCACGATCTCGTTGGTAAGCGGTCTCCTAAAGGATTTCTCATCTATGCTGGTCCCCAGGAACAGACTTTGGGGCCTTTTGCGCTGCTCCACTACAGACATACAGCTCAAATTCTCTCATAAGGCGCTCTGGCAACAGCCTGTGATGGAAAAAATTGCGGGCCCTCTTTACCATTGAGCGCAATCTAAAACGGGCAGGGCGGCTGGCTCTATGAATCGACAAGAAATTAAGTATCTATTTCTTATAATAACTATTTTTATTGCCGCCTGCGTCGAGACAGATATTTATCTGCCCGCTTTCCCCGATATGATGGCCTGGTTTAAGGCTTCGGAGGGGGCGATCCAGAGC
Organism: Rhabdochlamydiaceae bacterium; assembly: GCA_027365315.1. Classification (GTDB taxonomy): domain Bacteria; phylum Chlamydiota; class Chlamydiia; order Chlamydiales; family Rhabdochlamydiaceae; genus DAHXNQ01. Next base: position 2,667 of record DAHXNQ010000098.1, on the reverse strand, counting down.
CTTCTCACCTGGAACTTTGTCGGCATCTGCCTCGCAGGGCCGCTCTATGGTCCGCTCTCCGACTCGTTTGGGCGCAAAAAACCGCTGCTGGTTGCTCTAGGCATCTTTTTGGCCGGTAGCATCATCACTCTCTTTGCGCAGAGCCTCGATCAGATGCTCTTTGGGAGGGTGCTGCAGGGGCTGGGTAGCGGCGGCTGCTTCACTCTGGGAACAGCCATTCTGTTTGACGCCTTCCAGAAAGATCGAGCCATCGCAGCGCTGAACAGCCTGAATACCACCATCCCTCTCATTATGGCCTCGGCGCCGATGATTGGAGGCTACCTCAACCACGCCTTTGGCTTCCGCTCCAATTTTCTGGCGATCGCTCTCTTTGTGCTGGTGAGCCTCGGCGTATGCATCTTCTTTTTTGAAGAGACCCATGCGAAGGAGAAGAGAGCGCCGTTTCGCATGAGGGCGATCCTCCGCGATTTTGGACAGGCCTGCAGCAGCCTCGCTTTTTGGCAGCTGACGCTGGCCATGAGCCTACTGTTTGGTGCCTATATCGCCTTCCTTTCGGGGACATCGGTGCTGTTTGTAGTGGAGTTTGGAATGAGCAAGATGCTCTTTCCCTGGATCCAGGGCTCGCTGCTGGGCGGATGGGTGGCGGCAAGTCTTCTTCTCACAGGAGCGATCGCCAAATGGGGTATCCCCAGGATCAAACTGACCGGGACCCTACTCTCCGCCCTAGGCGCTCTGGGGCTGCTGGTAGCAGTTGTTCTGGCGCCGCGCAATCCCTACTGCCTCACCATAGGCATGATTTTCTACGCTTTTGGAGCCAACTGGATCATCGGTCTCTATTTCCCAGAGGGGATGGAGATTTTACCCCAGATCAAGGGGGTGACAGCCAGCCTGCTCACCAGCGCCCGTCTGCTGATTGCTGCGCTGGTGGTGGGGCTGACAAGCCGTCTCTACGACGCCACCATCTACCCGCTGGCTGCTGTGGTGATTGTCACCATTGTGGCGATGGCGCCTCTGCTGCTCTTCTATGAAAGAGGCAAGAAAAGAGAAGGTGCTGTTCTAGGAGTCTAGTAGTGCCGTTCCGTGCATTCAGATGACAGATTGGCCCATTCAACAGCGAAGTGCAACAAATAGACTAAAATAGAAAGTGGTCAGAGATGACTACGAACTCTATGGTGATTTTTGACCTTGCCCCCAATCCTGGTCCAGTTTTAGTTAAGAGGTTCCAGTTACTCGGGGGTTTTCCCCACTTTCTCGATGTCTTTCACGACTTCGAGGAAATGAAGTTCTACAGGAGAGAGAGCTTCAACAAGCTGTTGTTGGTATTTAGAATATTCAGCCCGAGCTTTTTCTAAAGCCGTTTCGTGGCTGATTTTCCCGGAATGGGAAAGAATGTCGCGAGTAGCCATTCGTAGAAAATCGTCCAGCCTAGTAATCCAGTCCTGCATATACATGGGCTTGCGCTCGAGTGCCTGAAGTTCGGCAAAATCCAAGTAGAGAGACACAATGCGATTCAAGATATTCAGTTCGTCTGCACTGAGGTAGTTTTTTGCAATCTCAGCATCTGTTTTACGTGGGCTCCTGCCAGACCATGATGTAAGACCCATATTGACTTTTTCGGCATTGGCCCGAGCATAAATGACCTCGGCAGCTGTATGTCCATGGGCTGCCCAATGCATTTTGTTTTGTATCACAGCGAAAAAGCTCTTGGATGTCTCTGTTCTCGGATCGTAGTCGATGCTTGTGGCATAAATATCGAGCACTTTGCGCCAGAATACCTTTTCGGAAGAACGGATGTCGCGGATGCGGGCAAGGAGCTCATTGAAGTAGCTGCCTCCGCCATGTTGCTTCAGTCGTTCATCATCAAGTGCGAAACCTTTGATGATGTATTCTTTGAGTCGTGCAGTGGCCCACATGCGAAATTGGGTGCCCCTGTGAGAGCTAATGCGGTACCCCACCGAAATGATGACATCGAGGTTGTAGAAATCGATCTCGCGAGCAACTTCACGAGAGCCTTCGGTTTGAACTGTCCGGAATTTCCGGACAGTTGATACTGGCTGCAACTCACCCTCTTTAAAGATGTTATGTATGTGCTCTGAAATAGTCCGCTTGTCCTTATCGAACAGCTCACACATTTGGGCTTGGCTTAGCCAGACGGTTTCATCGAGCAGGCGCACTTCGATACGGGTTTGACCATCCTCAGTTTGATAAAGGATCAGGGAGCTGTCTAGGTGGGAACTGTTCATGTTGTGACTGTTGCAATGTGTTCATCAAAGATTGTAATGGATAGGGCATCTGTTAGCAAGAAATGGGCGGCACCAAGCCGCCGTCTAACAAAGCGGTGGCAAGTCACCGCACGCCAAGCGCCTTCGGCGCCACACGAAAAGATACTACTGCATTCGCAAGAAAATGGGGCAACTTGGACTTGAACCAAGGATCAGCGTGTTATGAGTCCGCAGTGGGCCTACACCTCGCAACAAATCGCATGAACCAACAGCAGAACAATAGAGGCAGTTGCAAAACCCCAGCCTCCAGCAAAATCGCCCTTTTGGCGTTCCTTGTCGCTGTTCTTCCTCGCCTACCCTCTCGGGTATGGTCTCGTCAGAACAGCAAGGGGCCAGCAAGCTGGCTCTGACAACGGACGCCAAAATCATCGATTTTTCTAGGAGC
>DAHXNQ010000089.1 GCA_027365315.1 Rhabdochlamydiaceae bacterium | reverse complement strand
CAGCAAGTCATCATCGCTTGGCTTTTACGCGCCTGCGACTCAAGGCTGGTTAAAGAAGGCAGAGGCTGCGAGGTCGCGAGCGCTCCGTAGTCGCGCCGGGTAGTGCTGTGCACACCCGGACGACAAGGATGGATTCATCGCAGTCGGAGCCGGTCCACTCTTGTAACATAAGCTTGCTCGAATGAATAAAATTTTCTTCTTCTTAGTCTGACAACAGTTCTTATTTATGCCACAAGACCTTGTGGAGCCGTTTTTGCTTGGATCGAAGCCGACAAGCGCAGTATAAACTTACTTCCTTCAACCCCCATGCGAGGAGGAAATCATGGTCTCAGACGTCTGCTTCATGATCCGATGTGACCACCAATGCTTCGGCTTCAAAGCCGCTACGCTCATCTTACCGAATGGAAAAAGGAAAACGGTCTTTCTTGACTCGAAAGAGCCTGGAACTCAAAAACGAGCAATTTATGAAGATTTTATTTGCGAGCAACTCTTTGGTACAATCGTGAGACGAGGCGAAAATTACTACCTCTCTCCCGCTAATGAAAAGAGCACCTTTCGTCTCTACAAAGCGGTCGTCTGGCGAGATGATCACCCTCTCTTGATCGATATGCATGATTGCACCGTCACCATAGACCGGTTCGATCAGTTCGCAAACAGTCGCGAGAGGTGTATTGCGATTCGATATGATGATGACACCAACCACGACTTCGTATTCCACCCCTCTTATTCCCTTCGAATGAAGGGCGTAATTAAACTTGTCGAGGTGAACGGACCTACAAAAACGATAGAGTTTGCCGTGCTAGATCCCTAGGGCATAGCGGAGGCGAGGAGGGCCGCTTCGAAGAGAGTGCGTAGACCCGTAACGGTCCTCTCCTCGCGGAAGGAGGGCTTCCACTCGGGGCCGGCAAGCGAGTCGCTGATGGTGAAAAGAGCTCCTATCTCGACGCCGCGGCAGCTAGCAACGGTGAAGAGGGCAGAGGCCTCCATCTCGACAGAGAGCACCCCTAGATTTTGGTAATGCTGTACCTCTTCTCGGGTCTGGCGGAAGATAGCATCGGTGGTCCAGCTGTTGCCGGTGCGATAGGGCTGCTTTTGGCTGGCAAGAGCTGCGGCTAACCGGGCTGTCATCTCGGGCGAGGGAAAGGCCAGCGGCGCTGGCGGCAGGTAGTGGTGCGAGGTGCCCTCATCGCGGATGGCCGCTTCGCAAAGAACCAAATCTCCGATCATCAGATCGCTCTGCAGCGCACCGGCGGTGCCCACCGATATAAATTTCTTTGTGCCCCAAGCGATCATCTGCTCTAGCCTAAAGACCGCCGAAGGGGCCCCCGGCCCCAACTTGGCAAAGGCCACCCCAGGATGCTCCTCAAGGAAGTAGAGAAATGAGTAATCCCCCTCTCCAGGCTGGCAGCGGTAGTCCCGTAGAATCTGATTGGAGAGTAGGCTCTGGTAGCAAAAAATAAACGTATGAGGTGGCGCAGCGGTGGGATACTCACCGATCTGCTTGAGGTAGTGACAGACCTTCTCGGGGGTGATGATGGCCGGCAGATGATGTTTCTCGGGAAACTGAGGAAAGAGAGGGCTCATGACAGACTCCAAGCAGCGGAGAGAGTATACTCCTTTCTATCATCTCAAGGAATGTGAAAGTTTATTTGCATTTTGAGAGGGAATTGCCAACATCTGGCACTCGTGCTACGATCTCGTCTCTGTTTTACAGGAACGATCATGGCCGTACCACGCAACCGTCATTCTAACGCTAGAAAAAATTCTAAACGCGCACACCACGCTAAGAAACCCAGACAGCTGACCGTCTGCAATAACTGCCAGACACAGCGCATGCCCCATCGCGCATGCCCCCATTGTGGGTTCTACTCTGGGCGCTCTGTCGTGGCGGCGGCCTAGGTTAGGAGCAGAGGTTAGGCCCTCTACCTTGACCCCGAACCAGCCCTCGCGGCGCCTTCGCATCGGTTTAGATCTGATGGGGGCAGATACAGCCCCCAGCGAGATAGCTTTGGCTGCGGAGAATTTTTTATCCTCTCATCCAGACCCCGAACTCTCCCTCTGCTTACTGGGCCCCTCCTCGGTGCTGGCGAAGATCAAAGATGCCCCAAGGCTGGAAAAGAGGCTGTCGGGTCCCTCCATTTCGTCAGCAGAGCCCCCCACAGTGGCAGTGCGGCGCAAGAAGGAGTCGTCGCTTGTCTTAGGCGTCGAGGCTCTGAAGAGCGGCGATCTGGACGCCCTGGTGACAGCCGGTAGCACAGGCGCTCTGCTGGTCGCCTCGCGCCTGAAGTTGACGCCCCTGCGCGGAGTCACCCGCCCCGCCCTAATCGCCCTACTGCCTAGCAAGCAGGCGCCCATCGCCGTGCTGGATGTGGGAGCCAATCTCAAGAGCAGCGACCGGTTTTTAGTGGAGTGCGCTGCCATGGGTATCGCCTACCAGCGCTGCCGCGGCATCGAGAATCCCACCCTCGCTCTGCTGAACATCGGCCAAGAGGCCACTAAAGGCACCGAGCTGCATCGCAAGGCGCATGCGGCACTGCATCAACTAGCGCCTGGATCGTTTGTAGGAAACATCGAGGCGCGGGATCTATTTGAGGGGAAGGTCGATCTGGTGGTCACCGATGGCTTCACCGGCAATGTTTTCCTAAAGACAGCAGAGGGCATCGCCACTTTTCTTCTAGAGACTTTGGACCACCCCGACTACAACACAGGCGCGCCCTCACAAAGAGCTGATCGCCTTGAAGTCATGAGAAAAAAACTTTGTTACCGCGGCTACCCCGGAGCTCTCCTCTGCGGGGTCAGCGGCATCGTCCTGAAGTGTCACGGCAACGCCGGCCAGGAGTCAATCGCAAGCTCTTTGGAGTTAGCGATGCAGCTGGTGCGTGGAAGATTCTTAGAAAGACTTCAGGAGGAGATTGAGCAGATTCGCTCCCAATAAGTATGATCAATTTAGACAACTCATCTTGAACACAAGTTACACCGATTCCTCCCATGCTGGAAATTCTTCTGAACGTGGAGTCCAAAGAGCTGCGCTATGCGCTACTCAAACATGGCAACCTCTACGACCTCGTTATTGAGCGTAAAAAAAGCCGGGACGCTGGCGGAAATATCTCCGTTGGAAACATCTACCGCGGCTATGTCAACACCATTTTACCCAACATCCAGTCTGCCTTCATCGACATCGGTGAGGGAGAAAACGGCTTCATCCACATCTCTGATATCCTGGAGAACACCTCGAAGTTTGCCGAGATGTACGATATGGATTTCGAAGTAGAGGCCAAAAAAGCCAAAGCGCAGCAGAAAGCCAATGACATCGGCTCTCTGCTGAAGCCAGGCCAACCAGTTCTAGTGCAGGTGGTGAAAGAGCCGATGGGCACAAAGGGGGCTCGCCTCACCTCCAACGTCTCGATTGCGGGACGCTACCTGGTGCTGCTGCCCAACACCTCGCATAGGGGAGTTTCGCGCAAAATTGAAAATGCCTCCGATCGAGAGCGGCTAAAAAAGCTAATCCGCGCTTTCGACATGCCTCACAATATGGGGTTGATCTGCCGCACCTCCAGTACCAGCGCCCATTCCGATACTCTGATCGAAGAGGCGCAGGAGCTGTTCCAGACATGGCAGACCATTGTGGAAGGATTCCAGAAGGCAACCAAGCCCACCCTTCTCTTCGAGGAGTCGGACCTGGTGCGGCGCGCGCTCATGGTAGCGGTCGACAGAAAGTGCGAAAGGCTTCTAGTCGATGACTACGCCACCTACCAGAGCTGCAAGCAGCTCTATGCCAAGTATGCCACCGAGCATCCTCTCAATATCGAGCTCTATCGCGATAAGATGCCGATGTTCGAGCGATTCAATATCGAAAAGGAGATCGAAAAGGCGCTGCGCAAAAAGATCTGGCTGCCCAGTGGTGGTTACATATTTTTTGAGCGCACCGAAGCAATGTGCACAGTCGATGTCAACTCTGGCCGCAGCACCTCCAAACAGGGCTCTGCCTCCGACGTCGAGCAGACACTCCTAAAGATCAACCTCGAAGCGGCCGACGAGATTGCTAGACAGCTGCGCCTCAGAAATATAGGGGGGCTAGTGGTCTGCGACTTCATCGACATGCGCTCGCATAAAAACCAGCGCCGCGTGGTCGATCGCCTGAAGGAGTCGATGAAAGATGATGGCGCTAAGTGCACCATCCTGGGCATGTCTGAGTTTGGTCTGGTAGAGATGACGCGTCAGCGCAGCCGCGAGTCACTCTCGCAAACGCTCTTCTGCGCCTGCCCCTACTGCGCCGGTGGTGGAGTGATCAAGTCTCACGAAAGCGTCGCCATAGAGATCGAAAGGGCTCTGCGGAAGGTGATCCTCTGCCAGCAGCAGTTCGCTCTTCGGCTTGAGTGTCATCCCGAGCTGAAGTCCTACCTCGACAAGGGGGAGGATAGCGCCCATCTGATGGCGATGTGTGACGAATTGCACGCTAAGCTGCAGATACGTCCTAACGACACCCTTCACCTCAATGAATTCCTGCTCTATTCTACCATGCCGGGTGAGGAGCGCGGAGGTCCGCTTGAGTTCTGAGTTTCTCACTGCACTACGCGCTGCCGAGGCGCAGGAGCTGGTTCCGGATAAGTTCCGGCGTATCCTGCGCGCTTTTTACGATAGCTATAAACTCTCCCTACCCACCTTTGGTGCTGGCGTGGAGCACACCTTCACCACCTATCTACGCCTGGTGGGAGAGCAGTGCTCTTCTCCCTTCCAATTTTCCCCTTTCCACCAGCAGATCAGAAAGCCGTTCGACTACTACGCTTTTGGCCTCGATTTCTTGCGCCCTCTTGTGGATAAAAGCGCCTGTCGGATGGTGGGTAAAGAGAGATGGAAGCTACTGGCCGAGTTACAAAAAAAGGGGCACAACATAGTCCTTTTGGCCAACCACCAGATCGAAGCAGATCCGCAAGCGATCGGTCTACTGCTAGAAGATATCAACCCCAAGTTTGCAAGCGATATCATCTTTGTGGCGGGAGAGCGGGTGCTCACCGATCCGCTAGCCATCCCCTTCAGCTTAGGGTGCAACCTGCTCTGCATTTACTCCAAGAAATATATGGATCAGCAGGAGCCCGAGGAGAGACTGCGCAGACAGCTCTACAACAAGAAGACCATGGAGATGATGGCGCAGCTACTCTCTGAAGGGGGCAAATGCATCTATGTCGCCCCTAGCGGCGGACGCGACCGCAAAAACGAACAAGGCGAGGTGGAGGTGGCTCCCTTCGATGCGCAGAGCATCGAGATGTTCTACCTGATGGCGCGCCGCAGCCATGTCCCGACTCACTTCTTTCCTCTGACGCTCTCCACCTACGAGTTACTGCCTCCTCCCGACAGAGTACAGAAAGAGCTGGGTGAGCCACGCCGTGTCGCCTACACCGGCATCGGCATGGCTCTTGGCGAGAAGTGCAACATGGAAGCGTTAGCCGGCTCAGACGGTGATAAGCGTGTTCGCCGCGAAGCGCGCGCCCACGCCATATGGCAGCAGGTGGTCTCTGCCTACAAGCAGATCGGCTAGGGCCCCTCCTCCAGACTTGGGTTTAAAAGAAGTGAAGAGTATACCAAGTAGCTTGATCCTGATTTAGGAGGTCACCGTGCTGAGAAAGGTATGTAGAGCCTACTTAGGAACTGTACTGCTAAGCGTTTCCCTGGTGGGCGCGGAGGTTGAACTCTCCTACGAGCTGGTACCCGACCTGCGCAAGGTAGAGCTACTCTCCCCAGCGATGAAGGGACAGAAGACAGCCAAGCTGAAGCTGAGTAATGGCATCCAGGTCTACTGCATCCACGATCCCAAAACCCCGATCGCAGCAGCAGCGCTTGCCGTCGAGAATGGTTCTTGGAGCGATCCGGAAGAGTATCCCGGGATGGCGCACTTCTGCGAACATATGCTCTTCATGGGTAGCGGCGCCTATCCCAAGGAGAATGAGGTCTGGAGCTACATGGCAGACCATGCGGGCAACACCAACGCCTACACCGCCACCGACCGTACTGTCTACATGTTCTCCATCGAAAACAGCGCCTTTCCAGGCGCCTTCGATAGATTCTCTCACTTCTTCATCGACCCGCTCTTCTCCCCCTCCTGCGTAGGACGCGAACTGCTAGCTGTGAACCAGGAGTTTGCCAAAAACATCGAGCATGATGGCTGGCGACAGTACCAGGTGCTGAAAGAGACCGGTAACCCCCTCCATCCTCATGCCGGCTTCTCTACAGGCACCGCCGAGACGCTCTCGAAGATTCCCTATGAGGAGCTGAAAAGGTGGTTTGAAGCTCACTACACTCCAGAAGAGATGCGCGCCGTACTCTACTCCTCGCTTCCTCTTCCTGAGATGATCGATCTGGCGGCAACCTGCCTGGGACAGGTGCCTCAAAGAGCGCACAGCCAGCGCTACATCGACCAGCCTCTCTCTTCCGAGAAACAGGTGGGCCACCTGCTCTACCTGAAGCCGGTGCGCGACCTGAAGCAGCTCAGTCTGATCTGGGAGGTGCCCGAAGAGTATCTCGTCGATCTAGATTGCCCCGTAGCCAATCTAGTGACCTACGCAATCGGCCATGGAGGCGATAAGAGCCTCGAGGCGCTCCTCAAACGTCAGGGGCTCGCACTTTCAGTAGGGGCTGGAGGCGAAAAGCTCAGTCGCGACCAGGGGCTTTTCTCCATCGAGATCGAGCTGACAGACGAAGGAATACAGCAGAGAGAGAAGGTGATTGAAACCTGCTTTGCAGCCATTGCCCGGCTGAAGCAGCAGAGCATTCCTCGCTACCTATTTGACGAAATGCAGAAGATCGCCCTTTTGCAATACCAATACCCCTCTCAGGAGGAGCCCTTCCATCTGGTTTCAGGCCACGTAGCCGACATGCTCTACGAGCCCTTCTCTACCTATCCCGAGCGCACACGTCTGCCCTCGCACTACTCCACCGATGCCATCGATGGATTCATCGATAATCTCACACCCGAGGCCTGCATCTTTGTGCTGACAGCCAGCCCCGAGATAGCCAAATGGAGCCCCAATAGGCGTGAGACCTGGATGGGAGCAGAGTACCGACTCGATCCCATCTCCGAGGAGAAGCTGCTTGCTTGGGCGGCCATGCCTCCCCACCCCGAGGTGGAGCTGCCTCAGCCCAACCCCTTCATGCCGCAAAAGGTGCTTCTCTACACCACCACTCAAGAAGAGAAACCTCGCATCGAGGGTAGAGAAATCGCTTCGTCAGCTCTTGGCTCCGCCTATTGCTGCCAAGATCGCTACTACCTCGTGCCCGAAGTGGCCTACAGCTTTTCGGTGACTAGCCCCCTCTTTGATGGAAGCAGCAAAAGTCGCGTTTTGCAGGATCTCATGCTAGAGATCTTGGATACAGAGACATCACAGCTCCGCTCTTATGGTGAGGCGGCCCATTTGCATGCGGAGAGTGGCGTGCACAAGGGCAAACTCTACCTCAAGATCGAAGGGTGCAGCGAAGGAGCTAACGCTTTCTCTGAAAAGATGCTGCTCGCTCTGCGCTCTCTCACTCCGTCAAACGAGGAGTTTGACCGTATCCGGACCAGCCTAGCCAGCCGCTACCGTAATCAACTCTGCGAAATTGCCTTCTTCCAGGGAATCGAAGCTGCGGCCGACCTCATTCTGCCCGATGCACCCACAAGTCAGGAGAAGCTCTCTCAGCTCGAACAACTCTCTCACGAGCAGTTTCTCGCCTCTTATCAGGAAATGCTTGCCCAAAGCCATCTCGAAGCCTTTTTCTACGGCAATCTAGAGGAGCCAGAGGCGAGAGATCTGTGGCAACGCAGCATGACCATATGGCAATCCGCAGAGAACAGGGGTTATCCCAGCGATACCATGGCGTCGCGCAGAGCCTTCCCCCCTCCAGCTGATGGCCCCTTCCTACTCTCGTTCACAACACCGATGCAGGGTGGAGCCACCCTTCTGCTTCTCTACGAGGGAGCCTTTAGCTTTCCAGACAAAGCGGCTGCACAGCTACTCTCGCCCGTCTTGCGCGAGCGTTTCTTTGCCACACTGCGCACTAAGCAGCAGACCGGCTACATTGCTAAGTCGTGGGAGATGGAGGAGGGCGGAGAGCTCTTCAGATGGTTTGGTGTGCAGTCTTCAACCCACCAGCCGCGCGATCTACTAGCCCGCTTCGACCTCTTCCTGGAAGAGATGGAAAAGGGGATGGAAGAGGAGATCTCCAAAGAGCGCTTTGCCGAGCTGAAAAAGACAGCAATTCAGCAGCTCACCACTCCTGCTGAAAATCTCTCAGCACATGGAGACCTGCTCTACACACTCGCCTTCGACTTCCGCGGAGATTTTGCTAGGCTGGAGAAGCGGGTCTCTGCCCTAGAAAAACTCTCCTACGAGCAGTTCATCGCCTTTGCCAAAAAAAGCTGTGCACGCAGCAACTCGCGTCGCATCGCCATCCTGATTGAGGGTAGTAAAACCGAAGGCCAGTTCTCCTACAACCCTCTCGATCTAGAGAGCGCCAAAAACTGGAAAAGCCTCAGATAATAAGAACTGTTATCAGACTTTAGGTGATGGTCTCTTCGACGGGGTGAAGCAGATTCAGCTTAGTGAGAAGCTTAGAGAGAAAGTGCACCAAAGGCCAGATGATCTGTCCCCATTGAATACGAAACTGCTCCCAGATGCGGTGGGGTGGTGCCAGCATGGTGTTGTCCAGTTCGGCACGGTGAGTTTCGGTAGAGAGCTGCTCAGAAGTGAGCAGCTCTGCCTTGCATGGCTTGGGTGCATCGAGCCCGCGGAGTGAGTGGAGTGTCAGCGATGGCGACCAGTGGTCAAAGATCACCTTAATCACCTGCACATCAAATGCTCCATGACCTAAAAGACCTCGACTCTTGGGCCCCTGAAGCGTCTGCACAGGATCGGGCTCCAGACCAATTTTATCAGCACTGGGGCGGTAGGAATGGAAGAAGCGAATGGGGATTTTGCGGGGCACAGCTTGAGGAATATGCTTCTGCGCCCAGGCGCTGAACTGATGCTCTGCCTTTGGCTCCTCTCCCGGAGGGTTGAAGCTGAGAAAACGGGGGCAGAACTCGCCGCGCTTGATCTTCTCCACAACACCTTCGCGCCGCATCATTGTCTGAAAACATTTGATCATCTGCGCCCCACCTAGACTATAGCCAATATAGTCCGGTGTTCCTGTGAGCAGTTGGGGAATCTCTTGAAAGTATCTCTCCATCGTCTCTTTGGCTGCCTGCCATCCACTCTCTCCAAGATCGGGCTCGAAATCGTTGTACCAGGTGGCAAGCGCGTTGTGGGCGCCTGGTGCAAACTTAGTGGGACCAAATATCAGCGTCCAGGAGAGCGAGGAGTCACTCGCTATAGGCTTCAGCAGATAGCCTGAAAGACCTGCCGGAAAGTTAAACCTCTTCTCCACCGCAAAGAAATCGAGCAACCCATCTTTATTGAGGATAGGAATCAGAGTACCTGGCTCAAATTGCATGTTCACAAGAGCCTTGGCTAGCCTAGTCATCCCCGCCCACTCGCCGTAGCGTAGCTCCTTCTCTAGATGCAGGAAGTCCTGCACAAGCCTAGAGGCCTGCTGATCCATCGCGGGGAGATTGTGCTTGAGATTGTCGGCCAAGGTAAGAGGTGTTCCTTGAAGAATATGGGGAGGATCGAGAGCTTCTAGCCAAGAAGCAGAGAGACGCAACGGAGCGATCTTCTCGACTAGCTCTTGACGCGTATAACCACCGGGCTTTGCCGGAAAGTCGGAGAGATGAGGCCACCAGGAGAGTGCCGCTGCCCACTTCAGATGCTTCGCCTGTACTGGGCCTTTGCCTGGATCGGCAGGAAGCCATGCGGCATACCTTGTTTTAAACCTATCTAGAAATGCGTTCTTACCTTCGATGGGATGGGCGCCCAGCGCCTCTTCAAAGCTCTTCCACATCTTCCGGTTGGCTTCTGCCCTCTGCTCGGCCACTACCCAGCGCTTGGGGATGAAGGAGCGGTCTATCAGGTGACGCAGCAGCGCAAAGAGGTGGGCAATCGCCGCCAGGATGCGCGGGATGATACGTTTGATCCGCTCCAATAGGGTGGGCTTAGGTGGCGGCGGGGTCACCTTCAACTCCCCCTTGGCAGAAAAAGAGAGTGTGGACTCATCGGCGCAAACTGGGACTGAATTCGGGGTGGAAATAGCCTCGATCCAGCGAGCTAAACTGGGACTAGAGGGAGAGGAATCTGCCTCGGAGGCAAGAATCGTCATAAATATATAACCACAACAAAATATTCTCTGAATTTTTACACAAATGCAGAAATAAAAACAACGATTTGCCAGGTCATGGTCGATTCTTTTATGATCAGGAAATAGAGGGGTCTGCTTTACAGGCAGTCCTTGCTATAAATAAATTTTTTAATTGGAAACAAACCCCCTTCTCCTCTCCGAAGAATATCCTCCCCACCTACATGATATAGAGGAGGGTGGCGACTCCTTTGCCCCAGAGCTGCTGCCGACGCTCTACATCGATGTGATTGTCTGCCGCGGGGGTGGTGGGCACATCTCGGCAGGGCAGGAGATCCAGCGGATTCTCGATGGCAAAAGAACATCGTTTCTACGGGACGGCAAGAGAATCACCGCTCACTACAAGGTACGCATCATCTTTCCTATCGATGAGTGTCTTCAGCGCGTCGATCCACTTCAGCGGCTGACCAAATCGAGAAGGCGAGGCGAAGACATCTACAATTTTCTGCTGCAGCAAGGATGGCATCGCGCAGTGGCACTCTATGCCAAAGCAGGCAGCTGGTTCATGCTGAATAAAGCGGAGAAGATCGGCGACTCGCTTTCGCGCTACCTCGCCTCAGAAGAGCGCCCCGTCCCGGCACTGATCATCTCCACCATGCCCTTCCTCAACCACGGTTTTCTGCGCGCAGCTGAAAAGGCAAAAATTCCCTTTCTGCTCGTACCCACCGATCTCGATCCCACCACCTTTTTCAACGGCTTCACCGATACGATGCACTACAGCCGCTTCAAGCTGGCGCTTCCCACTGATGATGCGCTCTTTCGCTTACTAGCGATGCGCTTAGGAGGCCTTGCCTCCTCACAGATGGAGGTGCTGGGATTTCCTGCCAGAACCGGCTGCTGCAAAGTGTGGACCCGCCAGCAGCTGGAGCGCATCACGCGCCGCGAGGGGTTGGTGCGTGGCTACCAGACAGTCACTGTTGTAGCAGGTGCGCAGGGGGGCCGCTCTCTCATGGAACATGCCAAAGCGCTTCTCTCGTTACGCCCTCCTTCGCGCGGCTGGCGTCTGCAGATCAACCTCTGCTGCGGCAAAAACCGCAAACTGCTCGAACAGCTGCGCTCCTGGCTGCAAGAAGAGCGCGCCAGACTCTTCTCGCGCAGCATCGATCGAGAGAGCTTCCTGCTGAAGAGCGGCCTACTGGTGCATCTGCGCGGCTATGTGGAGAGAATGGTGGAGCTGATGGCCTGCTCCGATATCTTGATCACCAAGACCGGCACCTGCAGCGTAATGGAGGGGGTCCATCTGGCTCTCGCCAAAGTAGAAAAACCGGAGCCTCTCTGGCTGCTGCTCGACAACACTCCCCACTCCTCCGCAAGACACCTTACCTGGGAGGCGGTCAACATCCCCTTCGTTGAGCGCATGGGGGTGGGAGAGGGATTCACCGACTCCTCCGAGCTTCCGCGCCTGGTGCGCGCACGCCTCGAAGGCAAGCGCTCCTCGCGCAAAACTCCTCCCCATCCCCTGCAGGACTTCGCGAGAGAGCTACCGCGCCTTGTCGCCGAAATGCTCAGCAACTCCTAAACAATCTCCCCACCTCCCCTTGACATTCTAGCTGGCCAAACAGCAGAATCCCCGTTCTTTTGCGGTGCGAAGCCGGACCTCTTGTCAGCTCCGCTATGATATGCTTAGTCTCCCCAGATGATCGAAAGAAGATCGATGCGCAGACGACCTGGGGCATATTCAAAACATGCACATGCCTGTCCCATTCCGATGTCCATGCAGGACTGCAGGATATCGTCGGCAGATACTCCCCACCTCAACAGCGTTGACCTCGAATCAGGGGAATCATAAGATCCCCCCCCCAATCTGCTTAAGATTGCACCTTCTTCAAGGAGACGATGATGGCTCAGCCAGCAGGCCCTAGCTCTGCAAGCTTGACATTCAAGATGTAAAGGAGGCAGAATCTCCGTTCCTTTGCAACAATTACAGATTACAAAGAGATCATCATGGCCGACCTAGCAATTTGGACCTATCCAGGCGCTTCGCTCATCACCAATCAACAGGAGCTAAGCCAAGCGTACAATGAAAATCGTGCTGTCATGATCTGCTGGACCGAGACCTTCTTGATGAAGGTACGTTGCCCTAATGGTGACGGATTCTATCTCAAAGCTGGACTCGCGAATGTAACCGACCTATATCATCGATGCCCGAAAGATGCGGCTGCAGCAGCTCCCGCAGCGGCACATCTCCCAGTCCCTCCAGAGCAGGTTGCTATCTGCAACCTGGACAATCTAGAAGAGGATCCGTGCAAAGGGATCCTCGCTAAAATAAAAGGGCTACGCCTCCAGACGTGCGGCTGTTCCCTGAGCGGCCGCGTCCAGATGGATCTCCAAATAGTCAGAGACGCGAGAAGACCGGTTGCTTGACCTTCAAGGGGGAAATCGATAGAATCCTCCTCTCTTTTTTAAAGCTTACATCCTCAACTCGGAAGGCAATCATGTATCCAGCAGCTCCTCGTGCCGAAAACCCGAATGAAATATACACCGCGTACCAAAACAGGCAGATTGTCGTTACATACGACATCCTCGAGATCCAGAATGATGGACCTATTGGGGTCTCTGGATGTCCTTTTTGGATATTTCACCAATGTCCGCCGGTCGCAAAACCACAGAAATGGGATCCAACAAAGCAGGTCACTGTCTGTCCACTAGAAAACCTGAAGGATGCTCAAAAACGACAGATATATCATGCAATCAGTCAAATGGGGATGAAGCCATGCCAATGTCCCCTGAAATCTCTTGTCTTCGCGGAGCTCGATAATACCGTCACAGAGAGTGTGAAAGCGAAAATCGGCAAGTAGAGCAAGTAGAGTCAGAGCAGATCACTATGGAGTTGTTGCACAAATAAGAACTGTTATCAGACCGAGGGGAGAAGTTGGATGTGAACGAGCAGACTGCTCATTATAAGATGGGCCGGCTGCAGCTTCGATCCCTCGATCCTTGCTCCCGGGCCGTGCACAGCACTGTCCC
>DAHXNQ010000088.1 GCA_027365315.1 Rhabdochlamydiaceae bacterium | reverse complement strand
TGCACCGTTTTTCGAGCTCACCCGATTGAAGATCGTGAAGGAACCGCATGATGCCATCGTAGGAGAAGGGGTAGTCCAGTTCAGCCTTCCTCTCTTCATAGCCTACTTGCTGCACTTGAAACGCAACCTGCTGCAGGTTGTTTTGGGGCTGTCCAAAAAGAGGAGGTAAGGCGGCGAGAAGTAGGAGCTGAGTGGAGAGTGGGCGCACGCGATCCTCCAAGAATTGTCGATGAACGGTGAATTCAATGTTCTATTGAACTGCTGTCGTGGTCAATTTAGCAAATACAAAAAAAGTAGCTCTTTGCTGACTGAAGGGATGAGGTTGTATGATGTGTGGATTTTGCTTGGTACGAAGAAGTTAGCTGAGATAGCATCGCTCATGTCCCCTAGTTAGGTGGAGGTTTTTATGGAAACTGCGACGCTTCGAAATTATTTTGGTTCGAAGGGGCTAGCGAGAGAAGAGCTATGAAATGGTTCGCTTGTATGTTCGTCTGCTCTGTTTTGTGGGCCACAGCAGTGGCAGAGGAGAACCCATTTGCCATCCAGTTCCAAACCGATAAGAAGCAGCTTTCGAACGAGGATTACATAGAGCTACAGAGACAGATTAGAATCAAAAAGAGAGAGCTAGCGCCTCTTCTGGAGCAGCTCTATCCGCGAGATGAGGACTATGTGCCATTTGGGGAATTTTATAGTCGTTGCTCGCGAGGGCTTGGTCGAGTTCTGATCGATCCGGAAAAAGGCCAGTTGCCGCAGACAAGACTGGAAAAGATCGGAAATGGAGGTGACATCTGTTTTGTCTCATCTGCCCCCTACGGTGGAATCAGAGCTTTTCACCTGCAATCGCAGCCTGATGCTTTGCGTGAGAGCGGCTTCAATGGCTACTTCTACTATCGTCTTGGAGGGTTTCCCAACCCTACGGGACGAGAAACTCAGTATGCAGGCGTACCCTATTCCCTGAAAATCTTCATGATGATTGAAACCTATCAGCTTGGATTCAATAAGGTGATCTGGATTGATTCGGGTCTCTTTCCTCTAAGGGATCCAGCCCCCCTCTTTCGATTACTTGGCCGCAAGGGGGCTCTCTTCAATGGATTCTTTCATACGGGTGATCTTTGGAAGTCTATCCTTCCAACTACATGGAAGACTCTTAAAGAGATTACGGGAACCGATGTGCTGGATCGGCGTACTCCCTACATCATCGGAGCTATATTTGGTCTTCAGATGGATCTTCCGATTGTGCAGCAGCTCATCTCTGACTATTACCAGATGGTGGAACTGGGCACCCCTTTTCTCTCTGCATTTCCCGAGGAGTTTGTGTTGACTGCCCTGCTGGGAAAACCTGAGTATGCTGGATTGGTTTCCCCGCTCTCTGATCGCCTTTTTTGGGGGTGGGAGGCCGATGATACCCCCGAACTTGAGCGGCAGCGGCAGCTTCGGAACGATGGCTACTTTTTCTACTTGAGGAGGCATCAAATGGCCGATTTTCTTTTTGCCCAAGTTAGCGAGAATTGAGGGTAGAATGAGGTGGATTAGTATTGGCGCAGCTCTGATCGTTGCAACTCTTGGAGTTGTGGCAATGACAAGCAAGAATCCTCGCTTCAGTGTGGGCTATCTGAAGAAGAAGGCGAGCTCCTATTTTGTGAAATCGGAATGGCAGAACGCTTCGATGCCGCCTGGATTTGAGGCTGTTCCACTTGCGGAGAGGTCGGGGATTGTTCTCTCTGTCAGGAAGGTTGAGGTGCCTGGAATTGAGGCTCCCTACAATGGCTCCCTCATCGAGCGTGGCGACGAGGGATATCTGCTCTTCTTTCGCTATGACATTCCAGAGGAGAGGCGGAACCGGCCACGCGCTAGCTACATCGGTTGCATGGAGCTGGATAGAGAGTTTCAGTGGAATGGTCATCCGGTCCGCAATGTGAATACTCAGAACGATCGTTCGGAGGATGCAAGGGCCTTTTGGAAACAGGGGCAGATCTATCTTTGCTACAACGACCCCTCCCCCCATCAGAGGAAGGGGCGGGTGATGCGCGTGGGGCGCCTCGATGTCGAAAAGCTTGCGGTGGTGGAGTCGGTCACGCTGGATCCTGGCTTTTCCGAGGTGGAGAAGAATTGGGCCCCCTTCGAAGGGATTCTCGAGGATGGAAGCTCCAGCTTGCAGTTTGAGTACAGCCTCCATCCGCGCATTCTGCTGCAGGTAGAGCGTGGTATAACGGGCGTCTCTCTCACCCCGTTTTTACGACCAGATAGCCTATTGGTACAGAAGCTGGGCTGGCCCATCTCTTGGGGTGAACTAAGGGGAGGAACTCCTCCTAGGCGAGTGGGAGATCAGTTTCTCGGATTTTTCCACAGTTCTTTTAGAGATGACAAAGAGATGCGCTGGTATCTGATAGGGGCCTATACATTCGAAGATAAGCCACCATTTAGGATCACCGCCACCTCCCCCCACCCCATTTTCTTCGAAGGCATCTACGACTCCCATGCTATCAACAGTGCCGCTCCGCAGCGAAAAAAGGTGCTATTTCCTGGGAGCTTTGTCACCGAAGAGAGAGGGGGAAAGCGTTTGATTCATCTCTCTTGCGGCGAGAACGATGCCGCCATCAAGATCATCACAATCGATCAGGATGCTCTCCTTAGTAGTCTCAGGGCAGTGACGCATTAAGCCAAGTGGAAAAGCTTGAACAAGCTTTTTGCGGCCGCTACAATGGGCAAATCTTGATTCTTTTGCGGTGTCTATGCAAGACGGTTCTCCTTTGATTTCTCGACCTAAGTGGAAAAAAGCTTCCCTTTTTGGATTCGCGGGTCTTTCCGTTTTAGCGCTATTTGCTCTCTCTTTCTCTTGGAGATCGCATATCAAGGTGCGGCATCTCGACAGGAAAATAAAAAACTATATTAAGCGCTCGACGCGAGAGAATACTAGCCTGCCTAACGAGCTGATCGGTGTGCCGTTTGCAGAGGAGTCTGGTCTGGTTCTCTCTGTGAAGACGGTGGAAATTCCCGAGGTGTTAGCACCCTATAACGGCTCCATCATCGAGCATGGCGATGGCTATCTACTCTTCTTCCGCTACGATACTCTAGATAGCCGCCTACGCCGCCCACGCTACACACATGTCGGTTGTGTTGAGCTGGATAGAGAGTTCGAACTTGGCGACCATCTTGCTCGCCAAGTCGATACGCAGAACCTCCATTCGGAGGATCCTAGAGCTGTCCGCCTGGGTGACCAGATCTATCTCTGCTATAACGAACCACGAGGAGCGGGACGGGTGATGCGGCTGGGCCGCTTTGACCTGGAGCGCGCAGCTGTGGTGGATCCAATCACTCTTGATCCTGACTTCTGTCCGATAGAGAAGAATTGGCCCCCCTTTGAAGGAATACTGGAGGATGGCACCCCCTCTATCCAGTTGGAATATAGCCTTAATCCACGGATTCTTCTGCAGGTGGATGATCTGACAACAGGCGCCCTCTCTGCCCCCTCTCATCCAAAGAGTCAGCTGATGCAGCATCTAAACTGGTCTCCTTCTTGGGGGCGACCGCTGCGTGGAGGGGCTCCTCCAAGAAGAGTGGAAGATCAGTTTCTCGGTTTCTTCCACAGTTCATTCCGCGATAAGAAGGGTATGTTCTGGTATGTGATGGGCGCCTACACCTTCGAGGCGAAGCCCCCCTTCCGTATCACCGCCATCTCCTCTCATCCTATTCTGTTTGAAGGGATCTACGAATCTCTGATTCTCAACACGGCTGGAAGCGGAAAAAGGGTGATCTTCCCTGCCGGCTTTGTGACGGAAGAAAAAAATGGCAAGCAGTTGATCCATCTCGCCTGTGGAGAGAACGACGCCTCGATCAAGATTGTGACGCTAGATCAAGAGGTGCTACTACGTTCTCTTAAGAGCGTGCAGTGACTCTAGTGAACTGGACCTCTTTGTTCATAAATAACTATGTAAATAGCACGCATGTTTTTTTAGCTATCAATAACATAATCGTTAATGGTGATAAAAAAAACTCTTCGCTGAGAGGTGGGCTGTTGATTGACGACACTTTCTAGTTGCGGTAGTGTGAATTTGTTAAAGGGTTGTGCAATGGAAGTGGCGCTATGGATGGCCCTTGCTCTTTTGGGGCTGGGGGCCTTAGCCGGATTGATGGGCGGGATGCTGGGGATCAGCGGCGGTATGGTGACCATACCGGGTCTTGTGGCGCTGTTTCATTATCAGGACAAAATCCCTTCTGAGCATGTGATGCACTTTGCCATTGGCACTTCACTAGCGGCGATGGTATTGAATGCAATCAGCGCCACCTGGATGCAGTCGAAGCGGCGAGCTGTGCGTTGGGAGGTGGTGATGAAGATGAGCTGGGGCGCTCTTGGCGGGGTGCTAGCCGGCTCGTGGCTGGCTGCTCATACAAGCAATAGCCTTCTAGAGAGGATCTTCGCCATAGCTGCAGCGATCATCGGTCTCTATTTTCTATTCATGAAGATCCGCAGGCGGGCTGATGGCTCGGATGGAGAGAGGGTGCCTCGCACTGGCAAACTGATGCTGCTGGGCTCCTTCGTCGGTTTTTTGGCGGGACTGTTGGGGGTTGGTGGCGGCATCATCACGGTGCCCATGCTGCTGCATCTGCGCATGAAGGAACATCAGGCGGTTGCCACATCGATTGCGCTAGGCCTCTTCATCTCGTTTCTGGTGGCTGTACTCTTCTCTTGGTGGGGTGCCGAGGAGGTGAATCTGGCTAATAGTATTGGCTTTGTCTATCTTCCAGCCTTTTTACTGCTTGGCATCGCCGCCTTTTTGGTGGCGCCCCTTGGTGTCGAATTAAGTCATAGGCTCTCTACGCTCTGGCTGCGTAAACTGTTTGGTGGCGCACTGGTCTGTGTGGCGCTGACGATGTGGTTTGGGTGAAGCGATGCGGTTTAGAGTTAAACTCTACCTTGCTTTCATAGCTGTAGCGGCCATCACCTCGGGTGCTGGGGAGCTTGTACTCTATATTCAGGCCAAGCGCCTTATGCTGCGAGAGCTGGCCGAGAAGGTGGCCTCGATCGGAGTGACGACAGCAGGGCTGATCAATGGCGATGAGCTGCAAAAGGTGCTGCTTGCAGGCGATCCCCACTCTCCTAGCTATCTGCAGCTGCAGAGCTCTCTACGAGCTGTGCGCGACGCCAATAACCGGGCTGGCACCAATGTGCGCGACATCTACACCCTCTTCCCCGCCCCTTACGATCCGAGGATTCTGCTCTTTGGCGTCGATGCAGAGAGCGATCCCAACTATGCGGCTGAGTTTGGCGAGGTGTTTGACGACCCCTACGCTAAGCCAATCGAGAAGAACCCAGACAAGGTGTTTGCACCTAAAGAGATCTATCAAGATCGCTGGGGAGTCTGGTTGAGTGCCTATGCTCCCATTTATAACAGCCAGGGCCACTATGTCGCCTCTCTAGGGGTCGACCTGAGCGCCCAGGATGTCTACACGGCGCTACACCGGCTGCACATACTCTCCTTCATCTCTTTGGGAGCCTCGATGCTGCTCGCTGCTTTGGTGGCACAGATTCTCTCGAAGAGAGCCAGCGCCTCTCTCTCTACGCTCAATCGTGCGGTACAAGAGATTGGCGCGGGCAGGCTCAAGACCAAGGTGGAGTTGACTAGCAAAGATGAGTTTGCCGACCTCGCTATGGCGATTGCCCAGATGACAAAGGGGCTAGAGGAGCGCGAGCGGCTGAAGACCAACTTTGCCCGCTATGTCTCGCATCACGTCCTGGAGAAGGTGCTTGAGTCAGAGGCGCTCGGTCAAATCCAGAGCGAACGTAGAAAGGTGACGCTGCTTTTCTCTGATATCCGCCACTTCACCAAGCTGGCCGAGACGATGTCTCCTGAGGCTGTGGTCTCGCTTCTCAATGAATACTTTGAGCATATGCTTGATGTGATCTTCGCCAATTTCGGCACGCTCGATAAGTTTTTAGGCGATGGCATCATGGTGGAGTTTGGCGCCCCACTCGATGATAACATGCAAGAGCAGCACGCCATCGTCACAGCTCTGGGGATGCAGGAGAAGCTGCGTTCTCTCAGAGAGAAGTGGGCCTCGGAGGGCAAGCCCCCTATCGAAATGGGGATCGGCATCCACACCGGCACTGCCGTCGTGGGCAACATCGGCTCAGAGGAGCGGCTGGAGTATACGGCGATTGGCGACACAGTGAATGTAGCGGCGCGGCTGGAGCAGTCGACCAAGCTACTGAAGGTGGCCATTTTGGCGAGCGAGCAGACGGTGACTCCCGTGAAGGAGCTCTTTGTGGTGGAGAATCTGGGGGCGATGACTGTCGCCGGTCGCTCCAAAGAGATCGTTGTCTACTCGATTCTGGGTCGAAAACGATCGACTCTTCTACATCCACTACCTTAAGAAGTAGCTCATAGCTCACTTGTCGAAAGTGTGCCAATCTGCCAGGCTAGGGGCTGGATTGTTTAGGATCGGTTTTCAATGCGCCGCCTGCCCCTCTATACCACACTCTCTATTCTGTTTCTGAGCGCCACCTCGGTGGCGCTTTTACCAATCGCTCTCTCTTCATCTTGGGGAAAGCCGCTTGTGGAGCGCAAGCTCAGCCAGCTTTTGAAGGCGCGTTGCTCGCTTACGAGCGCTAGCTTTTCCTGGGTGGGGCCGCAGCGGTTCCATGGTCTTGTTGCAGAAAAAGAGAAGGTGATGACCCTTCGTCTGGAGGAGGGTGTGATCTACTCTCCCTTCTGGATGCTGCGCAGCAAAGAGAGCTGGCAAGGAACAGCGGAACTAAGCTCTCTTCACCTGGGGGTGCAGGGCAGCAGGCTCGAGATAGGAGAGGTGAAGCTGACGCGTCTTGCAGAGCAGCTCGATCTTCAGCTTGCAGGTCAGACGCAATCGACAGCGGGAACTGGGCAATTTTCGGGAACCATCGAATGTCACGATCTCACCGCTCTAGAGCCTCAAATCTCGTTTCATCTAGAAGGTAGCAACGTGGCGGTTGAGCCATGGGATGCTCTTGTGGCCACCTGCCTTGGTAGCGCGCCTGGTGCGCTGCTGAAGGGATTAGGTCCTGTAGCTAGCTTCTCTTTAGAGTGGCAGGGAACGGCCGATCAGCCTGCCATCCGTGCTCATATTGTCAGCAGCGGCTGCCAGCTCGATCTGGCAGCAAAGACGCAAGAGGGTCGGTTGACTCTGGAGGCTCCTGCAACGGCAGCGCTAGAGATGAATGGAGAGAAGCTGATTCTACAGATCTCTCAAGCTTCCCTGCCGCTACGGGGTGGAAGGTTCGATCTAGAGCAGCTTACCTACAAGACCTCTCTTCAGCTAACGGGAGGGATGGTACAGCTAGCTGCAACAGTAGCCTCGGTTGGCGGCAAAGAGATCACTACCAGTGGAACAGCTAGATGGCGTGGTGGCCCACTGCTGCTTTGGGATGGGGCAAAAGTAGCCTGGAACGCCACGTCGTGGCAGCTGGCTCATCCCACCTCATTACGCATTGATAGCAAAACACTACTCATGCAGCAGATACTCCTCGAAAAAGGACCCCATCTCATTTTGGCAGGTCAGTTTGTTAAGATGGGAAGCTCTCTTAGCCTCGATCTTCGTCTGCCTGGCGGATGGAATGGAGCTCAAGCTGTAGCTGAGTTGCGGGTGAAGGATCTGCCAACCACCTGGATGCTCTCTTGGACGGCACTACCGTTTGAGCGCATGATCGAGATGTTGGGCGAGAAGCTTTCTTGTAGCGCCGATCTTCAAGCAGAACCGGGAGGTAAAGCACTGCAAATTTCAATTTTAGGGGCAGAGAGCTCTCTGACCGCCTCTCTCTTTGTTGGGCCTCGCTATGTTGAGCTGGAGCTGCCTTTAGTCTTGCGCTGCAAGTGGCCAGCTGGCCTACATGGCGGCATCGAGCTGCTGCAGCCGGCCACTCTCGACTTTCAGCTCTCTCGCTGTCGCTTACCTGTATCCACTCCTTCAGCCTGGTATGCATGGCCCAACTTGCAAGGAGCCTTAAAGCTGGCCACCTATCAGATGAGCCTCAAGACGGAAGAGCTGCGATTACGCGATCCCGCTAGCGGCGCGCTCTATCTGGTAGAAGGACTCTGGGGCAAGGCGCTCTCTAACTCCTCCGATGCGCCTCTCCCCTCTTTACAACTGGAGGCTAATGTCAGCAGCCAGCGGGGGGGCGATGTGGCTCCGCACAAGGGAACAGTTGCTATCCAGGGAGAGGGGGCTCTGAATGACGGCTTCTGGAGGCTTAAGATGGTGGATCTGCCGTTGCGACTGGTAGATATTGCATTGACCGACCTAGCCCTTCCCCCTCACGCCGAGGCAGTGGTGGGCTATATGGCTAGCGCCGCCTTAGAGGCTAAGGTAACCAAGGGCTCTGGCAAGTTGGAGGCCTGGATCCGCTCTCCCAACCTGCAGCTAGAGTTTGCAGGAGAGTTGGGAGATGGACTGCTCACACTGAGCAAGAGACTCCGCGCTGAGCTGATGGCAACAAAAGAGCTGAGTCAGCTTTTCTTCACTGATGGCACCTCTGTCATCTCGCTTCTGCCAGCAACACTAGAGGTTGCTGTGGAGGGGTTCGCTCTTCCCCTCTTTCCTTTTGTTCCGTCGGGATTTTATGCGCCTCATGTGGCGCTTGATCTGGGTAAGCTGCTCTGCAGCAACGGCAGCAATTTCAAGATCACATCGGGTCTTTTGAAAAACAGCCAACTAGCGACAGAGGGCTCTATTCCTCTTTGGACGGCGCCCACAGATCTTCATATCAATAAAGGCATAATCGACCTAGAGCGCATGGAGATGCTGCTGGGTGGTAGCTACCAGCTGGCTCTCTGGGGGCAGATCGATCTGGTGAAGCGTTGGGCAGACCTTAAATTGGGCATTCCCGCCATCACGCTGCAGCGGGCGTTTGGCATCCCGAAGTTACCCCCTTCTTATATCATCTCGCTGCCTCTGACAGGATCGCTGGATGCGCCCAAATTGGATACATCTTCTGCTACCTCATCGATTGTAGCTCTGATGATCTGGCAACAGAAGGGGGCGCTGTCACAAGGGGTGATGAAAGGCAATCCAGCAGGAGCTCTACTAGGAGGTATTGTGGATCAGATTCCGCCTCCTGGGGGTGACTCGAGCGCCCCTCCAGCGCGTCCTCCCTTTCCGTGGCAAGATGGCCAAAAGGAAGAGCAATCCTCTAAGAAAAGCCGCAAGAAAAACAAACTGGGTAAGATCCTGGAGAAGAAGCTGAAACGGCTCTAACTAAGCTTCTGCGCAAGCTTTGCGGCTTACATAGAAGCTCCTTGTATGGTTATGCCAGATCGATCTCGCGGCAGAGATAGACATCTTGGATGGCGTGAAGTAGGGCTACTCCCTCTTTCATCGACTTCTGGAACGCCTTGCGTCCAGAGATGAGGCCGATTCCTCCAGCGCGCTTATTGATGACTGCTGTAGCCACTGCATCCTTGAGGTCGTTTTTGCCGGAGGGGCCGCCGGAGTTGATGAGGCCGATACGTCCCATACTGCCGTTGATCACCTGGTAGCGGGTGAGGTCGATGGGGTGGTCACTGCTCAGTTTGGTGTACATCGCCTCGGTCTGCTTGCCAAACTTCAGCTCTTTAAAGCCGCCGTTGTTGGTGGGGAGCTTCTGCTTGACAATGTCGGCACCCAGCGCCGCACCGATGTGGTTGGCCTGGCCGGTGAGGTCAGCCGCTTCATGAAAGTCGGTAGCGGCGGTCTTGAAGGCGGAGTTGCGTAGGTAGCACCAGAGTATGGTGGCCATGCCCAGCTCGTGGGCTATCTCGAAGAGGCGGCTGATCTCTTGGATCTGCCTGCGGCTTTCGGCTGAGCCAAAGTAGATGGTGGCGCCTACAGCGACGCAGCCCATCTCATAGGCCTGCTTCGCACTAGCAAAGAGGATCTGGTCGTAGCTGTTGGGGTAGGAGAGCAGTTCGTTGTGGTTGCACTTCAGAATGAGGGGAATTTTGTGGGCATAACGTCTAGCCAGCATGCTGAGGTTACCTAGCGTGGTAGCCACCCCGTTGCATCCCCCGGCGATAGCCAGCTGGATGATCTTTTCGGGGTCAAAATATTCGGGATTGGGAGCGAAGGAGGCACCGGCAGTGTGCTCGATCCCCTGGTCGACCGGCAGGATCGAAAGATAACCAGTGCCCGATAGTCTGCCATGCTTGAAGAGCGCCTGCAGATTGCGTAGCACGCGGATAGAGCGATCGGAGGGAGAGAAGACCCGATCAACCCAGTCGCTTCCTGGGACGATCAGCTGCTCCTTAGGAACAGTAGCGCACTTGTGGCTTAAGAGCTTTGTGGCATCCTCTGCTAAAAGTTTCTGGATTTCGCTGTAGTTCATCGCGGCTCCCCTCTTCAGATCAAGCGCAGGATATTACTCTTTTGGGCCAAAGTGCAAGTCCGTTGGCTTGCGAAAACATGAAGAAGACCAGGTGGGTCTTCGTAATGTGGAGCAGGTGAGCGACATCCATACGGATAAGGATGAGATGTTTGTTCGATCAGAAATCGTCAGATCCTGCTCAGGTTAAGACAGTAGTGTGATTTTTAAATTTCCAGACTCTAACATCTAGAGTATCAGAAACTTCTGTCAAAAGCCTTCTAACTCATTGATAGATATACACTTCCATCTAAAAGTCTCATATTTTAAACATTTTATTTGTTTATTATTAAAATTTGTTTAAAATAGAATTACCATAAAATGGAGGTTCTATGCCACCGAATGCCCTTACCTCAGTTAGCTCAGCCACTACCCTGACCCCTGAAACAGGAGCGATCACCCTCTATCAGAACGATCCCTTGCTCCAGCCGTTGCTCAGTCGACTGTTTGTTGAGTCGGTGTCCGGCAATGCTTCTCTCAGCGATGCCCAGGTGATTTGCATCAGCGACATCCACACGGACGAGGATGAGATGTTTGTTCGATCAGAAATCGTCAATGCAGTGATGCGTCAGAGGAACGTGACAAAGGCCACTATCCTTTTCGAAATCTCTCCTATTAGGCAGGTAGATAATCAAGGCAACAGGCTCACCCCCCTAGTTCACTATCCATTGGATATAGGCGGTTGGGATGAGCAAACAGCCGATTATTTAATCGGTTTCAGTGCTTGTCGCAGGAGTTCTTCGTGGTACAAAAGATCTAGTAATGTTTTTAATGAGATCAACAAGGTGGAAAAAGAGCTACAAAAGGCTCAAATAGAGGAGAGCGCAGCATCTTTCAAAGCGTGCCCAATGGTGGATTACTCTTATCTCTTTTCAGGAGCGCAAGAGGCGCCGAAAGGGAAAACAAATGAAGATCCCACAGAGTACGAACTCGCTAAAAAACGATGCCAGGAGCTGAGTAACAAACTATCTTCTCTAAGAACCCTTCACAACCAACTGCTTGATTTGTGTGTGTGTGCTTCTAGCATTGTAACGGAAAAGGCAAAACTGAGAAATCAACCTCTCTATCTCCATGCCCACCAAGCTGTCGCTGCCTCTCCTGAAGCAGCTCCCGTTTTCATAAAAGCTGGGAAAGCCCATCTAGGATATCCCGACGTTCCTGAAGGATTGGGAGATCTCAAGTACTGCATCATTTCGATCAAACAGATGAATCCAGAATGTCGGCAGGACGGATGCGCAGCCTACTATGGCATTCAGGAAGATGGCGAGATCTCTCCTATGGAAAGAGATCCAGATCCACGCTCACACTTCTCCCCAGAGGAGCTTGCAGTCGAAGAGCGCTATTACACTCTCTTCCCTCGCACCTCTAGTTATGAGTCAGCAGAGCCCGAATCTAACTCTCAACATGCTGAGCCGACGCTGTAACGAATATTACTCTTTTGGATCGAGTGCAAGTCCCTTAGTTTCGGGGATGCACCTAGCAATGAAGAGCGCGCCGAGTAGACTGATGGCGGCAAAGAGAGAGAAGACTCCCGGTAGAGTGATGCGCGTTACGAGGGGGAGAAAGACGAGCGAAATGAGGTAGTTGGCTAGCCAGTTGAGGAAGAAGGCGATGGCCACCACCTCCCCTCGTAATTTGGTGTGGAAAAGTTCGGAGATCACTACCCAGGTGACAGCGCCAAGACCGCAAGCGAAGAAGATGATGTAGGAAAAGAGGCCCAGCATCACAAGTAGATCACCCAACTCGGTCCTCTGAAAAGAGAACCAAGATGGCAATAGAAGAAGTAGTAAGCTGATTCCCATTCCTAAAGTGCCCCAAAAGAGCAGGGGTTTGCGCCCTAGCTTATCGACCAGGAAAAGCGCAGCTAGGGTCGAGAGAAGATTGGCCGCACCTATTCCCATCGTAGCGAGAAGTGCTCCGGAAGCTCCGCTCAAGCCTATCAGTTCGAAGATTTGCGGCGTGTAGTAGAGGATAGTGTTGATTCCGGTGATCTGCTGCAGAAGGCTTAGGCTGAGTGCTAAGCAAAAAGTTCCAAACAGAGCGTGGGAGGGTGTGAGAAGTTTGAGGAAAGAGGTGCTGTGCATTGCCTCGCGGCGGTGCGCTAGCCAGCTCGGACTTTCGGGGCAGAAAGGGGTGAGCAGCAGAAGAAGCGCAGAAGGAATGGCTCCTACCAAGAACGAAAGGCGCCACACCTCGTAACCCGAAACAAGATGGCCCGAAAAGAACCAAGAGACAACGTAAGCAATGAGAATTCCCGCAGCGATCGCAAATTGGTTGATCGCCACAAAAGCACCGCGCTGCTTTGCTGGTGCCAGCTCGGCAAGATAGATGGGCACCACCACAGAGGCCATTCCCACTCCTATGCCTGTGAGCCCTCGCGCCGCCACCAGAAAGAGAAAATTGCCCGCTTCGCCCGAACCGATCGAACCCAGAAGAAGCAGCAGACCCAGCAGAAAGAGCGCACGTTTGCGGCCGATGCGATCTGCCAGTCCGCCTGCAAAGAGAGAACCGAGCAGAGCTCCTAATAACAGGATGCTCACAAGAATTCCTTGCTGCCAAGGCGTTAGCGCAAACTGATTTTTCAGCTGCAGTAGCGCCCCTGAGATGATGGCACTGGTAAAACCGAAGAGAAAGGCGGCGATAGCTGGGATGAGGGCAAAACAGAACATCTCTACGAAGCTATACTCCGACTATGATCTCTCATGCAACTGGAACCGCTGAATTCGAAGACTACCTCGGCAGGACTGATGCGCTGCACCCTCTCTCGATTCCTGATCTTCACCTCGGTCAGGTCGCCCTCTTGCAACAGCTCTGCGAGCACTTGATGGCCCGATTCCAACTCTTGTAGCTTGAGCTCTAATTCTTCGGGCGACATCTCGCGCCAGCTGCCGCGTAGCCACGTGCGTCCCGCCACGAGGGCGCCCTCCTTGAGGAGCCAAAGGTTATAGCTACCCGGGACCTCTGCCCATTCTCCTACTTGTAGATTTGTCATAGTTACATGGATTGCTTGAACCATCGGCAAACATTTTTGCTGTTTGAAACGCTTCTGGCAAGTAGATTTTCCGCCTTTTTTCCAAAGGTGATAACACCTATATTTCTTGTCGGAAGAGAAAAGAGTGAGGACCCTCCGTTACGTTGCTATCCACCCTAATCAGAAAGCTACTGTTGATGCTCCTCTCTCTCTGGGTGGTGGCAACCCTCACTTTCTGGATGATGCACGCTATTCCGGGGGATCCCTTCATGCAGGAGAGGGCGATCCCCGAAGAGATCTTGCGCTCCCTTTATGCTCACTATGGTCTAGACCAGCCTCTATGGGTACAGTATGGCAAATATCTAAATGGCCTCCTGCATGGAGATCTGGGCCCCTCGTTCAAATTTCAGGGGCGGACTGTAAATGATGTGATCCGCGATAGCTTTCCTGTCTCCTTTGTTCTAGGATTTCAGGCGCTCTTCATCTCGCTATGCATAGGTCTCTCTCTAGGAGCCATCTCCGCCTTCTTTCACAGAAGAGGGCGCGACCAGGCAGTGATGCTTCTATCGATTTTAGGAATCTCGGTGCCCAGCTTTCTGCTGGCCACCCTATTGCAGTATCTCTTTGCTATGCGCCTCGAGTGGTTCCCGGTGGCTAGGTGGGGCAGCTTCTCCCACTCGGTACTGCCCACCCTGGCGCTGGCAGCTCTTCCCACCGCATTCATTGCGCGCCTTCTCAGATCGACTTTACTGGAGGTGCTGCAACAAGATTTTATTCTGACCGCTCGCTCAAAGGGAATCTCCTCGTTAGCTCTTTTTTGGAGACACGCCCTGCGCGGGTCGCTCATTCCCATCATCACCTATCTGGGTCCACTCACCGCTTCGATTCTCACCGGCACCTTTGCCGTAGAAAAGATTTTTGGAATCCCAGGCCTCGGTCAGTGGTTTATCATGAGCATCACCAACCGCGACTACACGGTGATCATGGGGCTAGCTCTGTTTTACAGCATGGTGTTGATGTTCTGCGTCTGGGCGTCAGAGCTGCTCTATCTATGTGTCGATCCCAAACTGAGGAGCCGAGCACGTGGACCTGCTTGATCCCTTCAGACCTCTCACTTTAGAAGAGAGAAAGCAGCTCTGCGAGCGGCCGTTAGCTCCTCCGCGCAGTCCTGGCCAGGATTGCTGGAACAGACTGAGGAGAAATCGCCCCTTCATGATGGGAGCGCTGCTACTAAGCCTGCTGCTCTTAACATCGCTGCTAGCCCCCCTTCTCTGTTCGAGCACCTACTACGACACCCATCTCGAACTTAAGAACCTTCCCCCATCGTCCCGTTTCTGGTTTGGCACTGACGAACTGGGGCGAGATCTCTTCGTGCGGGTCTGGTGGGGAGCGCGGATTTCGCTTTTTGTGGCAATCACCGCCTCTCTCATGGATCTTGTCATCGGCGTAGTCTACGGAGCCATTGCTGCCAGCTTTGGAGGTAGGGCGGAGGCCCTTCTGATGCGGATTGCCGATATCCTCTATTCGATTCCCTATCTGCTGATTGTGATCTTGCTGATGGTGGTGATTGGCCCAGGTCTTCTCACCATCATTCTGGCGCTTGCTACAACCGGATGGATCGGTATGGCGCGTATGGTGCGTGCGCAGATCTTGCAGACGAAAAGACAGGAGTTTGTTCTGGCAGCTCGCTCTTACGGGGCGAGTCGCCTGAGAATCATGTGGCGAGAGCTGATTCCCAGCTGCACAGCTCCCATCATCGCCACCCTCACACTCACCATCCCCACCGCCATCTTTGCCGAAGCGTTTCTCAGCTTTTTGGGTCTGGGAGTGCAGGCGCCCATCGCCAGCTGGGGCGCCATGGCAAGTGATGGCTTACCTGCCCTGCGCTACTACCCCTGGCGACTCTTTTTTCCAGCGGGATTCATCAGCCTCACCATGCTAGGCTTCCATCTGCTAGGCGATGGGTTGCAAGAGGCGTTTGATCCAAGGTTGCGCAGATGAGCTCAAAGCCCGAACAAGAGCGCGAACCACTACTCGATGTGCAGCAGCTCTTCGTAGAGTTTCCCAGGGCTGGTGGCGGTAGCGTTCAGGCGGTGCGAGGCATCAATCTGACCCTCTACCCTGGCGAAACGGTGGGCATTGTAGGAGAGTCGGGATGTGGCAAAAGCAGCGCCGCCAAGGCGATACTGCGGCTTCAGGAGAATGCTCTTATCAAAGGCACTGTTTTCTTCGAAGGGCGCGATCTACTAGCTTTGAGCGAACGAGAGATGAACTGCGTGCGCGGTAGTAAACTGGGAATGATCTTCCAGGATCCGCTCACCTCACTCACCCCCACCATGAAGATTGGAGAGCAGATTGTCGAGGCGAGAAGGCGCCACGACCCCACCTTCACCAGAAAGCAGGCAGAGCCCTATGCCATCGAGCTGCTGCGCAAAGTGGGGGTACCCGACCCAGAGGTGCGCCTGCACCACTACCCTCACATGTTAAGCGGTGGGCAGAGGCAGCGTGTGATGATTGCTCTGGCTCTATCCTGTAGACCTAAGCTGCTGATAGCCGATGAGCCCACCACATCGCTCGACGTCACCATCCAAGCGCAGATTCTCCATACACTCAAACAGATGCAAAGAGAGGTGGAGGCGGCTGTGCTACTCATCACCCACGACCTCGGCCTTGTGGCACAGGTGTGCGATCGGGTTTTGGTGATGTATGCTGGTCTCGTTGTAGAGAGCGCCGATGTGGAGACTCTCTTCTCGTCGCCAGGGCACCCCTACACAAGGCGTCTTCTGCGCTCGCTGCCGCGCCTAGATCAGCGGGGCGACACTCCACTCGCAACCATTGAGGGCGCCCCTCCCGACCTCTCGTTGCGCCATCTAGGCTGCCCTTTTTTGCCCCGCTGCCCCGAGGCGATGCGCATCTGTAAAGAGGAGCCCCATTTACGCGATCTCGCAAGCGATCACAAAATCGCCTGTCATCTGGGTACTTCTCCATCTATCCAGCCCCCTCTCGTTCACCAGGAAGAGGAGCTTCTATGTCGCTCGTAGAGGTGAAAAAACTCTGCAAGCTCTATCGCAGCGGCGGCGAAGAGATGCTGGCTCTCGATGGGGTCTCTTTGGAGATTCAAGAGGGTGAGACTCTGGGCTTGGTGGGCGAAAGCGGCTGCGGCAAGTCCACTTTGGGGAGAGCTCTTCTGATGCTCGATCCACCCTCCTCGGGTGATGTGCTGTTCGCTGGAAAGTCTCTTCTAACGGCATCGCGCAGAGAGCTGCTACAATTTCGCAAAGAGGCGGCGGCAGTCTTTCAGGATCCCTACTCTTCGCTGAGTCCGCGAAGAAATGTGCTCGCCACCCTAGAGGAGCCGCTGCTGGTTCACAATCTTCTTCTAGATCAGAAGGCGCGTAGGGAGCGGGCCTACCAGCTGCTGGAGAGCGTCGGGTTGCAGCGCAATGTCGGTGAGAGGTTTCCTCACGAACTCAGCGGCGGGCAGAGACAGCGCGTCGGCATTGCGAGAGCCCTTATTCTCTCTCCCAGATTTCTTGTCTGCGACGAGCCTATCTCGGCCCTCGATGTTTCGGTGCAGGCGCAGGTGGTGAATCTACTTCGTTCACTAAGAGATCAAGGCGGCCTCACCCTTCTTTTCATTGCTCACGATCTGGCGATGGTGAAGTATCTCTCGAATCGCGTGGCGGTGATGTATCTGGGCCAGATTGTCGAGCTGGCCGAAAGCCATCAGCTCTACGAAACGCCTCAACACCCCTACACACAGGCGCTGCTTTCGGCCATTCCCATACCCGATCCTGTTCTCGAAAGAAAACGCTCGAAGATTCTTCTCTCTGGCGAGGTGCCCACCCGCCTGCGCAAATTAGAGGGCTGCCCCTTCCGCAGCCGCTGCCCCTTTGCCATGGCTCGCTGCCAGCAGGAACGTCCCCTCCTACGCGAGGCGGCTCCCGGCCACCAGGTTGCCTGCCATCTTGTAAATAGCTAAAAGATTGATAGTGAATTGGTTATGGCCTATGTTTAATATATTAGAAATAACCTGTATAATGTTGGGGAGTTTTTAACCCAAATGTGTCTGGAATGGCTTTAGCTACCTTATCCCTAATTAGCACCGATGCTGTGCAACCAGTGGTCAACCATGGCAAGGGGTGTGCTTTTATCTCTTCATTCCTAGAACGATGCAAAAAAATCGCTCATTTCGTTCATAGCTTCTTTCTTAGTCTCTACCTATTCGTTCGCGTCACCTGCGAGTCGCTGATAGGTAGGGTGAGCTCGCTTGTCAGTGATGGATGGCGAGAGATCCGCCGTAAACTTTATTGCTCTGCCGAATACAATGCGATGTGGACAGCGATCAATAAAAATGATGCAGCGACTGTGAAGCAGCTGTTAAAGCAACCTGAGAAGGTGGGCTCTTTAGGTTTTTTCTTAGCCTATGCAATGCAAGATAGGCGCGAAGAGATTGTAGAACTGCTGATCCAGCACGACCCGAAGCTACTGAATTTTCGCCCACACTCCTATTCGGCAACACCCAATACAGAATTTCTGTTGGCCTATCTTCCCCATCTCTATCAGAAATATAGCGCAGAGATATCGCCTGAAGCCGAGGCTCTTACACTCACAAGGAATCTGGCTCACGTATTTCAATGGCGGGGATCGGATCTCACGGAGATTCGTCCTAAGGAGTTAGCCCCAGATGCCAAGGCCCTTAAAGTAGAAGGAGCCCCTGGCTTCAGCATGCAGTATTATCTCTCTGAACTACTTACCAAGCTTCCGAAGAATGATGATAACGAAACTCTGCAGAAGGTAATGAAAGACGGGTTAAACAGCCTTTCGCCGGAGCAGATTCTGAAACGGATCCAGGATGGAGAAATTGTCTGGCTGCCAGCCGGTTATAACGGCCACGCCATGATCGTGATCTTCGCCAAGGTCAAAAACGGCCACTTCATGATCACCTGCAATCCCCAAGACCAAAGGATTCAGTGGATTGATCAGATCGCCCCTTCACGCCTGACCGTAGGAGATATTCAGCAGATCCAAAAGAATGCGTGCCACGGAACCGCTCTGTCCTCATTTTACTATCTGCTCCACTCTCTTCCTCAAAAGATCGCTGATCAAAAACTGAAACCAGTCGGCTCCTACCTCGACAGTCCATATTTCGGCTTCCTCTTTCAGCTGACAGAAACGAAAAAGAGCTGGCAGAAGGGCGGCTACTGCGCCTTCCGCTGCGGTCTTCTTGCAGCCACCTGTACCATCTATCTATCTGCGCTGAATGAGCAGCTGGAAAAGAAGGATGATGAGGCGGCAGCAGAGGCTGGAAGGCGCACCAAAAACTGGTGGCGCAGCAGCTATACCGCTCTACAGAAAGAATCGCTCGAGGAGTATTTCACCTTCTTCAAGAAGCATCCCGAGTGCGCACATGACAAGGTGGCAGCTCAGCTGCGTGCCAGTATCAATAGTCTAAGCGCCAAAGCGGAGCGCAAGTTCAGCTCCTCCACCGAGTCAGCCGAAGTGAATCTGCTCCAGTCTGTAAGGCAGCTGAAGAGCGAGATCGACTCCTATCTGATGAGTCATCCTCAATCTAACTAATTAAAATAAATTTACTTATACACGAGTCCGACAGAGTTGTTTTTCCACTTGCCAGGCTTTTGTATAGGTTGTTATCATTGTACCCATGGATAGAGAAACAGGTTCTTTACATCCGGTATTGTGTGATCCTCGCTGCGATAGGCAGAGAGGATCGCTCTCGCCTGTTTTTTCCCTCTCTCTCCTACCTCTGATCCTGCTGTGCCGCCAGGCACAGTAAAACATATTTAATCTCCCCACATCTTTTTTGTTAGCAAGGCCCGAAAGGGTTAGAGAATTAAACATTGTTTAAAAGGGTCAGGTTTATGAAATCGTCTCTCTCAAGTTCACGAAGAGTAGCGTGGGCGGTATGGATCATCGCGTCGGTGTTCTACGCCTACCAGTATATTTTAAGAGTGATGCCCAACATCATGCTGGATGACATCATGCAGCAGTTTGGCATTGGTGCAGCCACCTTTGGCCAATTTTCTGGGGTCTACTACCTTGGTTACTCGCTGATGCACCTACCGGTGGGCATCATGTTGGACCGCTATGGTCCCAGAAAAATGATGACCGGCTGCATCCTCCTGACGATCTTGGGATTGATGCCACTAGTTTTTGCCGACCACTGGATCTATCCCATTGCCGGCAGATTTTTGATCGGTCTTGGATCCTCTGCAGCCATCTTGGGAATATTCAAGATCATCAGAATGACCTTCAGCGAAGCGCGCTTCCCCCGTATGTTAAGCCTTTCTGTGACCATAGGTTTAATCGGGGCTATCTACGGAGGCGCGCCTGTCAGCTACATGCGCGATCTTTTTGGCTATCAGACAGTCGTCCAGATGCTTGCTGTAACAGGAATTGCATTAGCCATGGTCACCTACTGGATGGTTCCTCAGGTGCAGAGTTCGTCGCAGGGAACTGTTCTTTCCAACATAAAAGAGGTGCTCAGCAACAAAAAGGTTCTTAGATCCTGTATCTGTGCCGGTCTGATGGTGGGTCCTTTGGAAGGATTTGCCGATGTCTGGGGTAACTCGTTTTTAAAACAGGTTTATGGACTTGAGTCCACCCTAGCCGCCAGCATCTCTTCGATGATTTACATCGGGATGTGCTTTGGAGCACCCATATTGAACTTGATTGCTGAAAAATCTAGAAGCTATCTAGGCACGATCGTTGGCTCGGGAATGGTGATGACTATTGCTTTTTCCTGCCTCCTCGGCTGGCATCTACCATCAACCCTTCTGAGCCTGAGCTTTGTAGCGGTTGGAATCTGCTGCGCATACCAGATTTTATCTATCTACAAGGCCTCTACCTATGTCCGCGAAGAGGTGGCTGGATTCACCACAGCGGTTGCCAATATGATCATCATGACTTTTGGCTATGCATTTCATACCATCATGGGTGGCGTCATCGATCTGATGGGTGGACCAAGCAGTCCGCAAGCTTTTTTTTATGGTATAGCTGTGATCCCGATAGCACTCTGCCTAGGCACTGCTGGTTTCGTTTCGTTGTGGAATCGAGAGAAAATGGAGGTTGTGAACGAGGTCTAGACCTCGTTCGCATTAGAGAGTTGTCTCTGTCGGTTCGCTATTCGCTTTCATGTCTCCGCAGCCGCAGCATCAGCGGCGCAGCGGAAGCCGTAGGTGGGGGTCATGGTGCCGGGATTGTTGCGATGGCGATGAGCGCAGCGCAGGTCTTCCTTCGAGCTTTTCCAGCAGCCGCCGCGCAGGACGCGGTAGACTCCCTGAGCAGGACCCTTGGGATCGAGCGGCTCTTGCAAAGAGACCTCGTAGTAGTTATAGCCGTACCAATCTTCGCACCACTCGTAGACATTGCCTGCCATGTCGTAGAGGCCGAAAGCGTTGGAGGGATAGCTTCCCACCGGTGTGGTATCGGAGCTGAAGAAGTTGGCCTGGCTGCGCTCGATGTTCTGACCTGTGGGGTAGAGATCCTCTCCCCCCGCAGCGGCAGCCACCTCCCACTCTGCTTCGGTAGGAAGACGTTTACCCACCCATCTGGCGTAGGCCACCGCTCCATACCAGGTGACGCCGACGACGGGGTGTCTTGAGTAGCCCGATTCGATGGCGAGCCTACCTCCTACCCTCCGGATGCGCGAGTCACGCAGCCGGATGATGTCGTTGTTGTTAGCATCTTTCTCACCGCCCATTGCTTCGAGAAAGCGTAAGAACTGCTCGTTGGTGACCGGATGGGTATCGATGGCATAGGGCGAAAGTTGCACAGGATGGCGCGGTTTTTCGTCGCGCGCCCCCTCTTTGCTGCCTCGAACGTAGCTGTTGCCGGGCACGATGATCATCTCGCCGAGGATCGGCTCGATCGACCTGTTTTCGATCTTGGCTG
Organism: Rhabdochlamydiaceae bacterium; assembly: GCA_027365315.1. Lineage (GTDB taxonomy): Bacteria > Chlamydiota > Chlamydiia > Chlamydiales > Rhabdochlamydiaceae > DAHXNQ01. The sequence continues at coordinate 9,819 of DAHXNQ010000088.1, read as the reverse complement.
GCTGGTAGCGCGCTACCGAGGTGTCGATCTGGAAGACGCGACTGGGATCGGCTTCATACTCGGGCCGCTTCAGCTCTCTCTCTTGCAACACCGGTCTATAGCTGCCCTGCTTTACAGCAGCCGCCTCTACAGGAGGAGCGTAGGGTAGGGCCGTGGCATGAGCTATTGCTCCCTGAGGCATACGAAGGGAGATATCACTTAGCGCCTTCTGCGACTGGGGCGCCTCACCAAATTGCTGCAGCTGTTCGGGAGTCTCAGAGGTTCCATGGAGAGTCTCCTGAACGAAGCTTTCAAGCGAATTGGGACGTTTCGCTGGATCGGCCTGCATCAGATGGTAGATCAGAAGATCCCAGTTGCCTTTTAGCTCGGGACGTACTTTAGATGGAAGGGGAAACCAGCCCTGTGGCAGCCGTCTTGTGAGGAGCTGGTAAAGCAGCACACCCAAGGCAAAGCTATCTACAGCTGGCGTGAAGCTACCTGTAGCTTTCAGCTCGGGAGAGAGGTAAGCGAAGCTGGCGAGAAAGCTTTTGTTGGCCTCTTTCTCCACCTCTTCCGGATCGCCTACCGAACGGATGATCGCCTGGTAAATTCTGCCAAGACAGCTCTGCACACCCAAAAGAGGCCAGAGAGCAGCATCCAGAAGCATCGGACGAGTCCCCTCTTCACCCGCTGCAATCAGTAGATTGCTAGGCTTAAGAGCGCCATGTACCAGCCCTACGCTGTGAAGAGCATCCAGTCCGCTGGCTACCTGAACTGCGATAGAGGCGAGCTCCGGTTCGGATGGGTCCCACCCTTCGATCGCATCGATCGGTTCAGTCACCACCAGCATCTTGCTTCCTAGCTGCGCAAAATTGCGGATCTTCGCCAAAGAGGGGTGATGAATCGATGCTAACCTGCTTCCCTCCTGCTCAAGGCGCAGCAGCAGTGCTGTATCGCGCGCATAGGCACTATCCAGCAGCTTCACCACAAATCTCTTTCCGAGAAAACGGTGCTCGGTGAGGAAGGTCTCACCCAGGCTACCCACTCCCAGCTTACTGATGATTTTATAGTCGCCGAGAAGCTCCTGCTCCATCACTTCGCTCCAAAAATACCGATATATTTTGCCAAAAAGAGGCCGAGGGCCAGCAGGCTAGCTGCCGCTCCTGCCCAGAGCAGATTGGGTAGCCAGCGCACCCCTCCGCTTGCATTCCCACGCACCTCAAGGGTGCCGATGCCAAACGAAAAGTCATGCTTCTCGCTGGGTAGCTTGAAGCCCGATGGATTTTCGCGGATCATTCGGTCTAGATCAACCCCTAGCATAGAAGCATACTGTTTCATGAAGCCAAGTGCATAGATACTCGAGACAAACTGCGCAATGTTACCCTCTTCAATCGCCTCGAGGTAGGCAGAACGCACACCGGTCGAACTCTCCACTTCTTTTAAACTTAGGGAAAGCTCTTCGCGCTTCTGTCGGAGTAGACTTCCCACCTTCTTAAACTGATCGCTCACTGGCACACTCCTAGTCGGAAGCTCACTCTAGCAAAGCAAAAAAAACAAACCAAGAGGTGCATCTTGCTTTTCGGTAGAAAAGCCAGTTAAAGTTGGCACATGAACTGTTTTGTAGCGCAAATCGACCTAAGAATCGCCTCCAAACTGGAGACTGAACTGCGAGAAAAGGGGTTTGAGATCAGCCGCCCTCCCTACACCCTCTTTTCGGCCAAGAAAAGCGGGATTTCCTGCACGCTCTACGCCTCTGGCAAACTAACAGTGCAGGGAAAAGATAAGGACGACTTCATCCGCTACTATTTAGAGCCAGAGATTCTGCACACCTTCACCTATGCAGCCAAAGATGAAGCCCCTCCACTCCTTCTCGATAAAACAGCGCGCATTGGTGTAGACGAGGCAGGCAAGGGCGACTTTTTTGGACCGCTCTGCATCGCTGCAGTCTATGCAGACGAAGAGGCTATCCAGAAACTTTCAGAGTTAGGAGTGCGCGATAGCAAAACCATGAGTGATAGCACTATTCGCAAGTTGGCGCCTCAAATCAAGCGCCTCTGTCTGCATAAGATCATCGCTCTTTTTCCTCAGAAATATAATCAGCTCTACGCCTCTTTTCACAACCTCAACTCACTCCTGGCCTGGGGGCATGCCACAGCTATCGAGGATCTAGTGGCGAGAAGCTCCTGCCGCAAGGTGATCATCGATCAGTTTGCCGACGAACGAGTGGTAGAAAATGCCCTGAAGCGCAAAGGACTCGAAGTCGACTTAACGCAGCGGCACCGCGGCGAGGAGGATCTGGTGGTAGCGACAGCCTCAATGCTAGCTAGAGCCGCCTTTGTGGAGGGCATAGATGCCCTTAGCCGAGAAATGGGCATCTCGCTGCCCAAGGGTGCGGCAAACCATGTGACTGAGGTAGGGAAAGAGCTTTTTGCCCGTGGAGGCATGGAGGCGCTGGAAAAAGCGGCCAAACTGCACTTTAAAACCACTCAACAGATCATTCCAAACAGAAATTCTTAGAAATTTTCGACCGATTCGGGTATCTCTGGCAGCATGAAACGCTTTCTTTTAGTTCCCTTAGCGCTATCGCTCTCTTCATTTGTGCTGCTGACCGATTACAGCTTCATCAATAAACCAGATCCCTTTCATCTGGAGGCCGACTATCGTCAAGTGGCACCCGCCAAATTCTTTACCAGAGAGGTGAGAGGAGACCATCTCCACTACGCCGATGGCGAAGCCTCCGCCTACTATTCCTACTTCCTGAACAAAGACAACGCCCTGGTGGGGCAGCTGGGCTACTACTACAACAAGGTGAATTGGCAGAACAATCCCTTCTTCACCGGCAGCCACTACAACTACGGCGTCGTTTCGCTCGCCTGGGTCAGCACAGCCTTAGAGCGTTGGCGCTGGATCTTCGCCTTCTCCAATTCGGTCGATCTGCACACCTTCAATTGGGGCAAGTCTGGAATTTACTACGGACTGATGTGGGGTCGCTATGCGGTGCGCCACAACGTTGGCATCCATGTAGGCTGGTATGGTTGGGTGGGGGTCGAGAACGACTACCTCTTTCCGCTGCTGGGCATCGACTACCAGCCAACGCCTAGATGGCAGATCAATGCCATCTTCCCCGTTGACGCCTCGATCACCTACTTCTTCGGTCATAACTGGGGTTTGCGGGCCGCTTATGCCTGTTTTGGCAGACCCTACCGCATGCCCCATCGCATGCATGGCGGAAAGGGCGCTTACCACGACGGAATCTTCGCCACCTTTTCATCAGGAATAGAGCTCGATCTCCGTTATAACTGGAGTAACCATCTCTTCCTCCTGGTAGGAGGCGGCTACAACACAGGTGGTTGGATTCAGGTGCAGAATCACAATGGACACCACAAGCACTACGACAACTTCGACGGTGCCCCCTACGGCGTTGCCCGCATCACCGGATCCTTCTAAAGAAAAGCAAACCTGATCGAACAGGATCGGGTTTGCTTTAAGCTTTGTTCTTACTTGCTGATTAGCTGGAAGGAGTCGATGAACTTCATGTAGTTCGCTTCGTCGTAGGCCTGCATATCGCATTCCATCGCCATCAGATAGAGGCTATTCTTCACCATGATCGCCCTGCCTTTAAAGTAGACAGTACCGGTACGGATGAAGAAGTCGAGCGCCTGGTTGCCATCTACAAGAACTAAATCGGCAAAGAGTAGCTGATTGGCAGGGTTGTGGTTGAGAATCCCATTGAGAAAGCTCTCCAGTCCCAGCTGCGCATAGTTGCCATCGACAAACTCGGGGTATTGCGCCACCAGCAGCATTAGGACAGCATCCTGGCTAAGCGAAGAGATGTAGGCGTCATAGCGTAGCTCGGCTCCCGCTTCGGGCAGCTGCATCAACTCCGAAATGTGCTCCGGCTGAGCAGGAAAGAGTACCGAACATTTGCCCGCTACCGAGTGAAATTCGCTCCAGTTGATGGTAGCGCGCTTCTGCACAGGCTTTTGTACAGGAACCCCTGCCTGAGAAGCTGCGCCTGCCGCAGCAGTAGCAGCCTCAAGTGAGGCCCCCAATCCGAGACATGTCAAGAGGCAGAGAACTGCCTTTGAACTTTGTATCCAGCTGTTCATGAGACCTCCTAAGACCTCTTTAATTTGTTAAAACCGATAACATGGCACTCACAAAAAAGAGCACCCATGCTGCTGCAAAAAGCATCACCAGGGGGATGCAGACATTGAGCAGCGCCTTCCAAGCAGAAAATCCATTCACCTCTCCGAGCGTCTTCAGCAACAGAATGAAGGTCCAGACAGAGAAGAGCGTTTGGAGAAGGAAAAGGGCGATCCATATGACCGCCCCCGTCCCATGTAGAGCCTGAGTTTGAGCGGCATGGTTCGAAAAGGACTCTCTTCCAAATAGCAGTATCATGCCAACCCAGCAAGCGATCACCCCCACCGAAGGAACATTGGACCAAGCCACAGCAGCACGCGCTTCGAAGAAGCGGGCTTTACCGCCGATCCAGCCTCCTGTCCAGGTCAGTAGGGCGGAAAAAATGGAGATGGAGATCCAGCCCAGCGGTACGGCAAGTAGTGCAGTCAGCAGAAGAATGAGAGAAACTGGCATGCGCTCTCCTAGCGATAGTGTTTGCGCTACGCCTAGAGCGGAGGGAAATCCATAGAGCCAATAAAGACAGGGAAGACATTTACGAGGAGAGACCTCTACAACCCTACGAATGGTAGCGCGTGGGCGAGTCCAGATGGAGATCCAGGGATTGAGTCCGAGTTCTTCAAACATACGACCTGTCAGTTACAGAGTAAATTCTATTTTAGAATAGAACAAAACAAATTATTTTATCAATTGAATTATAAACAATTAGACGTTGGCTGTGATTGCAGATCGAAGAGACAGAACTACTTCTGTAGATAGAATTGAAAACAGGAGGAGAGGGTGGTAAGCAAGAAGGAAAAACCGCTGGTTTCAAGAAGGGCGGGTCTAGCGCGCACTCCTGTCAGCAGCATCTTCTCCCCCATCTCTCCAAAGAGCAGCCCCACTGCCCAGGCGGGCAAATTGCCCAAACAGGGTCGGTGCATCTTCTTAGCTAGAATGGTTGCAAACTCCACCTGACGAACAGGATGGGGCGAACAAAAATGGATGGGGCCGGCGATCTCTTGTTTGGCAAGAGTGTGCATCAGAGCGCCTATCACATCTTCTAGAGCAATCCAGCTGATCCACTGCTGACCCGTTCCACATCTACCACCCATTCCGCAGTAAAAGGCAGGAAGTAGCTTGGCCAGCACCCCCCCTGCAGAGCTGAGGACGGTGCCCAGCCGAGCATGCACCACCCTGATGTCTCGCTGTTTAAGAATCTGAGAAGCGCGCTCCCACTGAGAGCAGAGCATCACCAAAAATTCATCCTCTGACCCAATGGGACTGGATTCGCAGACCTCCTGGTCGCCCCGATCGCCATAAATCCCCAGAGCTGAGGCTCCTATCCAGACTTTTGGAGGCCGCTGCGTACGCAACAACCCCTCAGCCAGTAGCCAGCTATCGCGACAGCGGCTGCTAAAGAGCTTTGCCTTGCGCTGCTCTGTCCAGTAGTGGGCAATGTTCTCTCCTGCCAGGTGGATCACTGCATCGAGCCCTTCCAATAGCGCCGGCTCGATCGACCCCTCTTCTGGATGCCAGTAAATAGTTTCTTCACAACTACTATCCTCCCCTCTCTTCAGAGAGAGAACCTCATGCCCTGCTTCGCGCAAGAAGCTAACTATCTCGCTTCCGATGAGACCGGAAGAGCCACTGACCAAAATACGTTTTTTGGGTAGTGGGTAGGCTGAGAGAAGGGCGGCGCGATGGCTCGCCTGGGAAAGTCTGGTTTCCATGATACCCTGGAGAACCTAGGAACTTTCACCCTAGTCTATCGATCAAAAAAAAGAAACCCCAGGTAGAAATTCTAGGTAGAATTTCCACCTGGAGTGATGAAAAGCTGCTACTTACTGCAGCAGCTGCCTCCGCCTTTGCCACCTTTATTGCAGCAGCTGCCGCTGCTGCAGCCCGAGCAGCTGCATCCGCATTTGCAGCATCGGCAGACGCAGACCAGCTTGCAAAGGCCTGCTAGACCGATCAGGACGTAGATAACACGGCTGAGCATGGCGGTATTGCCGCCGCAAGCCCAAGCAATGAAGTCAAATTGGAATAAGCCCCACAGACCCCAGTTTAGTGCTCCGATGACAATCAGAGCGCAAACAACAACTTTTAACAACTTCATAAAACCTTCCGTACAGAAAAGTGGTTCTGTTATCCTTCATCCTAAAGCAATTTTAGAGATCTGTCGAGCCCCTGTTGCAAGGAATTAAGAGAGAGCCTAGTCTCTTCACGTAGTTACAAGGGTTTCTATGGAAGAGCTGTCTGAACAGGAGATAGAGAGATTGTTCAATCTCTGTAGATTGGCCTATTCCCCAGAGGAAAAGCAGGCAGCTCTAGAGGGGATCGCCAAAATTGTCCGCTACATCGATCAGCTGGCCGCAGTACCTACCGATGAGGTGGCTCCTTGTGTCTTCGCCGTTCTTCTTGAGAATCTGGGCAGAGAAGATCAGTTGAACGATCCAGACTTTCCTCCGCTCTCTCGGGATGAGTTCCTTAAAGCCGCACCAGCTCATACAGCAGGCATGGTGCGCGTGCCACCCATCATGAACCCATAAGCCCTTTTCATATGTCAAATGAAGCCCTGCACAAACTTTCCGCCAATGCTCTGAGAACTCTATTTCTCTCGGGAAAAGTCTCCGCGATCGAGATTATAAAGCATTTTCTCGACCGCATCGAGCGAATTGACCCTCAGGTGCGCGCTTTTTTAACTACCTATCCAGAACGAGCATTAGCTCAGGCTAAGAGTCTGGATGAAAGACGCTTTCGCAAAGAGCCACTCGGCAAAATGGCTGGAGTGCCTATTGCAATAAAGGATAACATCCACTTGAAGGGGGAGTTAACTACCTGCGCTTCCAAGTTTCTTGAGAACTATAGAGCCCCGTTTCATGCCACGGTCACAACTCGCCTTCTGGCAGAAGATGCGATCATCATTGGTAAGACCAATATGGATGAGTTTGCCATGGGAACGACCGGCGAAAACTCTGCCTTCTTTCCAACCAGGAATCCTTGGGATCTCACCTGTGTGCCAGGAGGCTCTTCTAGCGGATCCGCTGCTGCGGTGTCGGCTAGGCTTGTCCCTCTATCGCTAGGAAGTGATACGGGAGGCTCCATTCGGATGCCAGCAGCACTGACAGGCATTGTAGGCTTTAAGCCCACATATGGGTCTGTTTCACGTTTTGGCCTAGTCTCTTACGGTTCTTCGCTCGACCAGATCGGGCCCTTTACACACAGCGTTACCGATACAGCGATGATCATGGAGGTGATTGCTGGCCATTGTCCACGTGACGCCACCTCTCTTCCTAAGAAAGCGCCCTCCTATTTAAAGGGATTGGAGAAACCCCTACGCCCTGGTAAACTAGGAGTGCTCCCTTTTACTTTTCTTAAACATCTCAAACTTGATGTGCAGAACTCTTTCACAAAGGCAATCGAAGAGATGAAAGTGATTGGCTGGGAAGTGGTTGAGATAGACCTCGAGCTGCTTCACCATTCGATCGAGGTTTACTATATTCTGGTCACTGCAGAGGCGGCCACCAATCTAGCACGATTTGATGGCATCCGTTTTGGGCGTCGTTCACCGCATGCCAAAACGCTTGAAGAGATCTATGATCTCTCTAGACAAGAGGGATTTGGTCCTGAAGTAAAAAAGCGACTTTTACTGGGCACTTATGTAATCTCCTCGGGTCACAAAGATGCCTACTATGTCAAAGCTCAGAGGGTGCGTACGCTCATCATTCAGGAATTGGCCAAAGCATTTACACAGTGCGATTTCATCGCTATGCCAGCATCCCCCCTGCCTGCTTTTGCCTTCGGATCTGTGCAAGATCCCGTACAGATGTATCTGCTCGATATCTATACCGTTCCGGCTAACTTAGCAGGCCTTCCTGTGATTGCTCTACCTTGCAACTTCACCGATGAGAAGCATCCGCTAGGTATACAACTCATGGGACCGCAAAATAGCGATGAATCTCTCTTGCGCGCCGCGCTCCAATACGAAAAGCGGCGCGAGGTGATCTCCCCTCTTTTCAATCTTCTTCCACCAGGATGCGACTGATGGCCCAAAGCAATTGGGAGGCTATCATCGGCCTCGAAATCCATCTCCAGCTTAACACCAAGACAAAGCTCTTCAGTGGAGCTCCCAACCGCTTTGGCGATGAGCCCAACCAGAATCTCAGCGAACTCTGCACAGGCCAACCTGGCGCCCTGCCCATCCTCAACCGCGAGGCAGTGCGCAAAGCGGTGCTGCTTGGGTGCGCTCTCGACTCTGTCATCTCACCCATTAGCAGCTTCGATCGAAAATCCTATTTCTACCCCGATAGTCCGCGGGGCTTTCAGATCACCCAGTTCTATAACCCCATTTTGAAGGGAGGCTCTTTAGTCTGCCAGGTGGGTGATGAGATCAAGACATTCTTGATCCATCATGCACACCTTGAGGACGATGCGGGGATGCTGCGCCACTTCACACAATTTGCCGGCGTCGACTTTAACCGCGCCGGTGTGCCACTGATCGAAGTGGTCTCCGAGCCCTGCATGCGCTCGGCTGAAGAGGCGTCAGCCTATGCTAGCTCGCTTAAAACTCTCCTCGAGTACCTCGACATCTGCGAGGGGAACATGGAGGAGGGGCACCTGAGGATGGATGTGAATGTCTCGGTGCGAAAAAAGGGAGAGAACGGCCTACGCCCCAAGGTGGAGATCAAGAACATGAACTCCTTCCACAACATGGAGCTAGCAATTCGCTCCGAGCAGGCGCGCCAGATCGCGCTCTACGAATCGGGCGGCAAGGTGGTTGGAGGCACCTACCGCTTCGACCTAGAGAAGGGCGAGACTGTGCTGATGCGCGCTAAAGAGAGCGCCGACGACTACCGCTACTTCCCCGAGCCAGACCTTCCTCCTATCGTGCTGCGCAAGGAAGAGATCGAGCAGGTCCGCTCGAAATTGCCCGAGCTACCTCATGCTAAGCTAAAGCGTTACAACATCTCCCTAGGGCTGCCCTTCGCCTCGGCACAGCAGCTCTGTCAAACAAAAGAGCTGGCCCACTACTTTGAAGAGGCTCTTCAGACCACACGCCACGGCGCGCAGCTGGCTAACTGGATGCTAGCGGAGTTTGCAGGTCGGCTGGCGAAGAATGGGATCGATCTGCTGAGCTCTGGCCTTCCTGCGCGCCACATTGCCGAGCTGGTGAATCTGATCGAAGCAGGGACCATCACTGGCAAGATTGCTAAGGCTGTTGCAGACGAGATGGTGCTGGCGCCAGCCACTCCTCCTCAGGCGATCATCGATGCCAATCCCGACTACAAACCGCTTGGTGACGAGACAACCCTTCTTACCATCATCCAGCAGGTGCTCTCTGAGCAGCCAGAATCGGTCTCGGACTATCGCACTGGCAAGCAAAAAGCCTTTGAGTTCCTCATCGGTCAGGTGATGAAGGTCTCGCGCGGCAAGGCCAATCCAACCCTCACCCGCAACCTCCTTCGCGAACAACTAGAAAAGCAACAAGATTGAGAAGCAGGGAAATTGCATGAAGAAATAGCTTGATACTTCTTGACGATATACTGAAATTCTACCCTCAATCGCACCCCGAGGGGGAGTTGTTGCACAAATAAGAACTGTTATCAGACCGAGGGGAGAAGTTGGATGTGAACGAGCAGACTGCTCATTATAAGATGGGCCGGCTGCAGCTTCGATCCCTCGATCCTTGCTCCCGGGCCGTGCACAGCACTGTCC
>DAHXNQ010000067.1 GCA_027365315.1 Rhabdochlamydiaceae bacterium | reverse complement strand
GCGCGGAGCAGGTGAGCAAAGCGAACCGGGTACGAGCAGTTCTCGGACATCTCTCAGCCTATTTTTTTTGTGTGAAAAGCTAAGAAAATATCGAGTTGAAGATTTAATGGGAACTTAGACAGGCCTTATCCGCAGCTATTTACGCAACAAAGCCCCCTGCAGGTAAATGAGGCGGCTTTCCCGTTTCCACTTAAAAATCAATAAGTTGCTGAATTAGTGCTAGATCAGGAGTAAAAACTTGCTATCTGCAAGAGTCCAACAGGCTGTTGGACAATTGGCGTGAGCGGGCTGGTATTCGGCTCCGATTTCAGATTAAAATAATAACAACCCTTGGTATTTGGCCAAAAATCGACTATTTTTGGGCTAGAAAACGACCAAAAATCGCTGGATTTACCCATGGAAAACAGCCATGTTCAAGAGGCTTATAGACTTCCATCTAGACAAATGGAAGGGCGACCCCTACCGCAAACCCCTCTTACTCCGCGGTGCAAGACAGGTCGGCAAAACCTACGCTGTCCGAAGGCTGGGTCAGGGGTTTAACTATTTTGTAGAGGTCAATTTTGAACAGCTGGAGGGGGCCGCCTCGATTTTTGACAAAGATCTTGTCCCTGAAAAGCTGGCTCGCGCCCTCTCTCTTCTTGTCAAAGCGCCGATTATTCCAGGTGAGACTCTTCTTTTTTTCGATGAAGTTCAGGAGGCTCCTCGGGTCATTTTGGCTCTGCGTTACTTCTACGAACAGATGCCCACTCTTCATGTCATAGCGGCGGGATCTCTTTTAGAGTTTGCAATAGAGAAGGTAGGGGTGCCTGTGGGGCGTATCTCTATGTTGTATATGTATCCCCTCTCTTTCCTGGAATACCTCGTGGCGACAGGAGATGCTTTGATGGCTCAAGAGATATTGAGCCATCATGTAGGAATTCCCATGGAAGAGCCCATCCACACGGCAATATTGGATAGGCTGGGTGAGTATCTTTCGGTTGGCGGTATGCCTGAAGCTGTGGCGAGGTGGGTTCAAACACAAGACCCAGCTTCTGCTTTGCAAGTTCTTCAGCAAATCGCGGCTGCCTACCGACAAGATTTTGAGAAATATGCCAGGAAAGCTCAGGTGAAGTACCTTGAACAGCTATTTCGTCAAATTCCCCATCTTGTTGGAAAAGAATTTTCCTATCGTGCCATCCATGGAGAGTATCGGAAACGAGAACTCGCTCCCGCTTTGGAACTTTTGGAGAGGGCGAACATTATTCATGCAGTTCGTCGTTCTTCTGGCCAGGGGATACCCATTGGAGCCGAAGTCGATTTCGAGATATTTAAAGTCCTCTATCTCGATATTGCGCTCTGCCAAACGATTCTGGGATCTGATATTTCTATCTGGTTTTTGCGTCCCTTAGACGGATTTGAGAATCGGGGAGAAATTGCGGAAGGATTCGTTGGTCAGGAGTTAATCTGCTATGCGTCCCCTCATAATAAGGCGGAGATCCATTTTTGGAGGCGAAAGGAAAAAGGGAGTTCGGCCGAGATTGATTACCTACTCCAAAGAGGAGAGACAATCTTGCCCATTGAGGTCAAAAGCGGGCATGGCAAGACCTTGCGTAGCCTCCGTCTGTTTTTGGAGACACATCCCAAGTCTCCGCTGGGCATTCGCTTCTCAGCACTTGACTATTCTCTTCTCGAAGATCTTGATTCGCGACCTCTCTATGCAGTGGCCTCACTTGCACATGAAAGCCAGAGGGAGGCTCTGAACTGCTTAGTCTCTGGGTAGTACCTGCCCAAGAATTAAAATTCGCCTTCTACGAAACTCAACGGATCCCATGCAATTGTCTCACAAGCTGTGAGAAAATTGGAACACCCCTCTATCTAGGCAAACTGCTGCAGATCGATCACAAAGCGGTAGCGCACGTCGCTCTTCAGCATGCGTTTGTAGGCGTCATTGATCGCTTCCATGTGGATGATCTCGATGTCGGAGGTGATGCCCTGCTGGGCGCAGAAGTCGAGCATCTCCTTGGTCTCTTGAATACCGCCGATCAGCGATCCTGCGATCTGCTTGCGCCGGAATATGAGTGCGCTGATGTTGGGCGAGGGGTGGGGCTTGTCGGGTAAGCCCACCATACAGATGGTGCCGTCTCGTTTCAGCAGGGAGAGGTAGAGATCGAGGGAATGGGGAGCGGCAACGGTGTTGAGGATGAAGTCGAAGCTGTTCTGATGTTTCTGTAGTTCTGATTCCTGTGAGGAGATGACCGCTTCATCGGCTCCCAGACGCTTGGCATCGCTGAGCTTGCCGGCGGAGGTGGTGAAGAGAACCACATGGGCCCCCATGGCGTGGGCCAGTTTGACCGCCATGTGCCCGAGGCCGCCTAGGCCCACCACTCCCACCTTTTTGCCTGGTCCCACGCCCCAATGGCGGAGGGGTGAGTAGGTGGTGATTCCGGCGCAGAGGAGGGGAGCGACGCCTGGAAGGTCGCTCTCTTTGAAGGCAGTGGGTATCGGGATGACAAAGTCTTGATCGACGACAATTTTGGTGGAGTAGCCGCCGTAGGTGATGCCGCCTGTCTGTTTTTCGGGGCTGTTGTAGGTGAAGGTGCCGCCCACTTCGCAGTACTGCTGAAGGCCCTCTTTACAGCCGCTGCAGCTGCGGCATGAATCGACCATACAGCCGACGGCAACTCGATCTCCCGCCTTCAGAGAGGTGACCTCTTTGCCGGTACTGATCACGCGACCCACAATTTCATGTCCAGGAACAACGGGGTAGGTGGTGTTGTTCCATTCGTTACGTACCATATGCAGGTCGCTGTGGCAGACGCCGCAAAAGAGGATCTGGATCTCAATGTCTTTTGGCCCTAGGGGGCGTCGTTCGATCTGGAAGGGAGCCAAGGGCGACTTGGAATCGCGAGCGGCGTAGGCAGCAACTTTCATGAAAGGGCCTCAAAAGGTGGTGGCAGGCGTTTTCCATCCAAGGTATCACGACTTTAGACTTTTCTCTAGGTAGAGTCCTAGAAGTCGATCTTCAGGCGTAGGGTGAGCCCCTGCAGGCTGAGATCCGATTCGCGGCCGGTTCGCTATTCGCTCACCTGCTCCGCATTACCCGGTTCGCTATTCGCTCACCTGCTCCGCATTACCCGGTTCGCTATTCGCTCACCTGCTCCGCATTACCCGGTTCGCTATTCGCTCACCTGCTCCGCATTAC
>DAHXNQ010000055.1 GCA_027365315.1 Rhabdochlamydiaceae bacterium | reverse complement strand
GGACGACAAGGATGGATTCATCACAGTCGAAGACGGTCCACTCTCACAGCATAAGCTTGCTCGAACGAATGAAACTTTCTTCTTAGTCTGATAACAGTTCTTATTCGTGCAACAACTCCCCCTCGGGGTGCGATTGAGGGTAGAATTCCAGTATATCGTCAAGAAGTATCAAGCTATTTCTTCATGCAATTTCCCTGATGACCAGTCCATCTATACTGATTCTGACATATGATCTGCATAAGCGGAAAAGTAGAATATCTGGATCAGCTCTTCCGAGAGCGAGCCAAGAAAAACTTTAGAAAGAGACCTTAGATCTAACCATTTCAGTTCTGGACGCTGAAGACTGGCCACGGCGTGGTAGAGATTAAACCCATCGATGAAGGAGATAACTCGCTGGCGACCCACACCTGCCCTATAAAAACAAACCACGGGCCGGAGCCCGTGGCTTTCGCATGGGGTCATCCATGCGGGATGATGCCTTCATTCTAATTAGATAGGGATTTCCGTACAACCTCTAGCGGGAATGAAGTGTACGGACGCGCACCATCTTGGGGGCTAAGAGGGCGGCTTGGATCATGCTCAGTTCGAAGCCAGCTAGCAGGACGGTTTCGCCTGCTTCGGCTTCGCGGCCCAGCACCTTGTGCATCACCTGCTCGAGACTCTCCGCCTGATAGTGGGCTCTCTCTTCGGGGGTGAGGAGAGCGAGGCCGCACTCCTTTTCAAACTGCACCACCGGTATGCCTGCAAGGAAGGTGCGGTCTACCACAATCTGCCTAGCCTCAGCAGGGGTGGGCAGATCGGGGGCACCTTTATTAGTGGTGTGATGGGCCAACGTCACCCAATCGTCAATCCGTCCAAAAATCGCATCGATCACCTCGTCCAGTGTGATGAGGCCAACCACCTGGCCGGCGCTATCGAGCACCATAGCTATGGTCTGCTGTGAGCTGCGCATCTGCCTCAGCACCTGCATCACCGAGATCTGCTCACTAAGGAACCAGGGTGTAGTGGCATAAGCTGCCACCTTCGCCTCGGCAGGGCACCCCACCAGGTCGATGGGATAGAGGATGCCGTGCACTGTTTTGGAGTCGTCTCCATAGAGCAGAAAGAAGGAGCTCTCCTTCGAGGAGCAGAGTTTGCGCACCTCGCCTACAACCATCTTTTCCGATAGCTGCTGAAAGGAGGTGAGAGGAAGCATTAGATCACGAGCGGTGCGCCCTCGTAGCAGAAAGATGCGGCTGGCAATGGCATTCCAGGGGGCGCGCCTTTCGCTACCCCCCTCTCTCTCCTCAAAGATTCTCTGCAACTCTTCTCGCGACAGCTGCAGACCTCCGCCATGACCCGCTCCCTGAAACCTCTTCTGAATCTGCGAACAGATCCAGTCAAGCAGCCAGATGAAGGGGCGGAATATCCATGAAAAGGCATAAAGAAGGGGTGCAGCTAGCAGAGCTGCATGCTCGGCATACTTCCTGCCGGCAAACATGGGGGTAATCTCTCCTAGCAGTACCACTAAGAGAACCTGCGACAGCGGGGCCCAATCGGCCGACAGGCCGATTGACTCATAAAACTCCCGCGCAAACTGCGAGCCAAACTGAAGAGCAGTGTTGACGCCGATGAGTGTGGTGCCAAAGAGCAGAGAGGGACGCCTCAACAGGCGCGTCAGCCAGATGGCTCTTCTGTTCCCTAAGCTTGCGTAGTATTCGAGGCGCAGCTTGTGAAACGAGACCAGAGCCATCTCGCTCATAGCGAAGAAGGCCTGGATCGCTAGAGCGATGAAGATGTAGAGAAGGTAGAGCTGAGGCCGGCTCATGAGCGATCCCACCGATTTGTCCCTGCCTTAGTCTTGGGTAACTTGCGGATGTAGACACGGCGCACATAGGTGAGCTCGGAGGCCAGCACATGGAAGAAGAGGCCATGCGAGTGGTACTGCACTCCGCTCTGGGGGATATCGCCCAGCTGTTCGGTCAGCCATCCGCCAATCGTCACCATATTGCTAGGGCTGGGCAGCGTTACCTCAAGAATCCGCTCCAGATCGGCAATCTCCGCTTTGCCACTGGCAATCACCACATCATGACCTGAGCGGGTGTAGAGCAGCTTCTCCTCTTTTTTCTCCCCTAGCTCACCCACTACAGCCTCGACAAGATCTTCAAGTGAGACCACGCCGCCTACAGAGCCATACTCATCCACCACTACAGCAATAGACTGGTGACGATCGTACATCTGACTGAGAAGCAGAGGAGCTGCGAGGGTCTCGGGCACAAAGAAGGGGCGCTCAATGTAGCGGCTTAGATCTTGAGGAACACGAATACTATCAGCGTGCAGAAAGAACTGGTAAGAGGGCAGAATCCCCACCACCTGGTCGATCTGCTTCTCGCAAATCAGAATCTGATCGGCTCCTGTCTCTTGGATCAACTGTTCCAGATCGGAGAGCGGGTCCTCTAGATCGTAGAAAGAGACCTCGGCTCGCGGCTGCATATGCTCTTTCACCACCGTATCCTCGAGGTGGAGATAGCCGCGCATCAACTCCAGCTCTTCTTCGGTTAAAAGGCCATGCTCGTGAGAGGTGCGCAGGGCGTGGCGAAGCTCATCCAAAGAGAGATCTGGCTCCTTGCGCAGGAAAAAGAAGATCGCCTTGGATAATCTCTCGGTCACTCGCACCAGCACCACACGCACCGGCGTCAACAGTGCCCTCAGCCGTAGCAAAAATGGGGCCACTTTGTGGGAGATTCCCACATTGTGATACATCGCCATCGACTTGGGGATCGCCTCGCCAAGGACCAAAATCAGCAAAAGCGGCACACCCACTGTGAGCCACCAGCCCGCCTCGGCGCCAAACAGGTTCGAGGCGACGTTTTGTACCAGGATATTGACGGTGATGTTCAGCATCATCAGGGTGACCATCAGGTCTCCCGGACGAGAGAGAAGCTGCGCCACCTCCTTAGCACCAGGACGTGTCGAGCGGTGGAGAGTTTTGATTTTGGGGGCTGAGAGCGAGAAGAGGGCGGTTTCCGAGGAGGAGAAGAGGGCCGAGACCGCAATGAGCAGCGCGAGAAGGAGAATGAGAAGCGCTATCATCATCGAAATTCGGTCTCTGCCTCCACCGGTTGAAAGACCACCTTAGTCTGCCCTTTCGAGACAAGACCTAGATGCTCTCTTAGCAACTGTTCGATCCAGGCGGGATCCTGCTGCGAGAGAATGCGCTGCTCCAGTTCATCCTTCGTGGTGAGAAGCTGCTCTTTACGGTTTTCCAGCGCCTTCAGCTCACCCATCAGGGCAGCCCGCGCTAGAGAGTAGTTATGCGTGCTGGAGACATAGAGAGTGAAAGAGAAGAGCACCCCGGAAAAAGACCAAAATAGGGGAGAAGAGAGCAGGGCAGAGAGGGCGCTCCACGACATGGCGCTCCTCCGCTCTTTTTTTTCTACCCTGTTACGAGACGGTTTCATTCCTCAATCCCCTTAAAGGGGATTGTGACTCAAACAACCTTTTTAATCTAGAGTGCCAACTACAGTACCGGCAAGGTGACGCTGGCTTGCTGATGCATATATTTGCCTCCGCGGTCCGCATAGGAGGTTTCGCAGACATCGCTCGCTTCGTAGAAGATCACCTGGGCCAGCCCCTCCCCTGCATAGATCTTGGCAGGAAGTGGCGTGGTGTTAGAGATCTCCAGCGTCACATACCCCTCCCACTCTGGTTCGAATGGGGTGACGTTGACGATGATACCGCAGCGGGCGTAGGTAGATTTGCCGATACAGAGGGTCAATACAGTTCTGGGAATGCGGAAATATTCGACGCTGCGCGCCAGCGCAAAGGAGTTGGGAGGGATAATGCAGGTGGCTCCTCTCACCGAGACAAATGCACTCTCGGAGAAGGCTTTGGGATCGATCAAAGAATTGTTGATATTGGTGAAGACCAAAAACTCATCGGCCACTCGAAGATCGTATCCGTAGCTAGAAAGGCCGTAGCTAATGACCCGCTCTCCCTCTTCGTTCGTGCGCACCAGACCATCGACAAAAGGCTCGATCATCCCCTCTTCAAGAGCCATCTTACGGATCCATTTATCGGGTTGTAAGCTCACTTTGGCCTCCTCTTCTTCTCATTAGAAGGGAGGGTATCACCTGAATTCAATTTCATGCTAGAGTGGGGTATTTTTATAGGAGGTAGCCTCTTGACCCATTCATCGATCGAATCCTCTTGGTCTGAGCCAGACCGCAGCTACGAACTCCCCCTGCGTCCCCAGTCGCTGGCCGATTTTGAAGGACAGGAGGCGCTCTCAAGCCGCCTTTCGGTCATCTTGCAAGCGGCCAAAGGGCGGGGCGAGCCTCTGGGACACTCTCTTTTTTATGGACCGCCGGGCCTGGGCAAGACAACTCTAGCCGGAATCCTAGCCAAGGAGATGGGCACCAATCTGGTGGTCACCTCGGGTCCGGTCATCGAGAAGGCAGGCGACCTAGCCGGACTTCTCACCCACCTCAAGGCGGGGGATATCCTCTTCATCGACGAGATCCACAGGCTCACTCGTCAGATCGAAGAGTATCTCTATCCGGCGATGGAAGATTTTTCGCTCGATCTGATGATCGATTCTGGACCTGCCGCCCGCAGCGTTCAGCTGAAGCTGGAGCCCTTTACCTTGGTGGGCGCCACCACCCAGGTGGGGCAGCTCTCCGCCCCTTTGCGCTCTCGCTTTCTCTTCACCGGCAGACTGGAGTACTACTCCGAACCGGTCCTAACCACCATCCTCTTGCGCTCCTCTTCGATCTTGGGAGTGCAGCTAACGGCGGAAGGTGCGAAAGAGATCGCGCGGCGCGCTCGCGGTACCCCCCGCATTGCCAACAATCTGCTGCGCTGGGTGCGCGATGTAGCCTGGGTGCAGAAATCTCCCCTCATCGACGATAAAATCGCCCGCGAGGCGCTCAAGATGCTCTCTTTGGACGAGCGAGGACTCGACGAGATGGATAAAAAAGTGCTAACAGTGTTAATGGATCAGTTCAACGGGGGACCGGCTGGAATCCAGTCGCTCGCCGTTGCTGTAGGGGAGGACCCCACCACGCTGGCAGAGGTGTACGAGCCATTCCTGATTCTGCAGGGGCTCTTGCGCCGCACTCCCAGAGGGCGGGAAGTGACTCCTCTGGCCTATGCGCACCTTGGGAGGAGCCAGACGAATGAATAAGAAATTAGTTTTAAAAACTCTCTGCCTAGCTCTCCTTTCCACTGCACTTCTTCCCTACCCCGAAAGCTTCGCCAACAGTTCGCTCCAGCAGCTGGAGCGGGAGAAGCCGCCCACTCTACGCATTCTGTTAGCCAAAGGACCGGCTGGGAGAGATGCGCAGCACTGGATCGAGGTAAAAGGGCGCTACACTCTTTATAACCTCAGCGATGGCGATCTGATTCTCTCAGCGACCAAAAGTCCTCTGCAGCCGGTGCACATCACAGCCGAGGGGCTCTATTTTGGAGAGCTGATGCCTGGCATCCATCAGATGAGAATCGCTCCTGGCGACTCGCGCAGCACCATCTTAGTTAACGGCATCGAATATCGCGGATGGATCGATCTCTATTCCGTAGATGGCAAACTGGCGATTGTGAACGAGGTGGATATAGAGAATTTTCTTCGCGCCACCATCGCGCCCCAATTTGCGAGCCACTCATCCGAATCCAAAGAGGTGCTGGAGGCGCTCGCCATCGTAGCACGCACACACGCCTGCGCCCACCTGAAGCAGCATCGCGGTTCGGTATGGCATCTCACCGCGGCCGATGCGGGATATCAGGGAAGCTCTCTCGGTCAAGATGCAGTGGGCATGCTGCGCGCTATCGACGAGACGCGTCATCTGGTGATGACCTACGAAGGCAGCCCCTTTGCGGCCACCTGGACAGAGGAGTGCGCCGGCAGAACCGCCAGCTTCGCTACCCTATTCCGCAAGGAGAGTGTGGGACCCTCTGGTGTGCAGCTACCTCAAGTATGGCTTTCAAGCGCCCCCTCCACCTGGTCTTTCTCTCTTTCAAAGAGAGCCCTGGCTGAACTTCTCGACCTTTCCGAGGTGAGCGAATTCAATCTCTATCTCGACACCGCCTCCAGCAAGGTCTATGGCATCCGAGCTTCGGACGGCCACCGCTCGATCGATCTGGATTTCTTCTCTTTCCAACAGGTTGTGGGTGCAAACCGCCTACTCAGCAGCGACTTCACCACCAGAGTCGAGAAGGAGATGATCCACTTCAATGGACTGGGTCGAGGTCATGGCGTGGGGCTCTGTCTCACCACCGCAAAAAAGATGGCCGAACAGCGCGCTAACGCCGAAACAATCCTCGCCACCTTCTTCCCTGGAACCACTCTCACCCAGCTGAAAAAGCTGTGAGTCGATCCTTCTCTGGTTGTGGCAGGCTAGCTGGCATCCTCGACCTTGAAGAGCTTCCCGCCGCCCGCGAAAAAGCGGTGGCGGGGATGCTCACCCGTCTAGAACGAAGAGCCTCCGAAGGCGGCGGGCGTCTACTCTCCGATCATCATGTTTCGCTCTTTGGATCGCAGATCGATGGTATCTGGATCGCAGCCGACCTGGCGCGATTTCAGATCGAAGAGCTCTCCGCCCATCTGCCAAGCGAACTGGCCGGGGAACTACTCGGGCGCGCCTCTTCCGCCGAAGAGATCATCGCGCAGCTCTACAAATGCCTTGGCGAGGATGCGTTGCAGATATTGCAGGGCGCCTTCGCGCTTGCCATCTACGATCAAAATAGACGCCAGCTACTCCTCGCTAGAGACCCTGTTGGCCAAAAGCCGCTCTACTGGACAGAACAGGGGGGGAAATTTCTCTTCGCCAGCGAGCTGAAGGCTCTTGCCCTCTCCAATCAGCTACTCTCCAGGCTCGATCTCGAAGGGTGTGCAGCCTACCTAGGATTGGGAGCTCTTCCCCAAGAGAAGACGCCACTATCTGGCGTCTATAAACTGCTGCCTGGCCACCTACTCAGGCTTTCGGTGGGAGGTGAAGTGTCAGTCTCTCCCTACTGGTCCTACAGCGCAGTCTTAGAGAACCCTGCATCTGGCCATGAGGAGATTTCATTCGAAACGATCGCTAGTCAAGCGCTTCATAAACATCTACCCGATGGAGCCCAAGCCCAGGTGGGCTGCCTGCTTCGCGAGGAGGGAGAGGGGGTCGAGCTGCTCTCGCTGCTGGGTAAAGAGAAGCCTGGCTCTTCTGTGCAGATCTATTCCCGCCTCTTTCAAAAGAACCCCACCTCCTCTTCTCCCATTCCCGCCTCGTTTCACGGCTTTATCGAAGAGCCCGAGCATCTCCTGCAGCAGCTACCCGAAACTGTCTACCTGATGGATGAGCCCTGCGCCGACACCACCGCTCCTCTGATGAGAGAGATGGCGCGATGCATGCGCGAAGCGGGG
The DNA here is from genome assembly GCA_027365315.1 of Rhabdochlamydiaceae bacterium. GTDB lineage: Bacteria > Chlamydiota > Chlamydiia > Chlamydiales > Rhabdochlamydiaceae > DAHXNQ01. The sequence goes on along the minus strand of DAHXNQ010000055.1, from coordinate 5,931 downwards.
CTCACCACCGCCCTCCTTGCTACCGGCTCTCCCGACTGGCTAGCTAGCCACATCGAAAGACCCAGGGTGGGGCTGCACCATCTCCTGGAGACTTTAACAAACGGTGCCAAGCGCTACCTCGCTCTCCCCTTCGCTTCGCTCTTTTATCGCAGTCAGATCTTCCCTCTTCTGCGCTCGCTGCACACCCATCCCTGGCATCGCGCCTTCATCCAGCAGCATGCGCTCTTCGATACCGATCAGCTTCATAGACTGGGTTCTCCCTACCTTCATCCCTATGATCTCGAGCTGCTCATCCACAAGTTCCCCTGTCTCCAGAAGCTCGACGCCAGCTGGGCCTCGCTACTCTATCTCAATCTGAAGGTGGGACTGCCCAGCCGCTACTGTCTGCTAGAGGATCGCCTCATCGCCAGCGAAGGAATCTCCCCGCTCGCCCCCTTTCTCGACCGCTCAATCGTCGAGTATGTGGGAAGACATGCCAATCTACCCTTCTCGCAACCGCGCAAGCCCCCTCCCACCCGACGCAGGCGGAAAGAGGCACCCGTCAACCCTCTTCCCTCCTTTCTCACCAGTGCGCCACTGATCAATGCGTATAAAAAATTAGAATATGGGGTCCTAGTCGATAACGGCCTTCTCGATCCCCGCTGGGTTCGTTCAGCTATCACCGCCTCCAAAAACACCCCCCTCGCTGCTAGACAGCTGTGGGCCCTGTTGGTCTTCGAGCTCTGGATGCGTCTTTTCTTTGAGAGGGATTCGATGAACGAGTGCCAGAAATGGCTCTCAGGAGCTGCTCTCCCGTAGCTGAGAAAAAATAACCCTGATATAATTCGTCTTTCGCCGGGGAACCCAGAGGGCGAAGATCCCGAACCAGGTCAGGACCGGAAGGTAGCAGCCTTAAGGGACCTCTTCGCGGCTCTGGTCATTCTCCGGCATTTTCTTTCCCAAGATTCACTTCATCTAGAAGCCGAAGGAGAGGCCGGCCACCAGGCCGCTGATCACTTCGCTCCCTTTGGCATCGAGATGCTGGGTGGGGACGCTTGTGTAGACAATGTTGCGCGGGGCGATAGCAAGGCCCCAGATGAGGATCCCCTCATAGCCCACGCGCAGCTCGCAGTAGGAGAAGGGGCGAAACGAGACAAAACCATCGCCCGTGATGGTGCCGGCAGCCACCCACTCACGGGAGTGAAATCGGCGCAGCACCACGGTGCCCCCCTGATCGTTCAGGAAACCGCTACTTTGCGCCTCGTTGCCGTAGAGTCCCCCCTTCAAGAGAATCTGCCAGCTCCAGCGCCTCATGAAGTCATATCCCAGATGAAAGCCCAGTTCACCCCCGTAGAGCTGATTGCTGGTGTGGATCTTGTAAATACCTGTCTGAGGAGCAAAAGAGACTGTCTTGGTGAACTCTGTGCTGAGGGTCTCCCGCAAGAAAATTCCGCGAAACCCCGCCAGCCAGGCAAAGAAAAAGCGGTGCACTCTTCTGGGTCCAGCATAGCGCAAGTAGGCAAGTGACCCTTCGGCATAGTAGGATTTGTAGCTGCCCACTGCGCTGTCGGCGTGGTAGAAATCGACAGTGTAGTTGGGATTATCAAAGGGAAAATCGAGCTTCCCTGGCTGATGAACGCTCTTGGTGTGGGCCCAGGGCTGCAAGAGGAAGGCGGTACGCGCTGATAGCTCGCCTCGGTGGCTCACCTTCAAAGCAGCCTTCAGCTGCAGCCCCGACTCGTAGCCCATCCCACTGCCCAGCCCCTGCGTGGAGACCACAGTCTTGTACCGGTGACCGATGGTGATGTTGGTGGCGGGAATCGCCTCGTTTACCACAAGCGAATCGTGCTGAAACTGCGAACGGGTGATGAGAAGGTAATCGGCGCCCAGCTCGAGAATGCGAGAGAGCCACTCCTCTCCTGTGCTGCCCGCAGAAAGCGGCAGCGACAGAGAGGCGATGCTAGCACAGAAAAGAGCGCGTAATCGAGTCACGCTCCCTCTTCTAGCGCAAATTCTGTTCTTCCTGCAACCGTTCTTCTTCTGCCCGGAACCTCACCTCGAGATCGATCAAAGCGCGCTGCAGCTCTCCCTCTAGGTCGATCTCTTGGGCAGCCGCCTCTTTCACCAGCTCCAGCAGCTTATGTGTGAGCCCCTCACCGCCAAGAGCCATCTCGGGCATACGCTTCACCACCCGCTTCACCATCTTCTGCGCCCGCATCAGCGCCGGTAGAGCTTTAGGAATTCCATCCATGGCGCTGGTGCGGCTTAAGTGCGCCTTCTCCTGCTTCTTTTTGGCTTCCCAAGTTCGCTCGATCTCGGGGATGCTCTTGCCCTTCTCATCGCCGAAGACATGGGGGTGGCGATGCACCAGCTTTTCCCTGACGCGACGCGCTAGATCGGCCAGGCGAAAGAGTCCCTCGCGCTCTCCCACCTTGGCGTAAAAAAGGACCACATGGAGCAGATCGCCCAGCTCCTCGGCGATCTTTTCGGGGTCCCCTTCGTCCACCGCCTCCAGCACCTCATGCGCCTCCTCCAGAATGCAGGAGCGCACCGAAGAGAGGGTCTGCATCCGGTCCCAGGGGCAGCCCTCCTCGCTGTGAAGAATATTTTCAATTGATACCAATTCGTTTAATTCCTGCAGATCGCGCTGCTCCTCATGCGAATTTGACATAAAAAACATCTACTAAAGTATTTATTATGAAGAAGATTAACCTTTCTTATGGTAACATAGAAGGCCTTAAAATTATGTGAGGAATGATGACTACTCCTACGGAGGGAAAGAAGGGGGTTCTCGCAAGGTTTGGCGACGCGCTAGGCGACGCAACGGCGGGCAAAGCGGGTGCGGGAGCGGTGAAAGAGTTACTCAACGACATAGAGCTCGTTGGGAAAAAGATCCTGGGCGAGGACGAATTTGCGGCACTGAAACGAACACATCAAGAGATTCATGAAGCCAATTGGAAAAAGAAATATCGCGAGGACAATAATGGACAAGAACCCCCTGCTAATGCGCAAATTCCTCCAGCTCCAGATGTTCCACTTCTAGCAGTCTTTGTCGAAGCGATCCATCTAGGATCTGGTAAGGCCATCTCTTCTGCCATCGAAGCTCTCGCTACCCAGGTACAGAAGCTTGTCGACGACAACTTTAAGACACAAGCAACTCCACCGGCCGTAAATAATGGGGCCACACCTGTTGCCGAAACGCAGCAGAGTTCTCTGCAAAAGCTCTTCAACTCGCTAAAAGACTGTATCGGTCCCGAGATGAAAGCAAGGTCCATTCAAGCTTCCGCCGCGGTGGCCATCTGGAGCCTTGGACAGCTGAAGGGTCATGGTAACGAGAAGGCTCAAGAGCTGGTACGAACCGCCGTGACTAAGTTGGAAGAGGTGAAGCAAAACCCCTCCTGGGAGAAATTGAAAGAGGCCTGGACCACCTGCTGCGATCTGTTCAACAACAACGAGCTCTCCCTGGGCGCTGCCCTACACATTCCAGGCTCGGGAGACAACCACCACACCCGCATCAATCAGCACAACCTGCGCTATCTCGAGAACATCATGGGGGAGGCTGAAGCTGAATCGGCCCCGTCGTTGCGCTCCGAATGGAATCATCTCAAGAAGCTGCTGCCCGATAGCATCGTTGTCGGCTTCTGCTGCTGGCTAGCTGGCATCTCCATCGACCATGTGCCCGCTATTGTGGGACAGGATGATGTGGGCGCAGCACTGCACAAGCGGTGCAAAGAGAGTGAGGTGAGCTTCTTTCGCAGATTCCCCATTCTGCTGATCTTCCGTCTGCTGCGTCCCATCATCAAACTGTTAGCGGCACTGCCTCTCGCCGCAATCGAAAAAAACACTACCATCTACTTCAACGAGCAGATGGGCGAGCGCAAGTTTCTCGACATCAGGCGCGGGGCGATCTCACTCCTGCGCGAAACAGTCGCCATGCTCTACGGGGCCCACTACCACAAAACCATCGAACAGGGCCTACAAGAGGGAAAATCTCTCGAAACCACCCAGCACGACTACTACAACAACTGCAAATTCTACGGTCAAAAGCGCTCCGAAATCTCGAAGTTGCTAGCTGAGTCTCTGCTGAAGAACCTGCTGAGCTACTACAATCTCAGAAACCTTCCTGGATTCCTGGCCGATCTTCTGCGCGTCGATCCACGAGGTAAGATCAAACTAATCACACTGATTTTTGCTCCCTGGAACTTACTGCTGACAGTCGCTGCTCCTATTCTAAAGATGCTCCTGTTTATACCTGGCTGGCTTCTCGAGAAAGGGCTCTTCTACGCCATCCGCCCTCCTCTCCGTCAGGCCGACCCCTTCAGTGTGGTGCTCAATCGCTTGGTGCGCACCGACGATCAGATGTCGGCAGGCGCCCTCGAAGTGCGCTGCGCTGTCACAGAGGCTCTTGTAGAGATTCTCAATGCTGCCAGCGACGCCCTGAAAGAGAGCCTCGATCCAAAGGCAAACGGTGAGGGCGCTCCTCCCCTGACCCTAGCAGAGCGCAAACAGCTGGTCAGCATCATCCAGCAGACGCTCGACCTCTCCGACCTGGTCACACAGGCATCCACGCCCGAGCATCTAGCCGAAGCGGGCAGAGCCGGCACCTCAACCGGAAAAGTGCGCGAGAAGATCAATGCTCTAGTGGCCCACGAAGTGGAAGAGGCTTTAGCGAAAAAGCTTCCTCTACTGATGGCCGAACTAGCTAGGCTGGGCAGGCTGGAACCGATCGCCGCCAACTTCCTCAAGAAGATCAACTCCACCCTCTCTAACGGCAAGCGACGCACCAATGAGGATGCCGAAATGAACGAAACGCTGCTGCAACATGCGATCACCCAGCTGAGCAGCCGCGTGGCAAGAGTGGCTGTCGAGCAGATGCACGATAAAGAGATCGTGACCACTGAGATCAAGCTGAAGCTGAAGCAGATTCAGGAAAAGATCAAAACAGAGGTGCCCCATATCGAAGCGCCCCTTAAGCAGCTCGAAACACTGCTGGCTAGCCCCACCACCACTCATAGAGGGTATCATTTCCGAAACTTCATGTGTCAGGCCATGCAAGCTGCGCACCGCCTCGAGACCACGGCTGCCGAACTCTCTATACACCCCTCTCCAGGAGAGCGCCAAATCTGGAAGGAGCTGGGCTGCACCCATATCGAGAAGATGAATCAACATTTCGAAGAGATCAGAAACTTGAATCAGCGCTACAGTGCCAATGAAAATGGAATCGCCCAGTGCACCAATTTTACTGCACCAACCCTTGCCCATGATGCACTGCTCCCTCTCATCGATGGCAGTAGCCCAGAAGAGGTTACCCTAAAGACAAATCTTCGAGAGGCCAAAAACGAGACGTATAAGAGCGCCTTCTCTGCGGTCGAGATCTATCTAAAGAAGAAAAACACCGCCCTAGAGAAGCAGCTGGCAGGGCAGGTCACCAATCTCCAGGAAGAGCTGAAAGATCTAAAAACATGGTCAGATGCTCAGAAAGTGCCCGATCTAGCCAGCTTCTTCCTTGAAACCAAGAAAGCACCCTCCTCTCCTGATCAAACAGACGCGCGCAATTGGCTGACCAAGCAGACAGAGCAGAACATCGCTGCCAAGCTGCACTCTACCATCGGTCCTCTCACCGGACTTCTGACCGAAAACCCCGACCATCTCCGCGCCGTGCTGGATATGTTCCTAGCGGGAACCTTTGGAGCGAGGGTGTTTGACCACCCAGGCGGTGCAGAGGGCTTCATCCCCAGCAGCTAAAGTAGTACGGTTTTTTTTGACAACCAAACGGGAAGGCATTATCAAGTAGAGGTGGTTGCAAAACTTTAGGCTCCTAGAAAAATCGATGATTTTGCTGTCCGTTGTCAGAGCCAGCTTGCTGGCCCCTTGCCGTTCTGACGAGACCATACCCGAGAGGGTAGGCGAGGAAGAACGGTGACAAGGGGCGGCAAAAGGGCGATTTTGCTA
>DAHXNQ010000101.1 GCA_027365315.1 Rhabdochlamydiaceae bacterium | reverse complement strand
ATGACACCAGAAATGGTAGTCTTGATCGAGGAGCGGCTACGCTTGCAATGGAGCCCAGAGCAAATTTCGGGACGGCTTCGAAGAGATAGCAAGAGCGGAGTGAGCCATGAAACGATCTACAAGCATATACGGAAGGACAGGGCGCGTGGTGGTGACCTGTATCGAGAATTGCGGCATCGAGGGAAGAAATACAACCGGCGAGGATATGGTAAAGCTGGTCGAGGATGTATTCCAGGGCGTGTTGACATAGCTGAACGGCCATCGATTGTAGAGGAGAAAAAGCGTATAGGGGACTGGGAGATCGATACGATCATTGGCAGTGAACACAGGGGTGTTATTGTATCGATGGTGGAGCGTCGGTCGAAGCTGACTTTGCTCAAGAAAGCTGGTCGTAAAACTTCCCAGGAAGTGGGGTTAGCGTTAACAGATCGGCTCGGGGCAGTGAAGGAGAAGGTGCTCACGATCACGGCGGATAACGGGAAGGAATTCGCAAACCACATCGAAATAGGCCGACATCTTGATGCAAAGGTATTTTTTGCCCGTCCATACCATTCGTGGGAGCGTGGGCTAAATGAGCACACAAATGGGCTTGTTCGTCAATATCTACCTAAGTATGAGAGACTTGATTTGGTGTCAGATGAAACTATTGCTCTTGTGGAGGAACGGCTTAACAATCGGCCTCGGAAGGTGCTACAATTTCGGACACCCATAGAGGTCTTCAACGGGTGCCAAATGGAGGCTACCGTTGTTGCACTTCGGAGTTGAAAAGGCGAGAACAAAGCCCTTCGGAGTTGAATGGGCCTTGCACTTCGCTGTTGAATGGGCCCGTTCTTTTTGAACTGGCCATTTATGCAATTTTAGTATAAGATACTCATAAATATTTTTAATCAGATGATTCTATTATGACAAAGGTTGCGGCACCCACTCCGGTCCAGATTTCATTTGCGGTTCCCTGCTTCCGCAGGCGGGAAAGCGCCCCCTCTTTGCCGAATAGAGTGGTGGATGGCATCATCAATCTGGCCGAAAGGCCGCTTGGTGCCCATAAGAAGGAGATCCACTACGATCCCGCCACCTGCAAGTATGGGACGCTAGATCTTCCTGCAGGGCAAGAAGACAAGAGCTCTTCCGCTATTGTGAGGTTGGCTGTGAAGATTGCCCTAATGGTGCTGCAGCCTCTTCTGCTAATCATCAAACTATTTCACCGAGCCCTTCTACTGAGTTCAGCGACTCTACAGCTCGATCCCAAATTCCTGCGAGGTGTGACGAGCCAGAAAAGGCTGGAGACTTCGATCGAACAGTCCACGTTCACCAGGCTCAAGTTGACCGAGCTGCATAAGAATAATCCCTACCAGATCCACTTCGATGTGGTCTCTCTTCTGCGCGAGGCGCTGACCCGTTCTTCCGAAGAGGCTAAAGAGCCCAAGGCCTACTGGACTCTCGCCCTATTCAATCTGATGCAAAGCGCGCAATCGGCCGACACCTGCGGGGGAGTTCTGACAGGAAAGTTGGATGGCAATAGGGGATGCGCCAGACTTAGGTGGGGTGGGGTGATTGTGCAGGATTACAATCCAGACCTACACAAAGAGTATGGCCATGTCGATCCATTCAGCTCCGAGAGCTACCACGCCACTCCGGTGCAGCTCTCTAGGCAGCTGAAAGCACTCTCTCCAGAAGATCTCGCCACTCTCAGGAAGGCCATAATCGAACAGAAAAGGCCTGATCAAAAGGAGCTGCAGCAGGTCTATGATGCCGCCCTAGAGCTCTCCTTGGCCCTCTACAGTCGCTATGGCGAGTCGTTAGAGGTCGATCGCACAGTCGATGCGCCGTTTGCAGAGGCCCCCCCTCTCGCGCAGTTTGCAGATTGGCAGAAAGAGTGCACCAGCTTCACTGATGTGGCGACCCGCTGCATGCAAAAGGCTTGTGAGACCTATCTTCCCAAAGAGGGTTACCCCAACAAAAAGCAGGTCCAGCAGGTGATGGCCTCGCTGCTCTCCCAGCTGCTCACCGCTTGCGTGCAGGGAAAGGGAGAGAAGAGCCTCTGGCTGAGTCCCTGGGTGGAGCTGAAGTTCAACTTCCCCGCCGACAACCCCTACCGCATCTCGGAGAACCCACTGACCGGCACCTCGGATACAGGTCTTCAGCTGATCAACAGCCACTTTTGGGATCTCTGGGAGGCATTTGGCAGCAGGCCGCCCAGCCAGAGCGAAGCGGAGGATCTGGCGACCGCTCTTGTGCAGCTAGCCACCAGCCGTTCTGACGACCTTCCAGCTGGATGGAAACCTTCCTCCGGTTGGAATCTCGCTGATGGCTGCTACAAGAGAGGATTTGAGCTGGTGCACTATCTGCTTCCTAACTGGCACGGGATGATCGGCTCCTATGTCCATGAGGAAGAGGGGTCAAGCAGCTCCTTCAAACCTCCAAATGTTCAAGAACGGGTGCTCGATCTTCCTGTGGACAAGGTGATCAAAGATGTTCCCGCGATGCAGATGAAACGGGTTGTGCAAGCGCGTTTCTCCAACTATAGCAACCGCCACGACTGCGGTGACTGTGCCCCAGCAGCGCTGATCTGGTCGGCGATTGCTTCGGGTGTGCAGCTTCATCCCGATATCGAAGCGGCCCTTCCAGCTGGTATTGCGAAAGGTTACTTCCCCACCAACTGCAGCAGGTATTATATAGGTCCGACAGTCGACAAGGCGATCGATGTGGCTAGACAGCTGATGGCCAAACATCTCATCGACAATCCCAATCTGCTGCTTCCCTATTTGCGAGTTAAGAATGGCCATCTTGAAGTGGATGATTCCTCTATTATGGGGGAGCACAAGAAGGTCACTCCAGAACCGATCACAGCGGTGCTTTGCAAGAAATGGCCTAAGCTGGATCCCAAGGATCCAACTGAGTTTTATGAAGCACTAGACGATCATGCCAATTGCGCTATAGGAGGAGAACTATCAGAAGATGATGGTATGCCTCTAAAATGTGAGAGTGCCCTCGAGTTTATCGAGAAGCATGAGAGACTGGTGGAGCGCTATGCCGATAACATCAAAGTCAAATACGAATCCCGTGATTATGGCGGTGAGGGGCGGAGTACAGGAAACTGGTTTGGACCTCTAGAGATCGATCTTTTTGCCAGAAGCTGCTTTCCCGATCGAGCAGGAATGACAGTCGGCGTCTATTACGAACAAGGAGATGGCCTGCAAGGGGGAGATGGTCGCCTCTATCCCAGCGGCTACAACCTGTCGCAGCTTCATCCGACCGACCCCTACGGCGCCAAGAATATGCTCTACATCGGGCTGAGTGGATGCAGCTACTATCCTCTCAAGCCGCTGAACGAGAAAGAGCCTGGCAAGCCACCTGCCTAATATCAGACCGAGAAGAAAGATTTGGTTCCACTCTTGCAGCATCTGTCTGCTCGTATGCACCAAACCTTTTCTAAGATCTGATAACAGTTCTTATTGAAGGGCATGCAGCAGCAGGCCCGCTAAGACGTAGCGGTTGCTGGGGTGGCCTTTTTGAATCAACTCTAAGATGAGATCGATGCCCGGTTCGGAGTGACCCTCTGCCAGCAGACTGACCGCTCCAATCAGGAGGCGGGAGCTCTCGGCGGGGGTTAGCTCAAACTTCTGGTCGGCGCGCATCTCGAAGGTGGCGGTGGGGCGAAAATGGATCATCTCCTGCTGCGCATGTGCCAGCACCCACTCGCGTAAGAGAGCGGCATGCTCCTGAGAGGGACTCAGGCGCATCAGAGCGAGGCTGCTATAGCAGCGTAGAAGAGGACTTCCGGCCGCCTGCGTCTGCGCCTCCAGCAGGGCAAGCGCTTCGGGCGATTTTTTATTCAGCAGCAGCTCGATGAGCATCGGCACCAGCTCGGTCTGGCCCGAGCGAAAGATCCTCCCGGCAAGCAGCAAAAACTCCGCATCAGGAAGCTCAATGCACTCGGCCAGCACCCGCTCGCGCATCCCCACCGAAAACTCCACCAGATCAACCCCCATCTGCTTCTGATGAGCCGTAGCCGAAGAGAGCACCTTCCAGAAGGGCAGCGACCTGCCGTGCGAGCTGTTGGGGAGGAAGGCGAGATCTCTTGTGTCGCGGATCAGAATCTCTATCAGGACATTGCGGCATCTGGGGTTGCGCTGATGAAGTAGGCTCATGGCCGCATTGACGCGGGTCTGTATCGAGGAGTGGGTGAGTAGGCTGACCAGCCACTCCTCGCTTCCCTCGATGCTGTTCAGATCGAGGGTGCCCAGCAGGGAGATCGCCTGCGGGCGCATCGTTTTCTTTGCCTCCTCAAGGATGCGCTTGCCAGCCTCTAGATCGCCCAGGCGATGCAGAGCCAGCAGTGATGCCAGCCGCACATCGTCTGAGGGGCTTGTTGTGCTTTTGTGGAGCAGAGGTAGCGACTTTGAATCTCGCAACATCCCCAGTGCCATCACCGCCGCCTCCTGCTCGCCTAGGTCGTTATGGGTGGCAGCAGCGCGTATGGCAGGTAGCAGATCATCTCGCCCTAGCTGCGCTGTCGCCAGAAGAGCGGCAACGCGATTGTAGGGGATGGGATCCTGCATCAGATGGCGCAGGGGACCGATCGCCTCGTTGGTGCCGATTTCGGCAAAGAGCCCGGCAAAGAGAAAGTGAAACTCCCTGCGCAGCTTATTCATCAAAGATTCGATCTGTCCCACCGCAGCCGGATGCTTGCGCAGGGCTAGCTGTGCCGCTGCTTCGTAACGGGTATAGAACGAATCAGAAGACATGGCGCGCAGCAGCAGCTCATCGGCAAAGTCATCCTGAATCTGCCCCAGATAGTGCACTGCTGCCAGCTGCGCCTGCTCCATCGGGGAGCGCAGGCCCATCTCTAGAATCTCCAAAGAGAGCAGCATACCGCCCAGGCTCGACCCGTAGATGCTGAGCAGCTGCTTCTTCGGCTCTTCGCTTTTGGCCCCCTCCTGCAGAATGATGATGGCCAGCTGCTGCAGAATCTCGAAGTCATGCTTACCACTAGCGGTGCGCTGCTGCTGGTAGAGAGCCAGGCTCTCTGTCAGATTGCCCGCCTGCGCCAGGTAAGTGACGCGATAGCGCTGCAGAGAGAGCTCGTTTGCGGAAAGCGGCGCCAGCAGAAGAATCGAGGCGATGAGAGATCTATACATACTTCCAGATATCAACCTCAAACTCCTGTAATAAGTCAGCGAGAAGACCCAGTGGCAACCCCACAATATTGTCATAGCAACCAGTGATTGAGGCTACAAGGAGACTTCCGCACTCCTGGATTGCATATCCCCCAGCTTTGTCGGAAAATGGAAACCTCTGCAAGAGGATTTCGATCTGTTCTTTCGTTAGAGCCCGCAGCGTGACGGCGGTGGTCTGTGATTTAGTTATAGATAAATTTTTGTTTCTTATAGAAATAGCGGTCCAGACCTCATGAGTGCGGCCGCAGAGTTCGTCATAAAATTTTTTTGCCTCGAGGAAGTTACTGGGCTTGTTGTAGATCTTACCCTCGCAGTAGACCGTAGTATCAGCCGAGAGGATCAGTTCGCCCGGGAAGAGGGCCAAGACCGCTTCGCCCTTGCCTCGGGCTATGGTTTCCACATAGTGGCTGGGATTTCCCTCGAAAGGGACCTTCTCTTCATCAAAGGGGGGACTTATCTGTGTAAATGTAATTTTTAATCTTTCAAGAAGAGCTTTTCTCCGAAGAGAGGAAGAGGCGAGAAGAATGGATTGCATAGTAATGTTTTAACTTGTTCCGAATCGAAATTCTAGGCTATTCTCTAAGAGATCTAAAAGTCATTCAAGGAGATTTCTGTGATTCTCGAGGCGCTTCGAAGTAGTGATTCTACAGCACCCAACAATTCGGCAGCGGAGAAGGGGTCGTCCCCTTCGACTAGACTCCCTCCTGGCATAGGGGGTGATCAAAGTACGCTCTCCACTTCTGAAGGCAGCCCCCTTATCGCCATCCTGACAGGCGTTAAGGATGGCATCTTGATACCCTACTGGATTGTCAGAGGAATCTTTCTATCGCTAATCGGTCTATTTTCTTGGGTTCCTCCCGTTCGTATGCTGATCGAGTGGATGGTGCTCTCTCCAGAGGTGAAGGCGCTCAGCAAAACCATCAAAACAGTAGAATCAGATAAAACACCTGACTTCAACAAGAAAGAATCCCTGAAGAAAGGGATCGATGTGGCGCTGAAAGCGGTGAAACATGAAGAAGACCGCGAGTTCTTCTACCAACTACTAGTGAAGCATCTCATCGATGGACATCTCATCGTCATCGATCCCATTGCAAAGCCGCAGCGCGATTGGGAAGTGGTCAATCGCTGGCTGGACCACAGCTATAACTCTAAAGATTCAAGCCACCAGACAGCCCTCCAGGACGCCATGGTGAGCTATCGCAAATATCTCGCCTCTTCTTACTAAATCTTAAGCTCGCTTCTTTAGCGAGCTTAAGATCTCTTTAGGACTTTTTGCCTTTGCGGGTGGGAGCTTTAGGAAGGGGAGCAAGCCCTTCGCCAATGAGATCTATCCAGATGGGGGAGCTCCATGCAATCTCTCCATCTTCCTGAACAGCGCGTAGGTAGTAGTAGACGAAAGGAGGCCTATCTCCATCAGGGGTAAGAGCGATGCTGGGCAAGCTTTCGGAGTCGTCGAAAGCAAACTCGATGAACCACTCGCCTGGCTTGGCTTTGATGGTGTGGATGGACTGACCGCACCGGATGAAGGAGATCTCGGCGAGGGGGGAGGTTCCCACCACGTAACCGGTAATGTGCCTGTTGTAGACCAGTCCCGGTTTCACCTGTGTAGAGAGCTCTTCTCCCATACCAATGCCGGCGATGGCAAACTCCAGCACCATTCTGGCTCCTGTGGTGGCGTAGCAGTGGCGCGCCTGCAGAGCGAGGAAGATCGCCTCGCGGGTGTGCTCACGCGCTCTCACAGCGGTGAGGCCGGGAGAGTATTGCACCTGACCGCTCGAGTAGAGTCCATCATAGACTCCACGATCATCCAATCCTCCGGCAACAAATCCAAATCGATGTCCCTGATTCAGCGCAGCGCGGATCGATCCTTTAGGATCTGCGATGACTCCCTCTTTTCCTTCGCACTTGATAGGACGGAGGTTGCCCTCTTTTTCGGTGCACTCGCTGCATCCCCAGGCATTGTAGATCTCGACTACACGCTCATATTCGGGGGCGAACGAGGTGAAGTGGCAACCAAACCCGGATGCCATGGTGAAGCAGGGGATCGAGAGCAGCTCTTTCGGTGCATGAGCGCGGTACATTTTGCCAAGAGAGCTATTCTTCGAGTCTTTCTTGCGCAGGAGCGGGCGCAGATCTTTAGAGTAGACTAGCTGGCGCAGACCCTCTTCGGGCGATTTTTCAAACCACTGAAATCCGAGCAGAGTATTGAAGCGGCTCTCCTCATTGAATTCAGCCACCTGCGTGGAGATGAGGCGCCACGCCTCGCTCGAGGTCTCTTCGGTATCTTCGAAAGGGGAGGTGGCGATAAAATGGTAGGCCTTCTCGTCGCGCGCCTGGCGCAGGAACATCTCGATGCTTTCGTGCGAATCAAACCGATCCGATTCTCCATGCAGCGTTCCCCAGAAGAGAGCCAGATCGCCCTCTTGTAGACAACGAATGGGTCCCGAAGAGAATTTCTCTTGGGTGCGGAGATTCATCAACTGGATGCGGTAGTTTCCTGCCTCATTGAAATAGAGGTTGGGGATGGTGAGAAAGCCGGTCTCGGGCACAAAGAGCTTCCAGCTGAGACTCTCTCTGAGATGCTCGTAGCTCAGCTCCATCAGGGTTCCCTCGGCAGCGTTGCCGGTGAGGTTGCCATGTTCATCTTCAAAGCGTACGTAGATGTCGAAGCGCCTATTGCGAGAGACCATCGAGGGGGTGAGTAGACGGACATGGTGCAGCCTGCCTCCCCGCACATCGAGAGTGAAGACTTCTGGATCTTTAAATTCTCCCTTTCCCTTGGGATCGATATAGAGATAGAAGGGTCTTCGCCTCTGTACCATGCATTGAGCGCGGCAGCCGTGGGTGGCCGCCTTTTCAGGATCGGGGGAGCCTAGGCAGATCGTGAAGGTCTCGCCGGTCTTCAGTTCGGAGGGTAAGCGGAATTCGTAGAGGGGGGTAGCCTGTCCAGGCACTTCAATCTCGACAGCGGCCATCTTGGCGTGGCCGGGCATTTCTGCCCAGATGGCGTTCTTAGTAGTGCGGGCAGCCACCTGGGGTAGATCCCAGTCGATCGGCCTGCCTCGACTTCCCAGTTGGAAGCGCAGCAGGGCCCCTTTGGGAAGAGAGGTAGCGGTTGTGAAAGAGAAGTGCCAGTTGCGCACCTCACCTGCTACGGCTACGCTCGGTTCACATACAGAAACAGATCTGCGCATACCCCTACCACTCTATCTGAAGACGAGGGGAATCTACCGCAAATGGGGCTATCGTGGCAAGTCTAGCCACGAGGAGTGATGCGGATCTTTTCGATGGCGCGGTCTGTCGAGCTAAGCACTTCAAGTTCGAAATTTTCTTGATGTATGGTCCAGCCCTTCATAGGAATGGCTCCAGCTTTGTGGAATACATAGCCGCCGATGGTGTCATATTCGGGATTCTCTGGCAGATGGAGCCCTAGCTCCTTCTCGATGTCCAGAATCCCCATTTTGGCATCGACGATCCAGTCTCCTCCAGGCATGGAAAGAAAGAGCTTCTCCTCATCGATGTCAAATTCGTCCTCGATGTTGCCCACCAGCTCTTCGAGGATATCTTCGATGGTAACAATTCCTTCAGTGCCGCCATATTCATCCACCACAATCGCTAGGTGCGCCTGCTTGTGGCGGAACTCCTGCAGCAGATGGCTGATCTTCTTGGTTTCAGGTGCATAGAGCACCGGCTTTAGAAGGTCGCGGATCGGTATCTCCAAAGAGGCGGCGAGATCTCCTTCATCCACCTTGCGGGCGAGCACATTCAGTAGATCTTTGTAGAGAACCACGCCGATGATCTGGTCTACAGTCTCTTCGTAGACAGGGATGCGGCTATAGCCTTCTTGTGAAAAGAGGTGGAGAGCTCCTCGCAGAGGGGTCTCGCTAGGCAGGCTGAAGACGTTGATGCGGGGGACCATCACCTCGCGGGCGATCCTTCCCTGAAAGGAGAGAAGACCTCCAATCAGCTTGGGATCGACCTGGCCGGCCATTTCCCCCTCATGGAGCAGCTCGGAGAGTCTCAGGCGCAGCTGCTGTGGTGTGGGAGCTGCTGGCTCGACCAATTTAAGAGGGTGGACGCGCGCCACAAAAACAACCCAGAGCAGCAGAAGAGGGGTGAGTAGGAAGAGGCAGGGAAGAGAGAGCCCAGCGGCGAGAGGCAGTAGATGGCTAGCATGTTTGCGGCCCAAGCGACCTGCCAGCGCGCTTAAGAAGAAAAGCAGTCCTAGCAGCAGGCCAAATCCACCAAGGAAGCTGAGATGGCTGGCGATGCTCAGCTTGATTAGACGCGGAGCATTGCCAGCAAGCGCTAGTCCCACAAAGAAGAGTCCTAGCAGCCATTCTCCCAGGTGGATCGCCTCCAGTAGAGTCTCCCACCTTCCAGCGCGCACGAATCTACGCCAGAGAAGAAAGCTACTCGCTTTTCTGCTGCATAGCTCTTCAGCCCACACCTTTCCCAGCGCCTGCAGCGCAGAGAGGAGAGTTCGAAGAGTGAGGGCGCCCACAAGCGCAAGAAGGGAGAGAATCAGCATATCCTTTCAATATAGAAAAACTTCTAAAAGCTCAATCGGATAGGAGCCCTGCCGCGCTTGATCATCGATCCTGCCAGCTCGGCTCGCTTCAGCGCGAGGCGCTCCTCTTCGCGCATCGCGCGTTCTGCCTCATCTTCATCATCCCGAAAGCCAAGTAGATGAAGGATAGTGTGCAGGAGGTAGAGGGTGCATTCGCGATAAGGATCGCCCCCATGTTCGTTACAGTAGCTAACAGCCACGGCAGGGCAGAGGAATACCTCGCCTAAAATGGGGAGGCCTCCGGGTGGGGGAGCCTTGATGTCGTCGATAGGAAAGGTGATGCAGTCGGTGGAGGTGGGGTCGTCAAAGTGATCGGCATGAAGCTGACAGATGCGCTTTTCGCTCACCAGATGGACAACCAGCTCACAAGAGGGAAGATCTCTAGCCGCAAGCTCATGGCGAGCAGAGGCTGCAACAGAAGCGGCCGAGATGGGCAGATCGCTCTGTTCATTGCGTAATGTAATCTTAAATTTTGCCCTCCTCTGAGAAGGGCAGATCGGCAGACCAGCCAAAGAAGCAATCAAAGCTGCTTACGCTACCCTGGTTTTAGGAAGGTTGGTGACCCTTTTGTTCACCCCGTCCTTCCATCTTCCCTGTT
Organism: Rhabdochlamydiaceae bacterium; assembly: GCA_027365315.1. Lineage (GTDB taxonomy): Bacteria > Chlamydiota > Chlamydiia > Chlamydiales > Rhabdochlamydiaceae > DAHXNQ01. The sequence goes on along the minus strand of DAHXNQ010000101.1, from coordinate 513 downwards.
CGCGTAGAACCTCGATTCTTTCGTACCGCTTCAGGACGTTGCGCTTCTTAGCAGCTTTGCTGGACTTTCCGTAACTACGATGTCTGGACATAGCTCAAAAACCTCTAACTCATCTTGGGGATAAAGAGGGCCATTCCCTCGGGGACTGCGTTATTGTGCACCTTATATCCGCTAGGAAGGGCATCCTTTTTGGATCCTGTCTTGGGGCTAGGGGGGCGGCAGCGGCGTGGGGACCTAGCTCGCCTCTCTCCCTGTTTGCTCATGCGAGTCATGGAAAATACTCCTGAAAATCAAGAATCTGAAGGGTGCATTTTAAACGTCGCTCTCCTTACTAAGCAAGAGGGAGTTTCTTGTTTTGGCCCATTCAACAGCGAAGTGCAACAAATAGACTAAAATAGAAAGTGGTCAGAGATGGCTACGAACTCTATGGTGATTTTTTGATACACCAGGAGGAACGTATGCCCAAAGGCTATCATCATCTGACCTATCCAGAACGATGTAGAATTTTTACTT
>DAHXNQ010000036.1 GCA_027365315.1 Rhabdochlamydiaceae bacterium | reverse complement strand
ATGCCACCCCGTTTTATTCGGAGTTCATGGTGGGGCGAGGAGAGGCGTATTTCCTCCTCAAAAAAAGACCCCGGAGAGAACAATGGAATATTTCTTACTCCCTAGGCAAAAAATGAGGGCTCTTGCGCGCAATTAGAGAACCGAATTCGCGTCTACCATCCCAGCGAAGAGGCGTGACATGCGTTATTGGATTGGGGTAGCAAGCCGTCAGCATGTCTTGCGAGGGGTCAGCGAGGGCATCTGCCAGGTCTGCCATGGAAAAGGTAGGCCCTTACAACAGATGGCCCCAAATGACTGGATCATCTACTACTCGCCCACCGAGGTATTTGGAGAACAAGAACCCTGCCGTCGCTTCACGGCAATTGGACAAATAGAACCCACAGAGCCATACACTGTAACCCTTAGCGCTGACTTTACTCCATGGCGCCGCGATGTTACCTTCTACCCCGCAAAAGAGGTGTCAATTGAACCGCTCATCGGGCAGCTATCTTTCATCAAAGATCCTCGTCGTTGGGGGTTTCCGTTTCGGCGAGGTTGCTTTGCTATCCCCTATGAGGATTTTTGCCTTATTGCAGGCACAATGGGAGTGACCATTGAATAACGAACCTCTCGATTTTTCCCGCCTCACCCCTCATCGCGGCCCCGAGGAAAGCTCCGGGTTTCTCTTATGGAAAGTCAGCACCCTCTGGCGTAGGGCTATCGAGGAGGCTTTGGACCCCCTCGGGCTCACTCATCCTCAATTTGTCATTCTCGCTAGTATTGGTTGGTTCACAAGCGAAGGAGAACAGGCTTGCCAGGCAAAAATTGGCAAGCACGCTGGGCTCGACCCCAACACCACCTCTCAAATCTTGCGCGGACTTCAGTCCAAACAGTTGATCGACCGATTGCGTTCATCCGATGAGCGAAGCAAACACCCCGTACTCACTCCTGCTGGAGCAGCTATCTTGACGCGCTCCTTTCCCGCCATCGAGCAGGTCAATGCCAAGTTCTTTGCTTCCATGGACACCACCGAAAGACCCCTCATCTTAAACACACTGCGCAAATTGGCCCGCCTGGACCCGTAAGGTATCTTGATTGCCCACTCACCAAATGACCATTGGCGGACCACTAAGGGCCAAAAGATGGCCGTAGATCAAAAGTCCATAAGTCCCCTATTCTTCTGCTGTTGGTTCATGCGATTTGTTGCCAGGTGTAGGCGCCCTGCGGACTCATAACCCGCTGGGCCTTGGGTATCAAGTCCAAGTTGCCCCATCTCATATGTCGGGCCAAATATTTGAAGAGAGCAGTCATCTATGGGAGCAGTTCAAGAAAGTCAAAGCCTCCTCCTAGAGGTTGACCGTTCTGATAGACCAATTGGATTGGTAGAGAAAAAGGATGCCCATCTAAAAGGAATCCTACATCGCGCTTTTTCGATTTTCATTTTTCGCAAAGTAGAATCGGCCTCTCAACTCCTTTTGCAGCAAAGAGCCTTTCACAAATATCATTCGGGAGGGTTGTGGACCAATAGCTGTTGCGGCCATGCAGAACCAGATGTTCCCATAGAAATCACAGCAAGCAACAGGCTCCAAACAGAAATGGGGTTTTCTTGCCCCATCTCGTTCTTGGGAACTTTTTACTACAAAACAGATGTGGGCAATGGAATGACAGAGCATGAAATCGATCATGTCTTTGCCGCTTTTCATCATCCCTCCCACATTCATCCGAATCCTGAAGAAGCAAATGCATTCAAATGGATCGATATGAAAGAGCTAGAAAATGCTCTTCTGACAGAACCTCATGAATTTACCGCCTGGTTCCCTGAAGCACTCTCTATCGCTTTGAAATCTCTATCGAAGCGCAGGTAGCAACCCCAAGCAACCACTGCCGGCTGCAACCATTCTACAACTCATTTCTACTTTCAGCGCCTCTCTTGCAGTTGGATAGATCATGCATTCTTAAGTTTAGCCGGCTGAAATTCTGCGCGATAAGCAGTTTTTTCTAGGAGCTGGGGGAAAAAAAACCTTCCACAGACTATCATAAATGCCCTCACAAAGATGTGTGAGGGCATTTTCACTCCCAAGCGATGGGTAAATTTATGGAATTACCAACTAGTAGCGGTTCTGCGCCTTTGAGAAAAACAAGTGTGGAGGAGAGAGGGATGCTTCTCGGTAATGCGCACAGGGTAAGAATCCAGGAAGAGCAGAAAGTAGAACGTGCGAGACAGAGCATCTGGAGGAAGATAGCGACCTCTCCGGCTATTGCAATTGGAGGATGCGCATGCTTGCTACTCTGGGTAGTTATCGAGGCGTGGTCTTCACTTCCCCGGAAAGTCAAATACCTGACAATTCTCACTGCCGGCGCTTGGCTGCTTACGGCAGCCTATACACTGTTCATCTACTGCAAAACGATGGCAGATAGTAAAACCATTAAGATGGTTCAAGATCGAGTAAACAAGCTGGGCACCTTAATCGATCAGATGAGCCTTCTTACCAAGATGGAAGCTTGTCTCCTGGATCTAGAAAAGAACAACCTAGATGCAACAGGAGCTAGGGAACTCTATAATAAGATGAATGTCGAGCTGGGGACAGCACCTTCATCGAACAAATCGAGCACGGGGCGGCAGATTCTACGTTATGATGTGGTCTTAAGTTGGGCGGCTCTTGAACGCAGGATTACCCGTATGGATGACCCTGAAGAAGGAAGAGGCATGTTCAACGATGCGCGCCAAAATACCCTAGCTGTCGTTCAGACGGCTCTAGATGAACTCGATCCACAATTCAGAGCTCTCTTTCCAGAGGAAGAATCTGTTGAAAAGGGCTGTAGCATTCACTGTTTTCCTTGCTACTCAGCATGTTGCACTTTAAAGGATAAAGAGCCAGAGGTTCCTGATCTCGCCGAAAAGTCTCCGCTACTTCCCAAGCAAAATGCAAATGAAGAGGCGCCAGAGGTATAAGACCGAATATGGAAATTAAGTTCTGCGGGCCAACAGAGATTCTTGGTATATCAGAACAGTTAGTTGTATAACTTATGTTGATTAAATCTTGGTGTATTTAGCGTGTATAATATCCTAGAATAAAAAATAAATCGTCTCCAGGACGAGGGGTTCTCTTGCTTTCTCGTATGGGATTCCGTATGAAGGAGATTATGCGCCTTCTTTTTCTCTGTTGCTTAGCCTGTTCGACGCTCATTGGCCAGATCTACGTGGCAAAGGACTACTCGCGGCTGATGGGAATGAATGGGTTCTCCGACGCGCTTCTGCAAATGCATTTCAAGCTTTATGAAGGGTATGTTAAAAACACTAACGAGCTGCTTGAGAAGCTCAATGCACTCAAAGAAGAGAGCGAGACATCCCCTTATGATTACGCGGGGCTAAAACGGCGCCTCGGATGGGAATTTGATGGAATGAGGTTGCATGAACTCTATTTCGACAATCTTGGTGGCAAAGGAACGCTCGACAGCAAATCAGCCCTCTTCACAGCCATCACGGCGCAATTTGGCAGCTTTGATCGGTGGAAAAAGGATTTCATCGCCACAGGTCTGATGCGTGGGATTGGTTGGGCTATTCTCTACTATGATGCCCAGCAAAAGCAGCTGATCAACTGCTGGATCAATGAACACGATGTGGGCCATCTAGCCACCGGCCAGCTCATTCTCATCATGGATGTCTTTGAGCATGCTTACATCACCCAATATGGGCTCGATCGTGCCCAGTACATCAATGCCTTCTTTTCGAATATCGACTGGGACGCTGTCTCTTCTCGCTTTAACGCAAGGTAGTTGGTTCAGAGAGAGAGAAACTATGAAGCTACTGATCGGATTACCCTTTTTAAGTATCTCTTGCGCAGGATATGCCGAGATTCGGACAGCATCAAAACAGCAAGCCGGGCTTTTCCATGGCACCCATAATCCAACCTACAAGCAGATTCCACCTTCCTGGCATGGCCTTGGTGCACCATGAAGCTTTTTCCAGACAGACCATGTCGGAGAAGTGGATCGTCTGCAACTTCCAGGCCTTCCCCCGCATCAGGCAGTTTGTCGCTCTCCTGGAAGGCGAGGTGATCGGATACATCCAGTGGGTTGAAAAGAGCGGCTTTCGCAAAGAAGCAGTGCTAGAACTAGAGCAGATAGCCGTACAAGCTAGCAGGCGCGGACAAGGGGTTGGGACCGCTTTGATCCAACAGTCTCTAGCAATGATCCAGGAGGCCCTTGCTCTAAGAGGCTCTACTCTCAAGCATGTTCTTGTTACCACTCGTAGCGATAATCAAGCTCAGCGACTCTACGCAAAAGTTCTAGGAGCGCAAGTGGAAGCAACCTTAAGCAACCTCTTCTCTGCCGATGAGGTGGTGATGGTGGCGCGAGGGTCCATAGGGTGGGTCTCCGCGTCATCCCTAGTCGGTAAACCTTTTAAGATTTCAGACCTCATAAGCATCTGACATTTCAGGCTTGCCACAGTTGCCTCAATTCAGGTAAATATTGATCAATCACTTATGCGCTGGCTTCTTCTTTTTCTCTTTCTTCCTCGGCTCCTTATCGCCTTCTCTTTTGCCGATCTGTATCACCAGATGGTCTTGGGGCGCGAATACTACTCTCCCACCCACCAACGGTGCGACGAGCTTAGCCAAGAACTGAACAGAAAATGGGAAGAAGGTAACGCTCTTTTAGAGAGACTTCACCAACTCCCTTCTGGCACCTCTATCGAAGAGTGCATCAATCTGGTAAGCGAGATAATCCGTCACTACGAAGGCTTCTCTGTCTGCTATCAAGAGCTCTACAAAAAGATCAAAAAGGATCGCAAGGAGCATGGTAAGAGGGCGTGGCAGAAAGCATGCAAGCAGCTCTGCCAGCAGAGCGAACAGAATTCCAATTCTCTTCTGAACAGCCTACGCCTTCACCTTCAAGAACTTCGCACCAAAGCCTCCCAGCAGGAGATTCTCTCTCTCTGGCAGCAGAGCATCGAGCTTTCCGAAGCGGGCTCTCTCGCCTGTCGTGATCTCGATCCTGCCCATCTTGACGATGCAATCGCATTGTTAGAAAAGTCGATTCGATATTTCGATGGAGCGCGCTCTTACGCCCTCAGGGTTTTGCTACTGGCTCAGAATGAAGAGGACCTGGCCGCAATCCAGCAACAGATCGCCTTCTGCGAGGAGCAGACCAACCAGTGTCAGCAAGCAAAAGAGTATCTCGAAGACAAGAGAGATCGCCTTGAGACAGGGCTGGAAGGCGAGACTTCGCTGAATCTAGAAGCCGAATAGAACGCCACCTGCTATATTCGCTGTTCATCAGCGATCCACTTACCAGGTCGGTTTTATGCTCCGTTTATGCAGATCCACTCTTCTATGCACAATCATTACTATCGCGCTTCCCCTCTCTGCCAGCCCCTGTTTTGGGGAAGAGGATGCATCCCATAGATCGCTCAGCCTTGCAGAGGCCCAGCAGATCCAGGCGATGTTTGATGAGACGAATTGGGATATTAATGGTGGATTTGAAAAACTCCGGCATATCTTCCTTCATCTTTCGCAATCCATGGGAATGATCGCAAAATATGTCGATGTCAAAGAGCATGGGAAAGAAGCGAATCCTTCCCCGCTGATCGATGAGGTATTGCCAGATTTATTGCTTCATGCCTTACAGATAGCCAATCTGTACGACATCGATATCGGAGATAAATACAGAGAGCGCATAGAGTTTCTGATTCATCGCAATAAAATGAATAAACAGGCAGCTAACCCATGAGTTGCTACTCACACAGAATGTAATGCCTGTGCAGATTAGAAATTCAGCATCATCCCTCGCGCGCGCTTAAGACCAGCTTCCCTTTGACTCGGTGGCTTTCCAGAAGGTCGTGGGCTGTACGGACAGAAGAGAGTGAGAGGGGCCCCACAACTTGGGGCGTAGAGACGGGCAGCGCTCCTGAGTCGACAAGCTGCGCCAGCTCTTTGAGATCGCGCTGGTAGCAAGTCTGTGCGGTACGCTGACCCGATGCCGCTTCGGCAAAGAGAGCTACTACATGAAGTGAGAGACTCTTTTTAGCGAGAGCGGTAGCGCGAAGGCTCTTCGCTCTCAGCAGAGATTCTGACGGATCATCCAGAACAATGGTCGCCATATGGC
>DAHXNQ010000108.1 GCA_027365315.1 Rhabdochlamydiaceae bacterium | reverse complement strand
GTAGTCGCGCCGGGTAGTGCTGTGCACACCCGGACGACAAGGATGGATTCATCGCAGTCGGAGACGGTCCACTCTTGCAACATAAGCTTGCTCGAACGAATGAAACTTTCTTCTTAGTCTGATAACAGTTCTTATTTGTGCAACAAAGCCCCGCATTGGATAAAAAAAACCCAGTCCCTAGGGACTGGGTTTTTGTTTTGTTGTGGAGTTAGGTGGCTAGACTATTTCTGTTCGTCGTCCAGAATCTCCACTTCGGCCTCTTCGGCACCACTATTGGTGGGCTGTGCTGCACCACCAGCAGGAGGTGGCTCGGTCATCGAGCTGCCGATCTTCTGCATCGTTTCGCCAAGCTCCGAGGTGACCCTCTGCAGCAGAGCCGCCTCGGCTCCCGAGCTGAGGGCATTTTTCACCGCTTCGATTTTGGCTTCCACTTCGCTGACAACCTCGGCTGGGATCTTCTCGCGATGATCCTTCAAAGCTTTCTCAGCGCGGAAGAGAAGCGATTCTGCCTCATTGCGTGCTTCTGCATGCTCCTTGCTCTTGCGGTCATCTTCGGCATGCTCTTCAGCATCGCGCACCATACGCTGGATCTCTTTCTCATCTAGGCCCGATTTGGCCTCGATGCGGATCTGCTGCTGCTTGCCGGTCTTGGTGTCTTTCGCAGACACATTCAGGATACCGTTGGCATCGATATCGAAGCTCACCTCGATCTGAGGCATTCCGCGGGGAGCAGGGGGGATGTCAGCCAGGTCGAACCGACCGATCTCCTTGTTGTCCTTCGCCATCTTTCTCTCACCCTGCAGCACCACAATGGTAACAGCTGGCTGGTTGTCGCTGGCAGTAGAGAAGACCTGCTTCTTCTGCGTCGGGATAGTGGTATTGCGCTCGACAAGCGGAGTCATGATGCCGCCCATCGTCTCGATTCCCAGAGTGAGAGGGATCACATCCAGCAGAAGCACATCTTTCACTTCGCCTGTCATCACTCCACCCTGAATGGCAGCGCCAATGGCCACCACCTCATCGGGGTTCACTCCTTTATGAGGTTCTTTTCCGAAGATCTCCTTCACCTTGCGCTCAACAGCAGGCATACGGCTCATGCCTCCTACTAAGATCACATCGTGGATCTGTTCTTTGCTGATCCCTGAATCCTTGATGGCGTTGAGGCAGGGCTGGACGGTGCGCTCGATCAGCGTATGTACCAGCTCCTCGAGCTTGGCCCGTGTGAGGGTCAGCGCTAGGTGCTTGGGGCCCGAAGCATCCATCGTGATGAAGGGCTGGTTGATTTCGGTGGTCTGTGTGCCAGAGAGTTCAATCTTCGCCTTCTCGGCAGCATCGCGCAGACGCTGCAGCGCCATCTTATCTTTGGCTAGGTCGATGCCATGCTCTTTACGGAACTCTTCCAAGATCCACTTGAGGATCGCATGGTCGAAGTCATCGCCGCCCAGGTGGGTGTCGCCGTTGGTAGCCAGCACCTCGAACACCCCATCTCCAATCTCCAGAATGGAGATATCAAAGGTTCCACCACCTAGGTCAAACACTGCGATCTTCTTCTCCTCACCCTTGTCTAGGCCGTAGGCGAGAGCAGCCGCGGTAGGTTCGGGGATGATGCGCTTCACATCGAGGCCTGCAATCCTTCCCGCATCTTTAGTCGACTGTCTCTGGGCATCGTTGAAGTAGGCGGGAACGGTGATGACAGCCTCGGTGATGGTTTCGCCAAGATAGGCCTCTGCCGTCTCTTTCATTTTCATCAGCACCTGAGCACCCACTTCTTCGGGGGTGATCACCTTGCCATCCACATTGATCACTACATCGCCATTCTTGCCCGCCTCAACTTTGTAGGGGACATGCTTGATCTCTTCGGCTACTTCGGAAAATTTGCGTCCGATGAATCGTTTAGCCGAGAAGACGGTGTGCTCGGGGTTGGTGACTGCTTGGCGTCTTGCTGGAATACCGACCAGCCTTTCGCCGCTTTTGTAGGCCACCACTGATGGGGTGGTGCGCGAGCCCTCTGCACTGGCGATCACCTTGGGAGTGCCGCCTTCCATCACTGCAACGCAGGAGTTGGTGGTACCCAGGTCAATTCCAATGATGTATTTCTTTTTTCCTTTGCTCATGATGTTTACTCTGGTTTGGGTTCTTTTTGTTCTAAATCTTTGGATACAGCCACTCTAGCGGCGCGCACGGTGCGCTCACGACTGCGATATCCGCGTACCATCTCTTTCACCACAGTCCCACTAGGGCACTCGTCTGTGGCCACCATCTCGATCGCCTCGTGTAGATGGGGATCGAACGGTTTTCCCACCGACTCAAAGGGAAGAATGCCATGCTGAGTCAGCACATCTTGCATCTGAGCGAGGATCATGCTAAATCCCATCGCCCAATTCTTTACCTCGGGGCTCATCTGGTCGGCAAACTTGAGCGCCTGCTCTAGATTGTCCATCGCTGGTAGAAAGTCGGCGGCCATCTGCTCGACTGAAAGGCGCGCAAAATCTTGCCGCTCCTTTAGCAATCGCTTGCGCATATTTTCACCCTCGGCCAGCAGGCGGAGATATTTCTCCTGGTAATCCTCCTCATCAAGAGGATTCTCTATCTTTTCTGGTGGTTCAACTGTCTCTTCTGTTTCGCTCATTGATGCTCCAGCAATCCGGTTTCGAGAGTATTAGGTAGTGTAGTTTTTGGTGTGCGGTAGGTCAGCTTGTGTTTTGAGAGGCTTTTTGAGAGCATTTCCGAGATCCCTTCGGAGGTGGCGCGCAGCAGCTCAAAGAGGCGCGCGTAAGGCAATCGCATCGGTCCCAGCACTCCGACCGCCCCCACCGCCACACCATGAATTTCGTAAGGGATGATGGCGATTGCGCAGGGGGTATTATCGTTGCCCACATGGGAGGGAAGCTCTTCGCCAATCCAGCAGCTTAGTATTCCCTTTTTCTCAGTGACCGCCAGCAGCTGTCGCAAATATTGATCATCTTCAAAGAGCGCCAGCGCATGAGTCAGCAAGGTCGCCTCGGCAAATTCGGGATAGTGCAGCAGATGGGCAAAGCCGGTCTTATAAAGATCAGACTGCTGAAACTGGCTGTGGCTGATGATCTGGCGCAGCGCTACCTCGCTATAGAGGTGGGCAGCGTAGCTCTCTTCTTTGTCGGTCAGATTGGGTTTAGCCGTGCCCTTCAGTCGGTGGCAGATATAGTCTTGCAGCTGATCAGGAGGGAGCTCACCTGATAGGTAGAGCAGTTCTGTATGCAGAATACCAAAGTCGGTCAGCAGCAGGCAGAGTGCACGCCTCTCGTCGATTGGCATCACCCGAATGTCGAGCACCATATCCTGGTCGAAGCGCGGCGCTGACAGAAGCACCGGGCAGGAGGTGAGTTCGCTTAAAAGCTCGGCTGTCTCCTGTAGATACTGCACCACCTTGCGCGTGTCGTGTGAGAGCTCCTGCTTCAGCAGCAGCGCCTCCTCTGACTCCGCACCCTGCTCCAGTGCCATCTGCTCCTCTGCATAGCAGCGATAGGCTCTGGCAGTGGGGATGCGGCCACCAGATGTATGAGCCTGGGAGACAAATCCCTGCATCTCCAGCTTGCTAAAGTAGTTGCGGATGGTGGCTGAACTGAGCGATTCTAGACCCTGTTCGCGCAGGGCCTCAGACCCCACGGGTCTACCGGTCTTGATATAAAGGTCTACAAGGGCTGTTAGAATCAGCCGCTCTCTCTCGTCCTTACCAGGCTTTCCAGAGGGGGCAGGCTTGCGGGTCATGCTACGCATTGGCATCTATCCTTTTCCGCCTCCCATTCTACCAATGAGAGCCAGAGCCGTCCAGCAAAAAATTAGCACTCTCAACAACTAAGTGCTGGAAATTGCCATAAATGACTGATAATCAGTACATTATATTGTTTAAGCTGGGTGGGATAGTTCGTGAATCCGCCTATAAGACCGAGCTCCCTCGCGAGCAGCTGCTTTAGGGCAAGAGGGAGCCGCCGGTAGAAGGGTCGGAGGCGACGATGGGGAGGATGTCGGCAAGGGTAGGGTGCCAGGCAAGGCCGCGGTCGTAGACCAGGCGCGAGGCGATGTGACAGGCGATGATCGCCTTTTTGTGTAGGTCGGGTACGCGCTCGATGACGCGCTCTTTGTAGTGGCGGCGCAGCAGCGCGGGGCAGTAGTTGAGAAGGGCGCGGGTGAGTGGATCGTCTAGGCTATAGGAGAGGGTCTGAGGGGTGAGGTGGTCCAGCACCTCATACATGTAGGAGTTGATCCGCTCGGAGATGATATCGGAGATCTCGGTGCAGCGTTGGCCGCTCTCCTGATGAGTGGAGAGCAGGAGGCGTGCCTCGTCCAGAGCTCTGAGGCGGATGCTCTCAAGCACCTGCTGCATCAGCTCCTGTTTCTTGGCGATGAACTCCTCTTCGCTGAGAACAAGACCGGCTAGCACCTCGAAGGAGGAGCAGATGACGCCCCCTTTGTTGGCCGAGCTATCTTTGATGATCAGTACCCCCAGATCCTCGAGCAGACGTCTAGCTCCAGGGGTGAGGTAGAGGTTGGCTCCTTCGACGATGGCGCGCGAGGTGGGCTTGCCGTTGCCATCGAGGAATTCTTTATAGGAGTTTTCGTTGAGGGTGCGGGGTCTACCACCACCGGGGATGAAGATGTCGGTGGGGGTCTGGTGGAGGTTGGTGCGAAAGAGATGATTCATCTCGCTACCTGAGAGCCATTCCTGTTGGACGGTGCCCCCCCTCTTGCGAGAAAGAAGCGTCTGCTGTGCGTAGGCGGTCTGTTCGCGCCTTGTACGCAGGTCGAGGAGAAAGCCCCCTTCCGATAGCTTTTCTGGAGGATAGAAGCGGATCGGTTGCTCCTTTTGGAACATCTCAGAGAGGATGGTGAGATCGAGACCTTCAGGATCGAAGATGGTGCCCGAGACATCGGTGACGGCGAGGAGTTTGGCCGTTTTAGGGTAGAAGCGGGCAAGATTGAGGATCTGATTACCCGCCACGTCACCATCGGGACCTCCGGAGATCTTGATCGTGAACCGCTCTTTCTTAGGATCGATTCCTAAGAAGTGCAGAGCCTGTTCCATGTAGCAGTTGACGCCGAAAGATGTGACCCCAAACTCTTTATGGTTGATGCCGGCGCCCGGTTTGCTGGAGATGAAGCAGCTGCCGGGGCGGTAGTGGCAGATGGTGCTATAGTCGGCAATCCATTCGATCATCAAATTGTGCATGTTCTCATCGGGACCGAGATAGATATATTCGGGGTGGCCGTAGTAATCGACGATATCCTTGGCACGCAAGCGGCCATCTGGTTCGCAGTTGATGAGGGTGAGAAAACTTTCGATGTAGCAGCGCTGGGCATGGTAGAGCGCTTCGAGTCGCTGCTGCTTCTGGAACGTTTCGCACTCTTTGGCGATCTCCTCGGTGCTGATGCCCCCCTCTTCCATCTCGATGGTGAGGATCTCCTTCTCCTGCTCGAGCCGCTGGTAGGGGCACATGAAGATCACTCCCTTAGCGCCACCTTCGGGGATATCCTTGTTTTTCTTCTGCTGGGTGTAGGCGAGGTTGTAGCACTCGGCAAAGAGCTGATTACGCTCGCTAGCCGCCTGTTCGGCGCGTGGCATGAAGACGGTGCGCAGGCCACCGCGCGAGAGATCGCGGAAGCGGATATGGAAGCCAATAAAATCCATCCCCTGGAAGAAGAAGATGGCGAAGGGAAGCTCGGGGAATCTTTCGGTTCGAGGGTAGGGTAGGGCATCGAGGTAGACTGGGTCGAGGCGGAAGCTGAGAGCAGACTTGTTATGGCGATAGAAATTGGTCTTGAGTGTGTACTCCACAAGGGCGAGCGCCTGCTTCAGCACATTTTTGCGTCGTGTATCGAGAGCCTCATTGCCGGTGTCGAGCGCGTCGACCAGGCTGAGAAACTGAAAGCGGGTCTCTTCGTAGGTGGCCAGATTATGGCGCAAAGGATCGAACTTCTCCTCGAAGGCGCGGCAGATCATCTGCGTTAGCTGCGGGTGGCGTAAAAAGGCCTCCTGGATATTGGCAATCGAATAGAGGTTGGGGTCGGCATGCAGCAGCGCCTGATGCACAAAGGAGATGGCGCACTTGAGGAAGTTGGCAAGGTTGCCACTGAGTAGGCCGCTCTCGACAAACTCCTCCTCGAGCTCTTCGTACCCTTCAAAATAGGGGATGGTGGCCAGCTCGCGCAGAAAATCGTCCAGATCGGCCTCTTCCCAAGCCGCTTTGCCGCTCTGACCATTGATACCAAGCGACATGATCAGGATGGGGGAGGGACCATAAGGATCGACATAGGTAGCGCTGACGCGCCGCATCACTAGATGGTGGCGATGGGTTACCCGCGCCATGCGGTAGAGGAAGCTGCGCTTGCTCACTCCTTTCCAGGCCAGCACGATCTGAAGCGAGGGGGCCTCTCGCTCTTTCCAATTCTCATTCTTGCGGGCCTCGTATTGGCAACTATCGCGGGTCTGTGCCCTCTGGAACATATCGAGGGCGATGATGAGACGCTCAGGCGGCATGGCCCTTTCGAAACGGGCATCCATGCCGGCGATCAGCTTGTCAAACTCCTCGGCGCTCACCTCGGGATTGCGGCTCTTCAGGATGGAGTGGATCTCTTTGCGGTAGTCGGGCGAGAGGTTCTCTTCAGCGCTTGCCTCCGCTTCGCCGGTGGCAAAGTGGGTGAAATGGAGCATGGCGATGCGAAGGGGGGTAGTATACCTTCCTAGAGGGGGGGCGTTCGAAACAAAGGCGCGGTAGTTGCGGATGCCGCGCATCTTATAGTGCTCAAGGATCTTAAGGTCGGCATCGTTGCTGTCAAGGCAGAGGACAATGGCGCTATTTTTGAGATGGATGCGCGAAAACTGTTCCTGCTCGTCAAAGGCCATCAGCGCATGGGTGACCTGCATCACCTCGGAGCTATCCACCTCGTCAAAGAAGCGTGGCGGCATATGCTCTTCGAGCCATTCTAGATGCCCTTTAAATCGACTGCTCTGTATCTCTACGGCTTTGGTCAACTTTTCAGAAGACCAGCGCCCCTTTTTCTGCATGCTCCACCCACTCTAGTTTATTGTAATATGAAAAAAAATTCTTTAACAAGTGAGGTCAAGAGGGCGTTGGTGGGCAAAAAAAGAGGCAGGAATCACCTGCCTCTAGAAAGAGAGAGAATCTGAGGTGGTTGCAAAACTATAGGCTCCTAGAAAAATCGATGATTTTGCTGTCCGTTGTCAGAGCCAGCTTGCTGGCCCCTTGCCGTTCTGACGAGACCATACCCGAGAGGGTAGGCGAGGAAGAACGGTGACAAGAGGCGGCAAAAGGGCGATTTTGCTAGGGGCCTATAGTTTTGCAACTACCTCATCTGTCAAGAAAGCCCTACGCTTCGGTCTTGGCTGTCAGCCACTTGAAGGCCGAGGCGATCAGCTTAAAGGGGGCGGCTAGAATCGATAGCACCTTATCGATGAAGTTCCAGGGAAACGACTTAGCTGGGGCGGGGAGCTCTTCATTATTTGACGGAGCCTGCTTGTCGTTTGTCTCCGGCAGCTTAGTTGTCTTGTCGCCCTTCTTCTCATCCACCTCTTTCTTATCCTTGACTGGGTCGATGTCTGTTGGATTAGGGGGGGTAGAATCGATCGTTGTCTCTGGTGGCCCATTCTTCGTAGAAGGCATTAGAGGAGGTTCTTTTTTCTCTATCTCGTTGTCGCTGGAATTCTCCTGATTCTCCTCAACAGGACATGGAAGAGCTTCTTCCTCTATCTCGTTGTTGCTGAGATCATCATTTGATGTTTTGTTCGCGTTATCAGTAGAGGTCGGCTTTTGTTCTATATCATAGAAGCAGACGGTATAGGTCGTATCATCTTTTGGTATTTCAAAATCTTTATTAAACTCCACATTGTACATACGACCATGTAGATGTGCTGGAACAGAATGACTAGATGGGTTGAGCCTGGCGAGCGGGAAGTATATATGGCTTGTTTTCCACTTCGTCGCTACAAAATGCATCTTTACATCGATTGCCTCTGGCTGATCTTTGACGGTCCAAAGTTCATACGATAGGGTAGCAGTCGGAGGTTTGAGCCTGGTTCGTTCCATCAATTGTTGGATCTGCTTTGTTGTTTGAGACTGCTGAATAGGACCATATAGAAAAGTGCCTACCAGGAATGTTGTATCTAGCATGCTCTCTTTAGAAATTTGAGGTATTTTGCCCTCTTCTATTTTCGTAACTTGAATCTCCGCTGAGATGACCCTCTTCTCCGTTGAGATGACCCTCGGTGGGTTCGATGCAGCAGCTGCAGCCATAATGTCCTCCATTAAAATTCCCATAGAAGATATCACAAAAACGACTTAATTAAAAGGCCCATTCAACAGTGAAGTGCAACAAATAGACTAAAATAGAAAGTGGTCAGAGATGGCTACGAACTCTATGGTGATTTTTTTAGAAACATACCAGGAGGAACGTATGCCCAGAGGCTACCATCATCTGACCTATCCAGAACGATGTCAAATTTTTGCTTTAAAATCGAGCGGAGAAAGTATCTCC
>DAHXNQ010000105.1 GCA_027365315.1 Rhabdochlamydiaceae bacterium | reverse complement strand
CTTGATTTGGTGCCAGATGAAACTATTGCTCTTGTGGAGGAACGGCTTAACAATCGGCCTCGGAAGGTGCTACAATTTCGGACACCCATAGAGGTCTTCAACGGGTGCCAAATGGAGGCTACCGTTGTTGCACTTCGGAGTTGAAAAGGCGGCCATTTAAATTCTATTTCAGATATATTCGTTGCACTTCAGAGTTGAAAAGGCGGTATGGCAGCGACAGAAACTATCTCTACCCAGCAAGAGCTGACAGAGCAGCCCTGGTACCTCAGCTTCAACAAGACGGAGGCGCCTCAAGAGGCTAAAAAAGAGGATCCTGAAACAGCGGGGTCGCTTTTTGCCAAAAATAGAGCGGTCAGCAGCCTGCGATTGAGTGGGAAGTCAAATAATTTCCTTATAGTTCTTGCTCGCAAGATTGTAAAATTAATAAAAAGATTGCTAGAGTATATACTACCGCTAAAAAAGGTTGATTCTGCCAAGGTGGCCTCTCTTTCAGAGCGCTGCCGCTCGATAGGTCGCGAATCTCTATTATTCGGAGGAGGGGGGATGCTCTCTTCTCTTCCCCTTGCCACCTATATCGAGGCGGTGCAGCCTCTGCTGAGCCGGGAGAATGGTTTTTCGCCCGAGGTGAAAGAGTGTCTGAACCTCTTCAGAAAGCAGACTGTAGTGCTGGATCAGACCGGTCGCGCCTTCACCGAAAAGTTTGGTAAGGAGAAGGCGAAAGAGCTGGCTAAAGAGGTCCACTCTCTCAAGCCAGGGCAGATGAGGCTGATCTTGGCGGATGGCAACCGCGGGGTCTTCTTTCTCTTCAAGCGCGAGGCAGATGGCAAGATGCGTTTCACCATCATCAGCCGCGACAGCGCCACCATGGCTGCGCTGACAGGTGTAGCGAAGGTGGATCTGCTGGAGAAGGAGAAGGTGGTCACAGGGGTGAGCTACTGCGCAGAACCAGCTCTGATCGATCAGGGTTGGCTGGAGGCTCTCTTCTCCTACTCCGCGGTGCGCGCTACACTCGCGGGCCATCAGTTTACGCCCGAGCATCTATGCGAGCTGACAAGTCATCTCGAACCCTGCCGTGAAAAGATCGAGGTGGATCGTAAGGAGCTGTTGGCCAGCAAGACCGATCAGCTGGGAGCCAAGGCTAACCATGTGGTCAAGACCTTCTGGACGGCGCTAGACCATCTCCAGGCTGTAAGCAAGGAAAAGAGCCTTGCAGAGGCGAGGGGACCAGCGGCGCAGCTGATGCGACTGAGGTGCGATCTGGGACTGCTGTTCAAGATGGCAAACGAGTACGAAGATCGTTTAGGCAAGCAGGGGAAAGAGTTTGCGGCGGTAGATAGCATGCTGCGTACTGTTAGCCAAAAGGCGTTGCGGCTACAAAACAGAGGGATTCTGACAAAAGAGCAGCTCTCTGAAGTGGCGCAGGAGCTGATTGTGGTGCACAAAAAGCTCGCTGAGGCGAAGGAGGAGGAGCTTCCCTCCCTGGGGCGCATGAAGATGAGCATGAACAGCCGCAAAATGGAGAAGAGCCTCCTCGCTCAGGTGGCTCCCCCTGCCGATCTACCCGTTGTAGAAAAGCCCACACTCGACCCCTCTCAAGTGCGCTCGCCCGCCTCCCGCAGCGCCGCCTTTTCTAGAGTAGATCTGCGCTCAGAGCCTATCCCCACCTCTATAGAGAGGCCATCATCGCAAGAGGAGTTCAAGAGAAAGGTGGAGGAGCTTGCTAAGAGTCGCTCTCTCTATCAGCTGGTGGAGTACTTCTCGAGCCGCTCTCTTCCGGATGAGTGGAAAGAGGTGAGTAGCAACGAGGCGATGAAGCTCATGGAGAAGATCAGCGCTTTTTCCGCTCAGTTAGTCGAGCAGCTGAAGGGACGGCCGCATCTTCCCATCGACGCCTGCATTGCCATATCACATCTTTCGGCTGTACTGCTTCAGCTCAATTCCCGCTGCACACCTCTCAATGCGACGCTTCAGGACTACACGATCCGCAGCTGGACGATCAACGGTAGTATGTTGGAGGGTTGGCGTCCAGACCCTCATCTGCTGCTCAGAGACCATCGCTCCGATTATATCCCTCGTCCTGAAGAGAAGAAAATCACCTGTTTTGATCGAGAACAGCTAAGGGACAAGGTGCGCTATCTGCTGCGTCAAAGAGAGTTAATACTGAGTCTTGTAGGGGGGGAGGGCCCCTCGGATGATGAGCTGCTCGATCATGCCATTGCTAAACAGAAGTGGGATAATGAGGTGGAGGAGGCGAGGGCTGCTGAGAGGAGCCAGCCCTACATGTGGCAGCTCTATGCCAGAAAGCCGAGTCTCGATGAAAGTAAGCCCACTTCATATGAGTTTGTATCCAAGCAGAAATGGTCCTGGATGCTGCCTCTCACGCCAGATCTAGCGGTGGCGGCGAAGCAGAAGCTTGGGGTGATAGGAAGAGGCAGAAGCATCTTCGATGACGATAGCGGCGGCGCCAACATGGATGGTTCGGAGGCGGCGCAGCACGATCCTTGGAATGCGCTGGATCACCTCAGAGAGGATCTGGAGAGGTCGCTAGGGCATAACTCGGCGCTAGAGGAGTTCGCTCTTCCCGATCTGCTCCCTCCCTCTCCGCAGACAGAGTCGGACCTTTCCACCGAACAGATGCGGCAGCTGCTGCTGCTGGCTCGCAAGGAGGGGCTGCAGACGGAGGTGTGGGCTTTCCTCCAAAGTAATCCCTCACTGCTGGCGAAGCCGACAGTGCGCAACTACCTCATGATGGCCTTTTTCCATCGGAACAACTTCTCTTTCTCCCCACATCTTCATCTCTTCTGGAAGAACCTACCTGCCGATCTCGCTACAAAGATAGCTGAATATCGAGAGAAGGCGCTTGAGAAGAAACAGACGCGCTATCTTCCCCATCTTCTCTTCTACCTAGAGCTCTCCCACCGTCTGGAGAAGTGTTACGAGAGATACAATGAGATCCATTCTGAGGGGGAGATGCTAGGGACTCTAAGCTTTTTCCAGCAAAAGAGAGAGCTTCTTCAGGAGGTGGTGAAGTCTGTACAGAATCACGGGACAGCCTCGTCTCATTTGCATCACGCTCTGACGCTGCAGCTACAGTTTCTACTAAGTCAAAATAGCCTCACCGATCAAGAGATTGCAGATGCACTCACCAGCCACACCCTCTTCAAGCACTCTACGGGCAATCTACTCGAGATCGACCAGAGAGAGGTCTGGTGGATCGAGCTGCGCTTTCAGGAGCTCTGGAGGAAATTGAAGGCGGATGAGGGGCAGAAAAACATAGGCCTCTACGCTCCGATTCTGGACGACATCTGTGCGCGTAAAATGCTTCCTCTCGACTCTTCCGACTGGACAGGATCTTGGGAAGAGGGGCTGCCTATCTTCCGCAACAAGCAGTATGAGATCAATCTGGAGACAGGATCGATTCGCTACCTCTCTGGACTCGAGCTGATCAGTCTACCTGCCGAGGTGGTGGCACAACCTATGTTCCGGCGTCATTTTGCCGATCTGGTCGATGTGACGCATCTGCAGGCCACGGCGCAGCAGACAAAAGAGGGGCTGAAGGTCTACAGCTTCGGCACCTCTCAAGGCCCCTGTCGCATCGAAGAGCAGCCAGACGGCAGCTCTCGCTATTACAGGTCGCTGCCAGCCATTGCGGAAGGAAAGCAGCTGCAGGCGATCCAGCTGCCTGAGCCTGAAGATCCTGCTGGTGAGCTGATGAAGAAGGTGCAGGAGATGCTGACAGGAAAGGGCCCTGGCAGTAGAAGGGGTTCAAAGGGCAAGAAGAAGGACTTTTTAGCTCAATTGCCCGAGCTGATCAAGGTGATGGCGGCACTGCTGGGAGTGATTGATCTCTCTCCCTCTATTTCGCTTCCCTCGATTCTGCTGGATGCCAAGAGCTACGTCGACCCTAACGATCCGCATCAGGCCTACTCTGTCGATGAGAAGGGGAATCTGCTCTTCAAAGTGCGCCTCAAGACCACTGGAAAGAAGATAGAGATTGAGAGTCTTCTCGATTGTAGGGAGGAGAGTTCGGGTAAACCCTGTCAGCTGATTTCGGCAGCTGGTGTGGACCATCCTATGCTTAAGCATCTAGCTCGCTTCGAACATCCCTCGAAAATGCTTCTCTGGCTCGAAAAGGGGAAGATCGTCCGTGTCGAACTGCCCCGTTATCAAGGGCTCTCGTTTAAGGTGGTGGGAGATCAGCTGCAGGCGATCGATGCGCGGTATCAGGGATATGTAGTCGATTTTTCCGCAACAGCTGCCGAGCAGAGGGTGCCTTTCTCTTTAGTGCTGAAGCATCCCACCGACGCCGCTCTGCCGAAGAAGCTACTGGTGCCTAAGAGCGATCAGATTGGCATAGGGATGCAGCTGCATAGAGATCACCAAGGTCTTGCTGCCTGGATCGCTCTTGTAGGGAAGGTGATTTCATTCATTCTGCATCGGCTGCTGCCACCTCTACCTTTCCGTTTCCAGGCGCAGATCGACATCAATTGCAAGAGCTGCTCCTACGACAGCTTCGATCTTCTGCCCTACACAGGTCAGCTCGAACCGGTCGAGGAGGAGAGCCGCCTTCCCGCCTACCTCAGTCTAGCCCAGCAGGCATTCATGACAGGGCAGTATGAGCTGGCTTGTGAGCTACTCAGTAGGATGCCGCTAGAACGAAGCGACCTCACCAAAGAGAACCTGAAGCAGATTCAGGCCTTTTTCCTTGCTACGCGCTCAAGAAAAAGCAGCGCTTCAGCCATGTTGGGTCAACTCGACTACGCAGGCGCTGTAGCTGCTGCTAAGCTCCGTTTTGTCAGTCGGGTAAAACATCTCCTGAAGGGAGAGGGCGGCAAGCTGGGTATATTGCGTGGGCAGATTCCTGCAGCTGAGACAGCTCTTTTTCTTGCCTACCTATCGGAGAAGGGGAGAGTGCCTCCCTCGTTGCAGCTGAGCGATCTTGAGTTTGCGCGCCTTTCACGCCTTGTGAACAGGATCAAACCAGACCTCTACAAGCAGAGACTGGCCCCCTATTTTAGCGCCTCTCCTAGCATCTATCCGCAGATTCATCCCTTTGCAGGGGACAGAAAAGCAACTCCGCCCGCCGCCTCGCAAGAGGCACTGAGTCCCGTGGGTGATGAAGAGCTGAACGAGCTTCTACGCCGGCATGTCAAGACAATCGATCAACCACTGACAGGGCGGCTGATAGCCGGCCGACGCGAATGGGATCCTTTCCAACAGAAGTCGGAGGTGTCGCGCTTCTTCTTCCCTCTCTACCGCACGGCAAAAGAGGCCCAGACGGCCAGCATGGAATTTCAGAGGCTGAAGTGGGGGCTGAAGATGCGTCTATTCTCTTCCGAAGGCGATGGAACGGGGGCGAGGGCTCGGGAGGAGAGGAGGCTCTGCACCCTACTTTGGACAATCGTGGCTGCGCGAGAAGAGGGGCTGGTTCAAGGTCAGCAGCTGCCTTCCCTCTTTCCGATCCGCAGCCAGCCTGATCGTTTTGGCGAGGTGAATGTCAATCTTGGAGATGTCAGCCAGACGAGGGCATTGCTAGAGGGTCTCATCAAAGTCGCCACCCCTCATCTGCAGCGGTTTCAGCCGAAGCTTCCTCCTCTTTCCCAGGTGGCGCAGCAGAGCGCTACCACTGCTGGAGAGGATCAGCTCGAGGCGAGGTATCAAGAGCTCAAGAGAGCAGCGCGCATGCGCCGCAGGTTCACAATTGAGCAGCTCGAGGCGGCAGTTGCCTTGGGTGAAGAGGTGAGTCCGATGCAGCTGCGCCGTCCGCTTCACTACCTTGAAGATGGCCCTTCGATTCTTTTTTCAGCTGAGGAAGAGCAGAAGCTGCGCGATCGCTATTTCAAGAGACGAGAGCTTGATCCCTCCGACCTCACTCTAGAAGCGATTCCCGGTGAGCCAGAATCAGCAGCTGTGATCGAGCAGTTGATGCAGAGCCTACGTTCTCATCGAAAGAAAGAGAACCGCACCCGTTACAACATCAAAAAACGCTCTGACTGGAAGCAGCTTGGTAAAGAGTTGCATACGAGACTGAAGAAGCTGGAGAAAGAGGAGAGGCGGGTAGGCAGCGAGATCGATCGGCTGGTGCAGGGCTTTACAGATCCGCGCGCTCAGATTGAGCTCTGCGCGGGAGCGCGGAAGCCCGTGCCGTATTCCCAGCTGCTGCTGGCACTCATCGATGATGACTTTGAGAAATTTGTGCGCGAAAAGAGGCTGCCGGAGGGGGTCGACATCGCTCAGCTGAAGGAGCTCTGCTTCCAGTATGGCGATCTTCTGATCCAGAAATCGCTGGTGAAAGAGTGTCACCAAGAGGCGGAGAGGCTGGGAGCATCGACAGAAGAGGATGAAGAGAGTGCCGAGATCGCCACGACAGCATTGGTGCGCCGCCTCTTCTCGGTGCGCCATTACGACGCGAAACTCAACCGCGATCTATTTATCTTCGAGGCGTTCCACTTCCACCACCCCTTCCGCGAGATGGCAGCTGGTGGCAATCAGGTCGATCTGCTCCGCGAGGTGCTGAGCGATCCGAACAACAGGCACAGCGTGATCCAGGCGGGCACAGGATCGGGTAAGACCACCGTGATCAATCTATTGACTGGCTATCTCGCCGCCGATGGAAAGAAGGTGGTGGTGCAGAAGGTGCTTTCACCACTACTGGGGCAGACACAGAGGCTTCTTAGAAGTTTTGCTGCTCGCTTTGGCATTCCCGTCTATCAATTGCTCTTCGATCTCAAGGGGATCAGGGTGCGGCGCGATCTTGAAGAGCAGTACACCGCAGTGGGAGAAGATGGCAAGAGGGAGACAAAGAAGAGAGTGGTCTCTCTCTTCAAGAGGATCTATCAGGAGCTTTTAGAGGTAACGAAGGATCGCGGCATTGTTCTGACCGACTATCGGTCGGTACCTCTTCTCAAGGAGTACTCCTTCCAGCTTCTGGATGAGCTAGGAGAAGATCCCGGTAACAAACAGCTGCAGGAGCACTGCAAGTGGCTGGGCAAGATTCTCGATTTCTACGAAGGGCGGGCAGTGGAGTTTGATGACGAGGGGGATCACCCCAATCAGCCCAGCCAGATCATTCAGATCCAGCCGAAAGGAGCAGAGGGGGGCAAGATTCTACCTCACCTCTATGGAATGGCGCTCGAGCTGCACGATCTATTGCTACAGAACCCCAAGCTGGGACTGGCTGACAATCTCCAGGGAGAGGGCTACGCCTCCGAAGCGACGCGCCTGGATGCCATCAATCAGGTGATGAATGAAATGGCGAAACGCTTTGCCACCAAGAACGGAGGGGGGATCTCTGAGGATGAGATTCTGCGCTATCTGCTCTGGAAGATGAGCAAAGAGGAAGAGACGAAATTTTTACAGAAGGTAGCAGCCTCCTGGAGCAATGTAGAAGAGCGGGATCGACTCGCCTTCTGTAAAGATGAGTTTGCCATCCTTAAGACCACTCTCAGACGCACCGTGGGAACAGATTGTGATCGCGGCAAAACTGGCGAGAAGACCATTCCCTGCCACCTAGGGGAGAGGCGCGAGAGTGCCCGCTTTGGCCACCCGCTGGAGCAGCTCAACTACACCATCATGACCTATCGTTATCGCGGTCCGCAGGAGCTCGAGGTCAAAAAGTGGATTCAAGCGCGCTATGCCGATCTCGAAAAAGATGCCGTGGCTGCGCAGAAGGCATTTGCAGTGCGCTTTCCAGGCAAGCTGCTGGAGATGTGGGAGCGCTATTCTCTTAAGGATCTGGCTGCAGAGGTGCTCCGCAATCCCAAATCCCTCGCCCTCTTCCTCGAGGATCGTTTGCGAGAGCAGAGGTGGGGGGGACGGGTCATTCCATTGCATCCACACCGGATTGCGAAGATGAATAAGATGCGCCGCGTGGTGATGACCGCCACCCCCGGATGCCCCGGAGTCTACAGTAGCGACACCACCATCGACAGGGCCGGATTGGAAGAGAGAGAGGCGGCCGATCTAGAGCGCATGATCGAAAAAAGGCTTGCCGATCCCAAGATGATGCTGCGATATGATCCAGCCAAGCCGATCGAGATGCTGAAGCAGCAGACAGACAATCCATTCCGCGATCGAATTGTGGCACTGGTGGATGGTCTAGGAGCCTACAATCGGTGCGATCCGCGCGAGGTGGCGCAGGCTCTTCTCGAGCTCAATCCCAAGCTAGAACGGGTCGATTATCACGACATAGAGGGGCAGGAATGTTATGCAGGCAGAGCCAGCGCGCCTTTAGACAAGAGGGGACGCTTCTATCCGCAGCGCTATGCCCGCGGATGGGATGACAAGTTCATTCATAACGGTATTGCGATGGTCACTCTGCACGGCAAAGAGACCAGCTCGAACGCGGGGCAGTTTGTGGGACGGATGCGGGGCGAAGGGCAGAGGATTCTGCCCGCTTGTGCCACTTCAGAGCCAATTCAGGATTCTAAAACACTCCTGGCAGCAACCTTTGTTGCCGAGCGCGAAAAGAGAAAGCTGGTACGCTATCGCTCCGAGCTACAGAAGCTGGATGCCATCTTGTGGGCTGCTGCGGATAAGAGGGTGAATGCCATCGCCGATATCAGAGAGCGGCAGAAAAAATTTGCTGAAATGGTCCGCAACTCTTCTGTTCTGATCAAACAGAAACAGGAGGTTGGATCCTATTTTGAGGCTCATAAGCATCTCAGCCGTGAAGTTTCTCTAGAAGAGGCTCTACGCATCTGCAAAGAGAGACTGATCGCTCAAGCAGAGGCGCTGAGTCTTGGCGAGGCGGTGACTGAGCTGCGCGCTGTCACCTTCAGCAAGCAGGATCTGGCCGAGATGCCCTCCTCGATCATTCTACCTCCAGAAGGCGATGACGACTCAGAGATCGAAGTGGAGGAGGAGCAGGAGGAAGAGGAGCAGGTCGAGGCAGAGGAGGAGCTGGAGCAGGAGGTCGAAAAAGAGATCAGAGAAGCGACTGTCGGTTTCGATCGCTATCCCGACAGAGCCTCCGGCCTGTCGCGAAGGAAGCAGGTGACAGAAAGAGGACCAAACTGGATCAGTAGTCGCACAACGGATGTGCCAGGTGACAAGGAGTGGCCTACCAAAGAGCCGGCTGATAAGCATCTTCACCCTCTCTTCGATCCGGTGATTCAATTGGGCAAGACCTACATGGATCTGACCCGCGATGGTATGCACAGGCGCAAAGGCTATGACGACCGCACCTATAAAGCGAATACCCTTCTCTTCAGGATGAGTCTAGATGGAACGATCAGCGAGGTGGTGGTGGGCGATCCTGAGGATGATCAGCATGGATTGCCTGCAGGGCTTGACTCCAGCTTCTCGCAGAAGAAGAAAGAGGGTGCAGTATCGTCTTTGGATGACGCAGGTGGAGAGTTCGAGGAGAGTAACAAATTCGAGATGCTGCTCGATTTACGTACAGGACAGATCACCTCTTTGGGGGGTCTCTTCGGTCGGTATAGAGAGCCGATGGAAATAAGAGACCGAATGTTGATCGGTCAGGTGCTCAATAGCCGCCACTTTAAGCAGCTTGTGGCGCAAATTAGCCTTTTCATCAATGGAGAGGTCAAGATGGCCTCTTCCATGCGTCCGCCAAGGCCGCATGAAGTGAAAGAGTGGATTGAGGCGCGCTATGCCGAGCTCTCAACAGGTGATCATCCTATGGTTGCACAAAGGGAATTTGCACAGCGCTTTCCTGGCAAGCAGCTGGCGCTCTGGAAGAGCTATCCGCTAGATGGCCCCAATGGATTGCTCGCCGATGCGCGTCAGCCGGTAGCGAGCCCCTTCTTTCAAGTGGGCCGCATGATGGCGGCGCTGAGCTGGAGGGAGAAAGAGGGTTTTGAGATCCCACAAAGTGGGGAGGGGATCACCTCCACCGAGCTGGTTGATCTGCTGGCAGATCCGCTGCTGAGAGAGAGAAAGCTTGGAGCCAGCCAGCTGCGCAAATTCTTCGAAGATAAGGTGCTGAGCTGCCGCCCAGATCTAGCCAGCAGCTACGAGGGTAGTCAGGCAAAAGAATTTTTCGAAGCTCTCGAAAATTATGAACGGACCACTATGCTACATACATGACCGAAGACGAATACCGCAAGCTAGTTCAGGAGCTGCTGCAGCATGATGTAGCCTACTACGAGAAGGCGCATCCCAAGATCTCCGACTACCAGTATGACCAGTTGCTCAAGAAGCTCGAGCAGATCGAAGCGCAGCACCCCTCCTGGGTGCTGCCCTATTCTCCCTCGCAGCGCGTCAGCGAAGGGAGCACCCGTGGCTTTAAGCAGAAAGAGCACATCGCCCCCATGCTGTCGCTCGCCAACAGCTACTCTGAAGAGGAGGTGGCTGCCTTTGTGCAGAGGATCCAGAAGTGGCTGGGCCACAAGGAGGTCAGCTTCTGCTGCGAGTTAAAGATGGATGGTCTTGCCGTTTCACTTCGCTATGAAGAGGGGGAATTTGTACAGGGGCTCACCCGCGGCGATGGCAAGATGGGAGATGATATCACCAATAATCTCAGGACCATTGCCTCGCTGCCGATGAAGCTGAAAGGCAAATCGCCCCATCTTCTCGAGGTGAGGGGCGAAGTCTTCATGCCACTTTCTACCTTCCGCGAGCTCAATCGCCAGAAAGAACAGGAGGGCGAGGAGGGGTGGGCCAATCCGCGTAACGCTGCTGCTGGATCACTCAAGCTGCTCGATCCCGAACTGGTGCGCAAACGGAAGCTGTCGATTGTCTGCTACGCCGTGGCAGCGGGACTTCCCGAAACAATCAAGTCGCAATATGAGGTGATCCATTACCTCGAGAAGCTGGGATTTCCCACATCCTTACCGCGCCACCGCGCTCTAACGAGCGATCTTTCCGGCATCATGCAGTTTGCCCATAGCATCGAAGAGCAGAGGCGCAAGCTCCCCTTCGAGATCGATGGCGTAGTGGTGAAGCTGGACAATCTGGCAGAGCAGGAACAGCTGGGAGCCACAGCCAAGAGTCCTCGCTGGGCAGTAGCCTACAAATTTGCCCCAGAAAGAGTGCTCACCCGTGTGGGCAGCATCACAGTCCAGGTGGGCCGTACAGGAGTGCTTACGCCTGTGGCCGAATTAGAGCCTGTGCTGGTAGCGGGCAGCACCATCGCTCGCGCCACCCTCCACAACCAGGAGGAGGTGGAGCGCAAAGATATCCGTGAGGGGGATTGGGTCTACATCGAGAAGGGGGGCGACGTCATCCCTAAGGTGGTGGCCGTAGAGCTCTCTAAACGGCCCGAGGGGACCCGCCACTGGAAGATGCCTAAAAAGTGTCCCTGCTGCCACACTCCTGTCCTCCATGTAGAGGGAGAGGTGGCGGTACGCTGCCCCAATCCAGAATGTCCCGACAGGGTCTATCGCCGCATCCTCTACTTTGCCAGCAAAGATGCCCTCGATATCGATGGCCTGGGCGAGAAGGTGGTGCAGCAGATGCTCGAGAAGGGGCTGATTCACTCTGCTGCCGACCTCTTTACCCTCACTGCAGAAGATCTAGCTCAGCTAGATGGCTTCAAGCAGAAGTCGATTGACAATCTTCTAGCCGCTCTTGAAAAAGCCAAGAAGGTCTCTCTGTCCCGCTTTCTTCTGGCGCTGGGCATCCCCCATGTAGGAGAGGGGATTGCTGAGCTGCTGGCCGAAAGAGCGGGCTGCATCGAAGCGCTGGCTAAAATGACGATGGAGGAGCTCGAAGAGATCGAAGGAGTGGGGGAGAAGGTGGCCTCTTCCGTCCGCGACTATTTCTCTTTAGATGAGCATTGCGCCGAGATCAAAGCGCTCATCGCCTCCGGCCTCACTCTGGTGCAGCCAAAGCGCAGGTCGATCTCTGGCCACACATTTACCGGCAAAACCTTTGTCCTCACCGGCACCCTCGACCATTTCAGCCGCTCTGACGCCACCGAATTGATCAAAGAGCGCGGCGGAAAGGTGGCCTCGAGCGTGAGCAAAAAAACCGATTTTCTCCTTCTAGGCGCTGATCCCGGTTCCAAGCTCGATGATGCCGAGCGTCTTGGCGTGAAAATCCTCTCTGAATCGGACTTCGAAAAGCTTCTCTAGCCACAAAGAGGCAACGAGCTATGTTCTGCTGTTGCAACGAACTGGTTTTTTCAAAATAATCTGCGAAAGGTTCTTCTGACTCTAAGGAGGTCATATGTTGAAAAAATGGCTTTGGGCGGGGATTGCCGGAGGCGTGGTCGCCTTCATTTGGGGATTCATCTCTTGGATGGTACTGCCTTGGCATCACGAAACCTATCACAGCTTCAAGAATGAAGCAGAAGTAGCTATGGCGATCAAAGAGAACGCCACAGGAAGCGGCATGTACATGCTGCCAGCTCCGCCAGCTAGAGGCGATGAGAAGGCTGCAGCTAGAAGTGCTGAAAGAATGAAAAAAGGACCTTTTCTCTGTGGCTATATCTCTGTTGATGGGATGAAGTGCCACTGGTCGATGCATCTTCTGCCTCAGCTACTGGTGCAGATTCTGGGAGGTTTGACCATCGCAGGACTATTGCTGCACACCAAAGGGCTGGAGTTCAAACAGAAGGTTCTCTTTTCGGGCGCTGTAGCTTTGGCAGCCTGCTTTCTAGTATTGATGCCGGGTTGGATCTGGATGTGCATGTCGGGCGCTGCAGCCATTGCGCAATCCTTTGATCTGATCATCGCCTGGTTACTCGGTGGCGCGGCGATCGCACGCATTCTGAAATAGATCCACAAAGATCGCGACAGATAGAAAGGGGGCTTTCAGCTCCCTTTTTCAACGGACAGCAAAATCATCGATTTTGCTAGGGGCCTACAGTTTTGCAACTACCTCTTTAGGTTAGGATGGCGAGGGGCTCTTTTTCGCTGATCTTGCCTAGGAGGGTTTGATGGTTGTAGCCATCGACCTTGACGCGGACAAGTGTTCCTACGAGAGAGTGATCTCCGGGGAAGAGAACATTTTTCCAGCAGCTTGTCCTGCCCTTCAAAAGATTGGAGTCTCTGTTTGGCTTTTCTACCAGCACTTCCACCTCGCTACCTAACAGTGACTGTCTATCCTCTTCGCTGGTGCGAGCATAGAGGGCCAGCAGCCTCTGCAAACGCTCCTGCTTCACCTCTTCGGGCACATCATCCTTCCAGCGGAAGGCGGGGGTGCCCTTGCGTGCGCTGTAGGCAAAGAGGAAGGCGACAGAGTAGCGAATCTGTTCGAAGACGTTGTAGGTGGCCTGGAACTCCTCTTCGGTCTCGGTAGGGAAGCCTACAATGATATCGGTCCCCAGAGCCACATTTGGCACTAAAGATCTCAGCTGCTCCACCTTCTCGAGATAGCTCTCGAGAGTGTAGCAGCGGTTCATCTTGCGTAGGATTCTGCTGGATCCAGCCTGAAGCGGGAAATGGACAAATTCGCATACCTTCTTAAGGTCGCGGATCGCCTGCATCAGATCGAGGGTAATGTCTACAGGGTGGCTGGTCATGAAGCGGATGCGCTCGATGCCAGAAATCGGCTCCAGTTTGGCCAGTAGATCGTGGAAGAGAATGCCCCACTCGGGGTGGTCCTTGCCGTAGCTGTTGACATTCTGACCCAGCAGGGTGATCTCTTTGTAGCCCTGGCCCGCCAGCTTCAGACACTCCTCATAGATCGCCTCTGGCGCGCGCGACACCTCCTGACCACGGGTGTAGGGGACAACGCAGTAGGTGCAAAACTTGTCACAGCCACGGCTGATTGAGACAAATGCCTTTACCGGATCATCCCGCTTGGCAATGAGATAGTCTAAATTTTCCTCGAACTGTTTGTCCACCCGGATGGTCTGGCGACCGGTGGAGAGCACCTCATCCAGCACCTCCCCCAGATCAGAGATATTATTAGTACCAATAACAAAATTTACATGAGGGAGCTTGCGGAAGAGAGACTCTTTCTTGGCCATCGCCATGCAGCCGGTGACTCCAATGATTTGCCGTCTATTGGGGCTGCGGCCCAGCTGCCCCAGCTTGCCCATGACCTTCCTCTCGGCCAGGTCGCGGATCGAGCAGGTGTTGAAGATCAGCAGGTCGGCCTCCTCTTCGTCATCGGTACAGGTGAGCCCTCGCTTTTCCAGCATCCCTACCATGATCTCTGAGTCCAGTTCGTTCATCTGGCACCCGTAGGTGCGGAAAAAAAATTTTTTTATTTCGCGCATGGCTATTCTTCTTTCCGAGGTTGAATCGCGGGAGTGTAGCAATCCCCAAAGAGAAAGCGCTAGTCAAAATTAGGCGTCAGCGGCTATGATTCCCCTCTGTCTGGATTAGATTTCTATTACGGTTGAACCCAATGTCAAAGGCAAAACAACCCTCTACTTTCGTGCTCACCAAAGAGCAGGCAACCTCAGGCCGTAAATGGTTTCTGCTGGATGCTTCTGGCAAGACCCTAGGCCGCTTTGCCTCCGAGGTGGCTAAGGTTCTTATAGGTAAGCACAAACCTAGCTACACTCCCAATGTGGATGATGGCGATGGTGTTGTGGTGATCAATGCTAGCAAAATCAAGGTGACCGGCTCTAAGGCGGCACAGAAGAAATATCGCTACTACACAGGTGCCGTTGGCGGCCTGCGCGAGGTGCCCTACGAGGTGATGATCGCTCGTCGCCCCGAGTTTATCGTGGAGCATGCGATCCGTGGCATGATGCCCAAAAGTCGTCTGGGGCGAGCTCAGCTGAAAAAGCTGCGCATTTTTGCAGGAGAGGAGCATACAATGGATGCTCAGCAGCCGGTTGTTGTGAACATCTAAATTTCAATGAGTGTTATGAAAGAGTATCTTGGAACAGGAAGAAGAAAGACCTCGGTCTCCGCAGTGAGGATGCGCCCAGGCAGCGGCAAGGTGAATGTCAATGGTCGCATCTTCGAGGACTATTTTCCTCTAGAGCTTCAGCGCAAGACCATCCTCGCCCCCTTGGAAAAGGTGGGACTGCCTGCCTCGTTTGATCTGATCGTGCGTGTGCGCGGTGGCGGTGTAGAGGCTCAAATGATTGCAACCAGGCTGGGCATTGCTCGTGCTCTGCTGGTTCAAAACGAAGATTTCAAAGCCCAGCTGAAAGAAGAGGGCTACCTCACTCGCGATTCGCGCAAGAAGGAGCGCAAGAAATATGGCCGCGCCGGAGCCCGTAAGCGCTTCCAATTCTCTAAACGTTAATTTACTCTCCCAATTTGGTTATGGGGATGGGCCTGGCAACAGGCCCTTTTTTTTACTCCTCTATAATAAGGATTTCTGTGATCAGAAAATTGATTCTCCTTCTTTTCCCGGTTTTGTTATCGGCCTACTCTCCTGAAAAAATGGAGTGGCGTCAGGTGCTGGACAAGGCTGTCGTCATCAACCTCAATCGTCATATCCATCGATACGAAGAGACAAAATTCTTCATGGAGAAGGCTGGATTCACCAACATCCGTCGCTTCGAAGGGGTCGATGGTTTTTTCACAGAGAAGTCGTTTTTCGAATCTCTCAATGTATGGACGGGAGGTCCAGGGCAAAAAGGGTGCGCAGCCTCTCATCTGCTGGTTTGGGAAGATTTTCTGGCCCATTCCGATAAGGATTATCTATTTGTAGCAGAAGATGACATGCTTCCCCACTCCCACTTTGCCGATCTATTTCCTCTCTACTGGGATAAAACCCCTGAATCTTTTGATATTGTCATGGTGGGCAACCAGATGGATTACCACTCTCCTAGCCGTAGGGAGCGCTTTGTAGTCTCGGTGCCCTCCTTCTGCACGCATGCTTATATCATTAGCAAAAAGGGGGCGAGGAAGCTTCTCGATTTATACAGATCTCTCTCTAGAGAAGAGACCAATGTGCATGTGATCGATATCTTCATGATCAAGATGATGCTTGGAGGAAAGATCGATTATTACTGCTACAACGGACAGATATTCAAAGATCTAGAAAATGATAGCATCTTCGTAGGAAGAGACACTGGAATCTGCTTCCAGAATAAGGAGCTTGGCTCGACCATTCACCAAAAAGATATTATCTTCGAACAAGAATAGAAAAAGGCGTAAGGATCTCCATGTGCAGAATATTGATATTCTTGCGAGGTGGTTGCAAAACTCCAGCTCCTAGAAAAATCGATGATTTTGGCGTCCGTTGTCAGAGCCAGCTTGCTGGCTCGTGCTGTTCTGACGAGACCATACCCGAGAGGGTAGGCGAGGAAGAGCAGCGACAAGAGACGTCAAAAGGGCGATTTTGCTGGGGGCTGGAGTTTTGCAACTGCCTCTTGCTGCCTCTTTTACTGTCGGCCTGCTCCAGCGCCAAAAAGGAGCCCTCCCAGGTGCTAGATAGAGCTGTCGTCATCAACCTGAATCGCCATCTCCATCGATATGAAGCGACCAAAGCCCTCATGGAGAAGGCTGGATTCACCAATATCCGACGCTTCGAAGCAGTCGATGGTTTCTCCATGGAGGATCAATTTTTCGAATCTCTAAACATATGCTGGGGAAGTCCAGGGCAAAGGGGGTGTGCAGCCTCTCATCTTCTAGTTTGGGAAGATTTTCTAGTCCATTCAGATAGGGATTACCTCTTTGTAGCAGAGGATGACATGCTTCCCCATTCCCGTTTTACCGAGCTATTCCCTCTCTACTGGGATAAAACCCCCAAATCCTTCGATCTTGTCATGGTGGGCAATCATATGAAGTGCAAGGCTTGTAAGAGCCTTGTAGTTTCAAAACCGGCCTCCTGTACACATGCCTATATTATCAGTAAGCAGGGAGCGAGAAAGCTCCTCAATTTATACAGATCTCTCCCTAGAGAAGAGACCAAGAGACATGTGATCGACATTTTTCTGTACAAGATGATGAACGAGAAAAAGATCAGCTTTTACTCTTATAACGGGAAAATCTTCAAAGACTCAGAAAATCTAGAAAAGGGGAGCATTTTTCCGGGAAGGGACACCGGGATCTGCTTCCAGAATCAGAAGCTCGGCTCCAGCATTCACCAGAAGGAAATCGTCTTCGAACAGCAAGAGTTAGCCTCTCACTAACGTTTCCGAGGGCGTCGATTCTGCGGCGGAGCCGCCCATTTCTTCTTTCTCTATCCGCTGTAAGGAAGGGCGTAGAGAAGGCTATATTTCTTGCGGAGGTAGGTGAGAAAGTGGCGCTCTGAAAGCTCCTCACCTGTTGCTTTGCGAATCAGGTCGGTGGGGATCAGGGTGTTGCCGTGGCGGTGGATCTTCTCGTGCAGCCACTCGGTGATGAAGGCGAGGCGCCCCGCTGTTACCGCTTCGTTCCAGTCGGGGAACTGCCTGGTGAAGCAGTCGAAGAGCTGTGCAGCGTAGAGATTGCCCAGGGTATAGGTGGGGAAGTAGCCCATGCCACCCATCGACCAGTGGATGTCCTGTAGACAGCCGAGTGTATCGGTAGGGGGGGTGACCCCCAGAAGCTCGCGCATCTTATGGTTCCATGCTTCGGGCACCTCTTTTGTCTTCAGGGAACCTTCGATTAGAGCTTTCTCCAGCTCGAAGCGTAGGATGATGTGGAGAGAATAGGTCACCTCGTCCGATTCGATCCGGATGAAGTGGGGCTTCACCACGTTGATACCTCTATAAAAACCCTCTAGAGTGATATCAGTTAGCTCTTTCGGGAACAGTTCCTGCAGCAGGGGATAGCAGTGCTCCCAGAAGGGATAACTCTGGCCGATGAACGCCTCCCACCAGCGCGACTGGCTCTCATGGATGCCAAGAGAGCAGGGGCTGCCCATGGGGGTGCCGAAGTGCTCTTCGGGCAGCCCCAGCTGATAGAGGGCGTGGCCCGCCTCATGCAGGGTGGCAAAGGGCGCCAAAGAGAAGGAATCTTCCGCTGCACGGATGGTGATGCGTATATCGCAGGGGTGGTTGCCCGTGCAGAAGGGGTGGTTAGAAAAATCGAGACGGGTCTTATTGTTGGGTAGCCCCAGCTTTTCCATCAGCAGCTTGCAAAATTGCACCTGCTTCTCCACAGGAAATGTGCTAGAGAGGAAACTCTCATCGAGAGATGGCTGGGCCCGCACCGAGCGAAAGAGCTCGAGAAGTCCCATCTTCAGAGTGGTGAAGAGCTTCTCTAAGCTGACAGTTGTCATGCCAGGTTCATAGAGGTCGAGCAGTGCATCGTAAGGGTGATTTTTGTACCCCAGTAACTCTGCTTTCTTGCGTGCCAGAGTTACCACCTTGTCGAGGTGGGGGGCGAAGAGGGCAAACTTATTCTCTTTTTTTGCCTGAGCCCAAGCGTGGATGGCGTGAGAGGCTGTGCTAGCCGATTTTTTCACAAAAGCGCTGGGTAGCCTGGCGAGCTGCAGATATTCGCGGCGCCACATTCTCAAAGCTCCTGCCTGAGGGGCAGAAAGAGAGCTGTCGAGAACATGACCCGAGTCAAGATCGATCAGCTGACCCAGGCATTTGGTAAACGATTTTGATGTCT
Source organism: Rhabdochlamydiaceae bacterium (assembly GCA_027365315.1). GTDB lineage: Bacteria > Chlamydiota > Chlamydiia > Chlamydiales > Rhabdochlamydiaceae > DAHXNQ01. Next base: position 9,144 of record DAHXNQ010000105.1, on the reverse strand, counting down.
TCTCCTTGTGCACCATCGAGGCGATCAACTCGCTCTGCTCTGCGCGCTGGGGATTTGCAGCAGAGGGCATGTAGGTCTCTTGGTCCCAATGCAGCAGGCTCTCGACTGACTCGTAGAGGGCTGCTTTGCGCGATAGAGCGGCTAATTTTTTATAGAGCTTCGACATGTGTGACAGAATAGCAGGATTTGTTTTCTCGTGAACTGACAGATCGCTTCGGACATCTTGAGCCAATAGTCTAACAGTGGGCTACAGAGTACCCAGCTGGAGACAATCAGCACAATAGAGCCGCTGCCCACCACCACATCCGATAGCCAGTGAGCCCCCACAGCCATGCGTGGTAGACAGAGAAAGAGCGCATAGAGGCAGGCGTAGCGTCCCCACCTATAGCCAGCAAAGTGGCTGTAGAAGGTGGCAAAAAAAAGAGCGGTGGTAGCGTGGTCGGCGGGAAAGCAGAAGGGTGATTCCACCTTCACCCTCATCCAGGTGATTGCATCGCAAAGCCTAAAGCAGCCCTCCAGGGCAAAAGTGGGACTATTTCTGGGGATTCTCCAGAGATGCACCAGAAGTCCCCGATTGATCAGAAGCACTGTGGCGATAGCGATGATTGCCGAGAAGAGTAGCTTTGAGATATTGCGCGCCAGCTCTTGCTTGGGACGTCCCCTCAGATAACCGAAGAAAAAGAGCAGGAAGGCAAGATCCTCCACCCAGTCGGCGAGTCGGTGGTTGGTGCAAGCCCAAAAGGTCTGCAGCCACGGTCTGTGCGCCATGCTCTCATTCAGCATGCGAAACAGTTTGATGTCGATCCACTTCCAAAGTAAATTGAGTGGAGGGGTGATAAGAGAAAGAAGAAGAAGAGCTGCTACCAGATGGCAGACCAGAAATGTGCGCCAGTTCCATCGGGTAGTTAGAGTTCTTGATATCTCCAAAGGCATATTCCTGTAACCATGAGCATCGGTAGTCCAATCGCAAGCGATGGGGAAACAATCGCTGTTTCCGATAAGATGGTGGCAGCGTCGAGAATAAAGAAGCAAGCGATCAGGCTAAAGAGGCTGATTGTGGCAATCAGCAATACCGAGCCTCCTCTGCGGTAGCGCATGCAAGAAGAGCTGATCCCCAGCAGCAGCAGCGGACAGAAAAAGGGCATACTGCAGCGCAGCATCAGCTGCGTCATCGCCTCCTGCCTTTCCAGTTCGGAGAGGCTTTTTTTGTCCTGAACAATCCGGACGAGGCGAGAGAGTGGCTCGGCCTGCAACGTGGTGTAACCCCGCTTGTTCAGCTCCTCCTTCCAGTGCAGTTCGGGGAAGGAGCGCTCCTCAAAACTCTCGCGCGAGACCTGAGCTCCTCCATCTTTGGTCGGATCTCCCATCAGGATGTGCTCCACAAAATATCCTTGAGGGCATACCGGGTCGGGTTTCAGATATTTGATCTTCCACACCTCGCTCTTTGACACCACCCAGAGCACGTCGAAGAGGCACTCGCGATCGAAGAGATATTTTTGGTAGGCGAGAAGGGAGTGGTCCTTCAGATGGAGTATATGGATCGGCTCCTTCTTCTTGGATTTTCCCGACCTGTGGAGGTGGGCTGTCTCAAATTTCTGAATCCCGCGCCACGCCTTAGACATCAGATACTCCTCGGAGGCGAAGAGAAGGAGAGCAATGAGCCAAGCAAAGAGAAGTAGAGGCCTTAAAATGGTGCGGGAGGAGAGCCCGCTCGCTTGAAAAGCCAGCAGCTCTCGCCTCTGCTCGAGAGAGCTGAGAAGGCGAAGAGTGGCTAGCAGCAGGGAGATAGGCACAATCAGATGAGCCTGTTTGACAAAACAGCAGAGGTAGTAATGAAGAAGAGGAAGCGGTGTAAACCCGGAAGTTTTCATGAAGCTCTGCATATGAGCCGAGCAGTCGAGAAGGGCGTAAAGAGCCCAGATCATCATCAGCAGCAGAATGAAGGAGCGTCCCAGCATCCAGGTGAGGTAGCGTTGCCACAGCAGCATCAGCTTCCCACCCCCGATGCGATCGATCTTCCTCTCTTCATACAGGCGACAAGAAGAAAAGAATGACCGATTAGATTGAGCAGAACGCCAAGATAGGTGAGATGATGCATCGACCTAGCTGCAAAAAGAAGCGCCAGAAAGCCTCCTGTCAGCAGCGCCGCATAGGCGGCTCCTCGCATTTTTTCTGAACGGCTTAAGTCTATCCCAAAGAGAGTACCTAGAGCAGTAAAACTAAAAGCTGTCAATCCTAGAGAGAGACGTCTAACCAGCTCGAGCAGGCTTGTGCTATTGGAAAATTTCTCGTTCTTGGCCATGGAGTCAAGCCAGAGCATACGAGAGGGCAGGCAGTCTTTGTTGACGTGAGAGCCTCCAAGAGCAGCATTGGGGTAGAGCATCTGGACCAGAGTGGCACCATCGGTTACCATGCGCTCTTCACTTTCGACAAAGAGGTGGTCAAATCCCCCCCCCTCCTCTGCCTCCCAAGAAGAGATGATATGCATACCCTCCAAGGCGAGAGCAGCGTTTTCCATTTTAGCATGTTCGATCATGGCCAGAGCCAATCTACCATGAGAGAGACCTCTCACCACCACTTTGAGATCTTTCGCCCCTTTTCCCGGCTCCAGTTCGCCAATCTCCATATAGACATCTTTGCAGCGCAGCAGCGTTCCTCTTTGGAAGAGGAAGAGGGGGCTTTTTGCAGCCATGTCGTAGAGTAGATGCTTCGCAGAGGCGCGCGCGCGCGGTGTGATTTCCGAGGCGATCAGAAAATTGAGCGCCGCTAGCAGCATTCCCATGAGGAGAATGGGGGTGCAGATCTCAGCTAGGCTTTGGCCGAGGGCTCTTAGCGCAGTCAGCTCCGAAGAGCGAGAAATTTTTTGCATCAGAAGAAAGGAGGCGATCAGCGAAGAGATGGGTAGTGCCAGAGGTATAACGTAGGGAATCTGGTAGAGGGTGAAGAGAAGAATGGTGCTGATGGGGGCCCCCGAGGAGGCAAAGCGCGCCACCTCTTGGCACTGAATCACCAGCAGAATAGCGATGAAGCTGAGAAAGGCTAGGAGAAGAGTCTCAAGGTAGCTGCGCAGTAGGTAGCGCCAAAGCAGAGGCATGAGTGTAGAATACTACCGCGACCTGCTAGAATCAACCGCATGAGAATTGGTTGGATCCAAAGGTTAAGCAGATTTTTACGCGAACATCATCGCCCAGGTGCTCCGCTGGTGGTTGCCTGCTCGGGGGGAAGCGACTCCTTGGGGCTGCTTTATGGGCTTTTAGAGGTTCAGAGGCTCCACCAGCTCGAGCTTGTACTGGTCCATGTCGACCACGGCTGGAGAGATGAGAGCGCGATCGAGGCAGAGCGACTGGGAAAGAGGGCGGAGGCGCTCTCCATTCCCTTCCACCTAAAAAGGGTGGTGCCGGGCGGTCAGCTTTCTGAGGAGTGGGCGCGAGAAGAGCGTTACCGCCTTCTCTTCAAGGTCTATGGCGAAGTGGGTGGGCAGGCTCTCCTCTTGGGGCACCAGGCTGAAGATCAGGCTGAAACGGTGTTAAAAAGAATCTTAGAGGGGGCCAATCTTTGGCGCTGCTCTGGTATGCTTCCTCTCTCGGTCAGAGAGGAGGTGCCGCTATGGCGCCCGCTTCTGGCCACCAGCCGCGATGAGATCAGGCAGTTTCTGCGCGAAAGAGGGATTGTTGACTGGGTCGAAGACCCTACAAATCAAGACCCCAAATGGCTGCGCTCCCGCCTGCGCCATACGACGCTTCCCTTTTTAACGGAGCAGCTGGGCAAGTCGGTGGTGCAGGGACTCTGTCATCTAGGGGGACAGGCAGCCTCTTTGCGAGACGATCTCGAGATGCGCGCAGCTGTAGTCCTGGAGCAGACGCAGGTCAAAGAGGGAGAGTGGAGTTTGGAAGGTCGAACCCCTACTCGCTTCGAGGCGGCAGCGCTGCTCTTTGAAGCGGCCTACAAAAAGGGGATCGTACTCTCTCGCGCACAGCTAAAAGATCTATCGCGCGCCCTCTACCGTGGTTGTGCTGGAGAGAGCGAATCGAAGGCGATGGCGGGGGGGAGAGGATGGACTCTTCAGGTGTTAGGTTTTAAATTTTTTTTGAAACAATGATAATTCTGTTATTGTAAGAAAACGAATGAACGATAGTGGGAAGAGCTCCCCTTTCCGGTTTTACCGGGAGGGGGAGAAAGTTCTTCCTCAAGGCAGAGGCCCAAGGAAGAGACCCAGGGAAGAGGTGTATGGCGGATAACGATTCAGGCAAACCAGAGCCAAAAAGAGGAATTCCAGGAGGGGTGCTACTGCTTCTTCTCGCTGGGCTGCTCTTGCTGCTGACCCTTCAGGGAATGGGTAGCGTAAAGGGTGCTAACATCGCCTTCAGCTATCAGCTAGAGCCGCTTGTCAACCTCGATCTGATCGAGCCTGAAGCGAGCAATAAAGTGGCTCTGAATGACCAGCTGGTCACCTTCAGCGGTCGTTTCCGCAGCTCTCTGCCCACCGATGCGACAGAGCGGTTTCGCTATCTACAAACCCTCAGCCGCCAGAACGACCTGAAGATGGAAAAGCAGGAGCTGACAGGCGATCTGGATGCATTGAAACTGGAGGCGACAGCCGCCGCGCAGATTTTCCTCCACCTTACCGGGATCGAGGCGCCAGCTGGGGGCTACAAGGTGGTGGATGCTGCCTATAATACCCCCGATCGCTCTGCTGAGATTGTGCTCTCTCCTAGCGGAGAACCAGCGCCAAGCAGCCTGAAAATGCTAGAGATCACAGCAAGCCATCTGGTTCCTACCGATACAGTGGGAGTGGATACCCTCGGCAAGCAGCTCGAGCAGCTACTCCTTGGTCTACGCTCGCCAGCTCTTGGCATTGGCGATGAGGGAATGAAGCAGCAGCTGAAGAGTTTAGCGCAGCAGCTTTCGAGTGCTGAGAGTCAGGGATCTGCCGAGAAACTGGCCACCTATCGGGAGATCCTCCAGCAGCTAAATCAGTTGGTCATCACAATCAACACCCCCGATCAGGGAGTGTGTCTTGTACAGCTGCGCAGCGTCCGCAGCTACAAGCAAGATCTTTTGCGCTACACAAGCGTCAGCGAGCAGCTGGTGAAGAATAGCGCCCAACTGGACAAGGCAAGAGAGGCGGTCTTCTCGGTGGTCTGGTACTTCCAGAACCAGGAGCTCTCCTCGAGAGCGCTAGAAAAGCAGGATCCCGAGCTCTACGCCAACTGGTTTGCCATCGAGAAGAAAGAGTGGGACAGTTTCCCCGAGAATCGCGGCCTTACCTTCCAGGCGCCCGATCAACCGCGCAACAAGGTGCTGGACAACACCTTCCGCAGTGTAGAGCCAGCTCCTAACTACCTCAGCTACATCTTTAGCTTCCTTCCCGTTCTGCTGGTTCTCTTTCTGCTCTACATCGTTTTCTCCAAGCAGGTGAAGGGAGTAGGGGCTGGCGCCATGAATTTTGGGAAGTCGCCCGCTAAACTGCTGACTCGCGAGAAGAATAGGGTTACCTTCAAGGATGTGGCCGGCTGCGAAGAGGCGAAAGAAGAGCTGCGAGAGATTGTCGACTTCCTAAAGAATCCCGCGAGGTTCACCGCTCTAGGAGCTCATATCCCCAAGGGTGTGCTCTGCATTGGCGCTCCAGGAACTGGTAAAACATTGATCGCCAAGGCTGTAGCAGGAGAGGCTGATCGCCCCTTCTTCTCGATTTCTGGTTCTGATTTTGTGGAGATGTTTGTCGGCGTGGGTGCCAGCCGCATTCGTGATATGTTTGAGCAAGCCAAGAAAAATGCACCCTGCATCATCTTCATGGATGAGATCGACGCTGTCGGTCGCCATCGCGGAGCTGGCATCGGCGGGGGACATGATGAGCGCGAGCAGACCCTCAACCAGCTTCTGGTCGAGATGGATGGCTTTGACACCAACGAAGGAGTGATCCTCATCGCCGCCACCAACCGCCCCGATGTGCTGGACCGTGCTCTCTTAAGGCCCGGCCGCTTTGACCGTCGCGTGGTGATCGATCTACCCGATATCAAAGGTCGTTACGAGATCTTGAAGGTGCATGCCCGCAAGATCAAGCTAGATAGCTCGGTCGATCTGATGTACATCGCTAAAAACACCCCCGGCTCCTCTGGCGCCGATCTTAGCAACATCCTGAATGAGGCTGCCCTCCTGGCTGCTAGACGCGGCAAGAGCGCTGTCACAGCAGCGGAGGTATCAGACGCTTGCGACAAGGTGAAGTATGGCAAAGAGAGACGCAGTCTTCAGATTGACGTCGAGGAGAAGCGTACCACTGCCTACCACGAGGCTGGCCATGCCGTTGTGGCGCTCTGCGTCGAGCATGCCGACCCTGTCGACAAAGTGACCATCATCCCCAGGGGTCTCTCTCTAGGCGCTACCCACTTCCTGCCCCAGAAAAACCGCCTCAGCTACTGGCGCAAAGAGCTGATCGACCGCTTGGCTGTGCTGATGGGGGGCAGGATTGCAGAAAGCCTCTTTGTTAACGACATCTCTAGCGGTGCCAAGCAGGACATCTCCCAAGCGACAGCTCTAGCGCGCAGCATGGTCTGCGAATGGGGTATGAACGAGCTTCTAGGCCCTGTTGCCTATGAAACGACACGCCAAGAGGGGCAGTACCTCGGCCTAGCGGGCCATGATGAAAGGGTCTACTCCGAAGCGACAGCACAGCTGATCGATAACGAGGTGAAGATTCTTCTGGCAGCTGCTAACCAGCGTGCGCACGAGATTCTCGAGGCGCACCGCGCCCAGGTGGAGCAGATGACCGACGGCCTCATCGAGTTTGAGACCCTCGATCAGGAAGATGTGAAGAAGATCATGGCTGGCACATGGAACACTGACGAGAAGAAAGAGAAGCTGCGTCTAGCGCTCCAGATTCGCCCCGTCAACCACACTCCCCAGGATCCTCCTAGCGGCGGCATCCCCGATCACATCAGCTCCTCCGGAGACAACACCGCCCCCGAAGCAACCTAACCCTTATTCCTGCTTGAGGGTCTTGTTTCGGAAAGCAGGCGCAATCCCACTGCGGTACGAAGCGAGAAGCTTTGCTGGTTGATGTCGCAATGAAAAGAGAGTCTCCAGCTGATTATCTTGTAGCTGGCTCAGCTCAAGAGACGGCTCTTCAGCTCGGCGCAAGATCATCAGAACAGAGTGGTAGTGTCGCAAAGTCTCCAGTCGACACTTCCATAATTCGCTCAATTCTTGAAGTTTGAACCCAGATCGATATAGATCGGCTATGATACGGGGTTGAATGAGGTCAGCTATGTCAGTGGAGTCTGGATTGGGGAACAGAAACTCTAGATCGGCGGGTAGAAGCCGACCCAGATCGGCAAGTGAGACTTTAGCTCTAAGCAGCTCGCTGGTTGCTCTGTAATGTCGCAGCACGATCTGAAATTGATCCTCGTGCAGCTCACCAAGATCCTGAAGCAATCCTCCCGCCTTGATGAGCTCGGTCATAGCGTGAACAGAGCTGTGGTCTAGTATTTTCTCAAGTGCAGCTACATTGAGGTCCCAAAAGTGATCAACTTTTGCCCCCGCATCCAGTAGAGCAGCTGTAGTCAAGTGTCTGTGGAGAGAAATTCTTATTTCGATCTGCTCTTTTTCATTGCGATCCACACGCATGCCATCCATAAGCCAAGGCTGTTGAGCGGCAACAGAACGAAGCTCCTCTAAGGAGCGTTTGTTAGTGGGTAGAAGGGCGATCACCTGAATGATAGAGGTGGCATATCTCAGTAAAACAGACAGACGTCTATCTCCCCTCATCTCTGGGAGAGTGATTTGCGGAACCCCTAGAAGACGAGCCGCTAGTGCACGGGTCCTGTAGCAACCCTCCAGAAGGTCAGGTTCTCTCACGTGAATCGCATAGGCAGCGACTCTATCTGGGCTAATTCTTGATACCGAACGCATCTTATCCATCCAAAATGATTTAGAATCGGATAGATTCTATGCACCACTAGGCTCGCGGTCAAGTAGCCCTTGACAGCCACCTATCTAATCGGTTATAACACCTATTAAATAGGTGTTTTCATGTTTGAGTATCTTTTTGGAAATAAGAATTTAGAAAAAATTCTTATTTATTTAAGTCTGAATGAGAAGGCAAATGCAAGCGAGCTAAGCCGTGCCTTTGGTTCCTCACTCGATCCCATCCAGAAGACATTGAAGAAGTTAGAGGAGGGCGGTCTGCTGGTTAGCTTTCTGGAAGGAAAAACCCGCCTGTTTCAGTGGAATCCTCGCTATCCATTTCTGCACGAGATCCAGGCCTTAGCAGAGAAGGCCTATACCTATCTTCCCGTTGAAGTCCAAAGGAGCTGCTACCAGAGCCACAAGCGCAAACGACCTCGTAAAACCGGAAAACCCCTATGAAACCTGTAGACCTTTCTCATATTGACGTTGCCAACTTGGCCTCTCTTGTCTATGAAACCTTGCAAAGGCACAAGATCGATGCGGTCCTGGTGGGGGGAGCCTGTGTCGCCATCTACAGCCACAATCGCTACCAATCTTCCGACCTGGACTTCGTCACCTACGAGGAACTCAAACCTGTCGAAAAGGCGCTCGCAAAGCTTGGTTTTAAAAGAGCGGGACGATGCTTCAGTCACAGCCACTGTCCCTACCTTCTCGATTTCGTCAACCCACCGATAGCTGTAGGTAACGAACCGGTGCGGGAATTTGAAAGACTGGAGCTCCCCTTCGGCGCGCTGAAACTGCTTACACCTACCGACTGCGTGAAAGATCGTCTCGCTGCTTTCTTTTACTGGAATGACCGTCAGGCGCTGGAGCAGGCGCTGCTTGTGGCTGAAGATCATTCGATTCATCTTCCCGATCTACAACGATGGGCCAAAGCAGAAGGCTACAGCCAAAAGCTAGAGCTGTTCCTCCGGCAAATGAGATCCTCCAGATCGAAAGAGAGTTAGCCTCTTTTCTGACAGAGGATATCAGGGAAATTGCATGAAGAAATAGCTTGACACTTCTTGACGATATACTGAAATTCTACCCTCAATCGCCCCCCGAGGGGGAGTTGTTGCACGAATAAGAACTGTTATCAAACCGAGGGGAGAAGTTGGATGTGAACGAGCAGACTGCTCATTATAAGATGGGCCGGCTGCAGCTTCGATCCCTCGATCCTTGCTCCCGGGCCGTGCACAG
>DAHXNQ010000094.1 GCA_027365315.1 Rhabdochlamydiaceae bacterium | reverse complement strand
GTCATCAAACCACACGGTGATGCTTCCCCGATTGACCAGCGCTTGGTTATACTGTTTCCAGTTGCGGATACGGCTGCGGAAACGCGAAGAAGATCCAGTGGATCTTCTACAGCGCGGAGCAGGTGAGCAAAGCGAACCGGGCACGAGCAGTTCTCGGACATCTCTCAGCCTATTTTTTTGTGTGAAAAGCTAAGAAAATATCGAGTTGAAGATTTAATGGGAACTTAGACAGGCCTTATCCGCAGCTATTTACGCAACAAAGCCGTTGCGACTGTTTACGTAGAGAAGCTGAAAAGAAGGAAACAGCTCATGAGCGAAAACTGAAAGGAAGCGGCTGCCCGAAAGAGGGCGTTTTTTGGTGAAAAACACTGCTTTTATCGCGATTAGAGTAAAAATTGCTCTGATGGGCGAACGGAGGAGGCATTTTACATTACAAAGCCCCGACGCAGTCGGAGTTTTGCAACTACCTCAATAGACTAACGTCTTTGTAATGGGACTGTGGGACACTTCAGACAGTTAGGCAGACCGCTGCTGAATTGATCTGTGAGATGGAGGTGGAGAGAATCGAACTCTCGTCCTAGACAAACGCCATCACCATGACTACATGCTTAGCACCTTAAGGTGAATCGGCTGCGATGTAAGGTGCCCCACAAACAGCCGGCTCCGTCCCTCGTTAGTCTCGGGCCCTTCCCAGAAAGACGGGAGGAAGAAAGGTCCACACCAAGATTGATGACGATAGGCCCCGGTGCTCCTGGTCGGACATTCGGGCTATCGGGCACTCAAGACTGTTAGGTCTTAAGCAGCCATCCTATGATCGAAATCATCGGCAATTATACGTTTTATCGGTTGTTTAAGGAGGCCCACCGACAACCTCCGCATGCCACGGGGACTTTGTTTTCCAGTCGAAACCAGTACACCCCCACAGCCATTGTATCAGAAGAGGAGTTTTTTCGCATGGAGGGTGGTGATAGTGTGTTGATGGTGAGCGTTTTATCTATCTTTCCTAGATAGAAAGCGTTAGGTGGGGGTAGAATAGAGGGGTTTTTAGACTCTTAGGAATGTATGTCAGACGTGCAGCAGCGTGAGCAAAAGATACTCGATCTTTGGGAGAGGGAGCGGGTCTTTGAGAGGTCGATCGAGGAGAGGGAGGGGGCTCCGCTTTTCTCTTTCTATGATGGCCCCCCTTTTGCTACGGGGCTGCCCCACTATGGGCATCTGTTGGCGGGGACGATTAAGGATGCGGTGCTGCGCTACAAGACGATGAAGGGATATAGGGTGCCTAGGGTCTTTGGATGGGACTGCCATGGCCTGCCTGTGGAAAACGAGATTGAGAAGGCGCAGCAGCTCTCGGGCGCGCTGTCGATCGAGAACTTCGGCATCGCTAAGTTTAACGAGGCCTGTCGTAGCATCGTTTTCACCTACACACAGCAGTGGGAAGAGACGGTGAAGAAGATGGGACGGTGGGTCGAATTTAAGGGCGGCTACCGCACGATGGATCGCGACTACATGGAGTCGGTCTGGTGGGTCTTTGGGCAGCTCTATCGGAAAGGGCTGATCTATGAGGGGCTGAAGGTGATGCCCTTTTCGGCGGCGCTGGGGACTCCTATTTCCAACTTCGAGGCCAATCTGAATTATCGCGACGTAGAGGATCCGTCGCTGACGGTCGCCTTCCAGGTGAAGGGGCGGGACGATCTGTCGCTGCTGGTCTGGACGACTACTCCATGGTCGCTGCCCTCTAATCTGGCTCTGGCTGTGCAGCCCGATCAGGCTTATGTAGAGGTGACTCACCTTCCATCGGGAAGGTGCTATATCTGCGCAAAAGCGCGTCTTAGCTATCTCTTTCCGCAAAGTGAGGAGATTCGCGAGGAGAGAGAGTGTCTGGGGCGGGATCTGGTGGGGTTAAAGTATGAGCCTCTCTTTCCCTATTTTGCCGAGGCGCGGAGGGCTGGTGCTTTTCATGTGGTGACAGATGAGTTCATCTCGGTGGAGGAGGGTACAGGGATTCTTCATGTGGCGCCTGCTTTTGGCGAGCAGGATTTCTACATCTGCCTACGAGAGGGGATTGAACCTGTCTGTCCTGTCGACAGTGAAGGAAGGTTTACCGAAGAGGTGAGCGATTTTGCCGGAGTTTTCGTGAAGGATGCCGACAAAGAGATCATCCGCAGGCTGAAGGCAGAGAAGAAAGTCTTCTTTCATGGGCAGATTCGCCACCGCTACCCCTTCTGCTGGCGCACCGACACCCCTCTGATCTATCGGGTGGTGAAGACCTGGTTTGTCGCTGTAGAGAAGATCAAGCCGCAGGTTCTGAGGGCGGCTGAAGAGGTCACTTGGGTGCCGGGTCACATCAAAGAGGGGCGATTTGGCAAGTGGCTCGAGAATGCGCGCGACTGGGCTGTCTCGAGAAATCGCTATTGGGGAACCCCCATTCCGCTCTGGCGCACCGAAGATGGCAGCTGCATCGTGGTGGATAGCGTGGCCGATCTAGAGAAGAGATCGGGGGTGAAGGCGGAGGATCTGCACCGTCATTTTATCGACGAGATCACCTTTGTGGAGGATGGAAAAACCTACCGCAGAATTCCCGAGGTGTTTGATTGCTGGTTTGAGTCGGGTTCGATGCCTTACGCGCAGATGCACTATCCCTTCGAGAATATGGAGCGGTTTGAAAAGAGCTTTCCAGCCGATTTCATCGGTGAGGGGCTCGATCAGACGAGAGGGTGGTTCTACACTCTGACGGTGCTGGCGGCAGCTCTGTTTGAAAAGCCGGCCTTCCGCAACGTGATTGTGAATGGTCTTGTGCTGGCGGAAGATGGCAACAAGATGTCGAAGCGGCTGCGCAACTATCCAGATCCGATGGTGATGATCGAGCGGTATGGCGCAGATGCGATCCGCCTTTATATGCTAAATAGTCCGGCGGTGCGAGGAGAGGACCTGCGCTTTACGGAGCGCGGGGTCGAGCAGGTGGTGCGAGGGATGCTATTGCCGCTATCCAATGCTCAGCAGTTTCTCTCCACCTACACCACCATCTACCACTGGAAGCCCGGAAGTGCTGCTGCCAAAGCGCTTGCCGATCTCGATCGCTGGGTTCTCTCGCTGCTGCAGAAGACGGTGGTGCAGGTGGATCGGGCGATGGAGCAGTATCAGCTCGATGAGGCGGCTGCTCCCATTGTCTCCTTCATCGATCAGTTGACCAACTGGTACATCCGCCGCTCGAGAGGGCGCTTCTGGGCCGATGAGGCGACGCTAGACCGCGAGGCGGCTTTCTCTACGCTGCATCATGTGCTGGAGACTGTAGCGAAGTTATTAGCGCCTCTCGCTCCCTTTCAGGCGGAAGAACTTTATCAGGCGATGAAAGGAGAGCAGAGTCCGATTTCGGTGCATCTTTGTGATTTTCCCAAGTTGGAGGAGGAGCTGGTGGACCAGCAGTTGCAGTATGAGATGGAGCTGGTGCAGTCGGCGGTCAGCCTAGGCCATGCGCTGCGCAAGGAGAGTAAAATGCGAGTGCGCCAGCCACTTCTGATGGCGCGAGTTGCCTGTGCGGCAGAGGGTGGTGTGGAGGCACTGACGAAGCATCTTGGCCTCATTGCTGACGAGCTGAATGTGAAGCAGGTGGTGCTGGAGAGTGACGAGGCCGGATTTGTCAGCTGGCAGGTGAAGCCGGAATTCAGGCTGCTGGGCAAGCGAGTGGGTCAGCTGATGCCGCAGCTTAAGGTTGCGGTTGAGGAGCTGAAGGGAGAGTCGATCGAAAGGCTGAAGCGGGGTGAATCGATCGAACTGCAGTTGGGGGGGGAGCCCTTTGCTCTTCATCCGCACGAGGTGAAGCTGGAGCGCAAGGTGCTGCCAGGTCTTGTCGCTCTTGCAGATGGCAAGGTGGCGGTGGCTCTCGACCTTACGCTGACGCCCGAGCTAGAAGAGGAGGGACTGGTGCGCGAGTTCATCAGCAAGATCAATTCGATGCGTCGAGAGGGGGATTTTGCTGTCACCGACCGCATTCGCCTGCGCATCGATGCGCCGCAAGCGGTGCTGGATCTCTTCGAGAAATATCGCACTCACATCTGTCACGAAACGCTGATTCTCGAGGTGGAGGTGGGTAGCTGTGTTGGTAGCTCTTGGGAGCTGGGAGACCATCCTCTGGTGCTAGCGGTAGAGGTGGTCTAGTTCTTTTGTTGCAGCTCCTCAGATGAACAGATTGTCTCGGCTGGACGCAGGTGGGAGAGCGCTTGCCAGGAGTCTTTGACCATCTCGACTAGAGAGGAATGGGCCGGCTTCCAGTCGAGCTTCTGTTCAATCTGGGTTGGATCGGCGATGATGCTGACAATCTCGCCAGCCCTGGCAGGAGCCTCCTCTACGCGCACTTTGCGACCGGTTACTAGCTCTGCTGCTTCGAGCACTTCGCGCACACTCCATCCTTTGCCATTACCCAAGTTGTAGATGCCAGAGGAGGATCCCTGCAGCAGCTGTTGCATGGCTAAGATGGTTGCATCGGCGATATCTTCGACGTGAATGTAGTCCCGTATGGAGGTGCCGTCTCGAGTCGGAAGCTGGGTGCCAAAGATGCGAACGGAGGCCTCCGGTGTTAAGAGGCTATGCAGAATGATCTCAATCAGATTGCGATTCTGTTCTTTATGATTTTTGATCTCACCTTCTGAATCTCCCCCAATGACGTTGAAGTAGCGAAGGGCGCAAAAACGTATTTTTTGTGCTTGGTCTAGGTCCTCTAGAATGGTCTCCACGATCGCCTTGGATTTGGCATAGGGGCTGAGGGGAGTCAGAAAAGATTCTTCCGATACAACAGATTCGGTGGGCGTGCCGTAAACGGCACAGGAGGAGGCAAAGACGATTACTTTTACGTTAGCGCGTTCCATCGCCATCAGAAGGTTGATGGTGGCCGCCACATTGTTGGCATAGTATGAAAGAGGATCTGCAAGAGATGCCACCACATTGGTCGATCCAGCGAGATGGATCACAGCATCAATTGGATAGGTGGCGAAAATCCGATTGAGAAGAGCGGGGTCTGAGAGATCTCCCTCGATGAAGAGACTCTCTTGCACCGACTCCTTAGTTCCCGTACTCAGGTTATCCAGCACGATGGTGGTGTAACCAGAATGGGCTAGTTTTTTGTTTACGATGGAGCCGATATTGCCTGCGCCCCCTGTGATCAAAACGCACCCCGCCTCTAATAGGGTGAGTTGGACTCCGATAAAGAACAGGGCGTATCGAATCCAGTGTAACATTTCTCTCTTCTTTCTTTAGGGGATTCTGATCCATTCATCTGGGATGAGATCTCGATCATCAGCTCCAAAACCAGGCTGAAACCAGCGCGATGGCGCTACAACCCGTTTTTCTGGGTGACGATTTAGATAGGCCGCCCACCAGGAAAAGGTGGAGTTGCAGATGATGTTATGCTTGCAAAGGGACATCAGGTAGAAATCGTGGTAGTCGGGCGACTCTCTTTCGACGAAGTAAAAACTCCTGTCGATTTTGGCAAACTCTCTTTGGCACCACCTCTGATCATTGGAGAAGACAACGAAGAGACTATCCTTGGGAAAGAGCTCAATCGCCGCTTTGTAATAGTCGAGATCCATCACCGCATAGACTTCGTGAGAGGGGTCTTCTTGGTTATAGGAGCGGTAATGGATCGCTACGCTGTTTGGGTGGTTGATTAGGTCGGGATAGCGCCGAGTCAGGTAGCTCGTCACCTCTGGAGGGGGGGCAAAGAGCTCTGTAATCTCCTCTTTGTGATGGCGAAAGTATTTATCTGACTGGAACCATCCTCTGATAGTCATGCGGGGATGGTAGGGGATGGGGGAGTAAGAGAATTGCGGCTCTAAGTAGCGATAATCTGGTGGAGAAGGTGGGGACGAGACATTCAGGTGCGAGAAGAGCTTCTCGTAATTAAGGGGGATGTTCCAATTCTTTTCTGTGAGAAATCCTGGAAAGAGCGCTACAGCCCCGTGGTCGAGTGCTAGGCTGGTAGCGGCTGCCACCTGAAACATCTGGTTGCCCAGCTGCCCCACCAGCTCTCCGATCACATAGGGGGGCTGTAGCATCTCTTGGAAGAGAGCCCTCCAGCGGGTCAGCATCGTCTTTCGATGTTGCTGGGCATAGGCCAGAACTTTTTGACGCTGCGCTACATAATCGGTTGTAGCGATCTTCTCCACCAGATCATCCCATGAGTCGAAGTAGATGAAGATCTCTTTCCGATCGGGAGCGTACCATTCGGAGAGGTCGAAGAGCCCTTCTCTCAGAAGAGAGGTGAGATTAGGATGAAAGTAACCATCTTGTTTAGCCAGTTTTTGAAAAAACCTTCTTGATGGAAGAAAATAGGGGATTCCTAAAGCGAGATTTTCGAACAGCGCCAGATTGGACCAGCTGTAGGGGAGATGGATGATCCCTTTGAAATCGCGAAGATCGGAGGAGCCGTTGTAGCGACCGCAATAGGCAGGAATGCCGAGCTGGATGCACTTCTCTGCTAGGTTCATGAAGAGAGTTTCGTTGTGGTAAGAGGGGAGAAAAAAGGTCTCTTCTTTGACAATATGCGAAGGAATAGCCGATGAGGTTATCTTTAAAGCAGGAACAGGAGCGCTAGGAGTGATGACTCGATTGTTCATCTCAATCCCTTTGTTGCGAGCATAGTGCAGTTCAAATGGGGTATAGGCGACCATTTTCACGTTTGGCATCTGCTGGGCGTCATGGAAGAGCTGGTAATATTCGGCATCGGGAAATTCTCCATCGAGGCTGGCCCGATCGGAATAGTCGAAGCGGTTGCAGATCCAGATGAGAAGAGGCTTCTCGTAATGGTGCTGAAGGAAGATCCTGGCTAAGGGTGCTGTATCGGAGACGCAGATGAGGTCGAACTGCTTGAATGTTTCCTGATGCAGCTGCCAGATGTGCTCGGCCCGTTCATGGGTAATATTATAGAGACAATTGCCCGATGAGATGCCATCAAAAAAACCTGGGGGAAGAGAGGGAATCAACCAGGTCTCGGTCGAAAGTCCTAAAGAGTCTGTCACATCGGCGAACTCTTTAGCGCATCCTTGGTGAAAGGTGAGGTGGAGAATGCGGTAGGGTCGCTCCTCTCCTCGTAGAGGAAGGAAAAAGAGCAGAAGAAGGCAGCTCCATCGAAACATGACTAACTCTTGCTCCTGCGCAGGAGGACCTGGTACTCGTCCATAACAACCTCAAACCCATGCTCCAGTAGATACGGAAGAGAATATTTTGATTTTCCAAGATCGGAGCTCTCCCCAAACTGTTTAGGAGTACGATTGCGCACATCATCGATGAGGATCAGTCCTCCCTCGGGGATGAGATTGCGCTCGACCACTAGCTTGACCTCCTCTAGCTGAAGAAGAGCCGTGGGTTCGATAGGGGTCATATCGCCTGTATCTAGATAAAGAAGATCGATCCCTTCTGGAAAGTGGCAAGTTCTAAGAAATTGGCAAGAGTCAGAGACATGGTAAGAGATGATATCGGCAAGATCGGCAGTCATCAGTTTGCACCGTTCGATATGAGAAGAAACTAGATCAACGGTATGGATTTCGGGGTGAAGATGATGGAGGGATAGAGCTGCCATGCGTGTGAAGAAGCCTGCACCCCAGTCCCACGTTTCGGGATGGTCTGGCTCCCAGAAAGCGGGATCATCCAAGTTACAGCCTGGCAATCCTCCATGGGTGAAGCTGCGCGTTGTACCCAGTTCCACCACAATCTTGCCTCCATTCTTCTCGAATTGAGAAAAGGCTTCGGTAAAGGTCTCATACCGCGATTGAGGAAGTCGTGGCAGAGAGGACCAATCTTGGCCGCTATGGGTTCCCCACTCGAGATAGCTCCGAAATGGCTCGAGTGGATGGGCGGATAGGAAGAGGTGGCTCAGTAGACAGAGAGTGACAAGAGGCTTCATGATGATGATGAACTTTCCTGGGAGGTTAGGGGGGAGGATTCAACTTTTTCAAGAAAATCCAAAATGGTGGCAACGCGGTTCAGGTAGGTGTGGTGATCGCGGACAAAATCCATCAGTTCTTTCTGCTCTTCGATCGTGTAATGGGCCAGTTTGGCCTCTGCTTCGAAGAAGAGTTGGTGACAATCGGGATGATAGACGATCTTTTTCTGAAAGAGCTCGTAAGCGCGAAGAGAGTTGGTGATTCCCATCTGCCCATAGCTGATATTTTTGAAGAGCCGGCAGGGGATGTAGCCCTTCTTTTTTTGCCATGTTCCTACAAGGGCTGGAGCCATGTAGGAGGAGCTGATGAGACTGATATGCTCTTCTGTTGAGATGGGGTGGAGCCATGGATTGGAGTGGTAGAAGGGAATACCATTCTCTTCGCAGGCGGTGATGAACTCGCTGATCTCCGCAAGATTGCCATGCAGGGGCTCTTTGCTCAACGTTCCCACCCACCAGATAATCCGCTCTCTCTTCATGTTGGGTAGATTCTCTTTGATCTCATCGATCTCTTTAGGGAGAAGATCGGTAGCCCATGGCATGAAGAGCGTACGTTTAGCAAGATCGTAGTAGATGCAATCCGCAACTCGAATGAGGTTGGGATAAGAGAGAATATCGTCTGTGTAGACCTGGAAGAAGGCGTGGCACAGCGACTGGTATTTGTTGGATGCAGGGTTGTGGAGCAGATAGATCGCATCCTCTCTCAGCGGAATCATCTTATCAACCTGTCCCTCAGTCAGAAAGAGGCTGTTGCTGAAATCAAAATCGCTGACATCATCCTGGTCATCAAACCAGTAGGTGGGATAGCCAAGATGGAGAAAGGCGCGATAGAAGCTGTTGTGAATATAAGAGTGAGTGTGAGAGTGAAGCTTGTGACCCCAGATCACCACCTTTTCAAAACCAGTGACTGGTAGGCAGAGCAGGAGCAGAAAAACGAGATAGCGTAGCATCATATTAAAACGGAGCTCCCTCTAAGCGGGGATAGGAGGGACGATTGCGAATGAGGTGGTCGAGGAAATTTTGCAAATCTGGATTGACTTTGTTGTCGTTGATGGGATTGGCCATGTTGTAGACATAGTTGACCCCATGGATGAAGGCGTGCCGTTCCTCCGCCATCTCAGCTAGGGGATACATGATCGCCATGTCCCACGCCATCTTGAGAAACTCCCCTTTATACTGGAGATCTTCCAGGCGAATCTTTTTGAACAGACCCACATAGAAGGTGCGAAGATGCGAGGGACATTTGAACCGGCGATAGCT
Organism: Rhabdochlamydiaceae bacterium; assembly: GCA_027365315.1. Classification (GTDB taxonomy): domain Bacteria; phylum Chlamydiota; class Chlamydiia; order Chlamydiales; family Rhabdochlamydiaceae; genus DAHXNQ01. The sequence continues at coordinate 2,695 of DAHXNQ010000094.1, read as the reverse complement.
TCGCTCTGAGATCACCTTAGGGGGCAAGGGTTCACACCAGCTGATCCCTCCCCCTGGGTATTCGATCAGGCGTCCATGTGTAAACCAGATCTCTCCAGAGGAGTAGACATCGCTGAGCTGTTGCAAAACATGTGGATGATAGAGCCAATCATCGCCATCTACGAGAACAGCAATCTCGTCATCGTCGCAGCTGTGGATGGCGTAGTAGAGGTTGGCGAGCGCTCCTCTGCGCTCTCTATTGTAGATCAGACTAACGCATTTTCTATCATCGTTTTTTCTGAGATACTCTTCTACTGCCTGGCCGGTTCCATCGGGAGAGCAGTCATCGATGTAGATGACTCGATAGTTGCGATACGTTTGCGCGAGAATGGAGCTGAGGTTCTTTTGATACCAGACTAGATTGTTGTAGGAGGGGATGATGATCACCATCCTCTTTTCAAAAGCCTGTACAGAGAAAGTCAGGCAGAGGAGAAAAAACGCAAGAATTCGGCGCATTTGCTTGTCCAATCGGTGTTGAGGATGGTCATTGTCTTATGACCAACTTATGGCTTAACAGTCAACATGTTATCTATGTTTTTAGCGGATAGCAGCGTGGTCTTTGTCCAGAGCGAGGAGCTTCCTGGAACAGGGAAGGTTCCAATTTTCTGGGTAGCAATAGGAGGGGGAGAGAATCACTGTGGGAGGGTGATCGATGCAGTAACGATTCCAGTGGCTCTCATCATGCCATAGCGCGATCACTCCATGGGCTAAATCTTGGTAGATGTGCTTAAGATTGGTTTCGGCCATTTCCAGGACCGCGCTGGCTCTCCCTCCATAGAAGCCTCCTGCAAAGTAGTAGGCCCCTTCATGATTACGCACACAGGCTGTTGAGAGGGGATTGGTATCGTAGGAGCCACGTATTCTAGGAAAAGGGGATCCATTGTAAAAGCCTGGATGCATGGTGGCGACAAGCTCGCCCAAAATCTCATCCCCCACGTTATCAACAAAGAGCATATCGGCATCGCAAGCAAAGAGATAATCTTGCGAAGAGAGTTGGTCCCAGTGTGCCACGTAGGCCTGGTAGCGGAGCATGGTGTCAAATGGCCAACCCATTTTGGTGTGGTGGAGGACAACCTGATCTTTTTCGGGCGGTATGGCGCCATCGGTGAAGATGAAGTAGGTGACCTCATGTCCTTGGCAAAAATGTTTGCGCGCAGATTTGATCAGGGGGGGGATAAACTGGGAGTATTTGCCCGTAGCAACTACCAGAAAGCCAATTTTGGCCGCCTCGATGGATGAGCTATAAAGCAGTATGCTCAATAGGGCTGCTAGTGCGAGAGAGTGCATGAGAATTTCCATATTGAAGGTTAGATTCGCGGTATTCTCCTTAGCAGTCAAAGCAGTGTCTGCTCTGCTTAAGTAAGGAAAAATCCGGGTATGGCCTGATTGATTTTAATGCTTGATGGTTGTCGCAGTCAAGTGGTGTAGAGGTGGTCTAGACTCGCTGAGGAGTAGCGAGCATTCTGTGGTAGTAGATGGTGAGAGAGAGGATCAGAAGCAGGGTGCTACTGATGAGAAATAGCCACCAGGCACTAGCGACTACTGTGAAGAGCGTGATGATGCCCAAAATGGCTGCTGTAAGGCCTAGTCCATACTTCAGGAAGCATAGATAGCCGTTGACAAACTGCTTGCGATGTATGGCTCGAGCCGGTTCTTCCATCCATTTGCAGTTTGTCACGATGCGGTATGAGGCTTTGGAGATGCCCGTTATAGAGTAGATCACATCGGATATTCCACCCACTCCACGGATCGCCTGCATGGCGGGCTCGCCGTAGCAGATGAAGCCCCATTCGTCTACAAGATCGATGGCACTGCAGAGATGACCCACCATGCGATTTCCGCTAAGAAGGGCACTGCCTACGGCACATCCCTTCTTTTTGTAGGAGCTGTGTGGGTCAAAGATGCTATTTACGGCATCTGCGATCTTTTTTGTGGTGCACCAGGTGGTTTTAGGAAGCTTGAGGATAGAGAGGATCCCCTTAATCTCTCTGCCCACGCGGCCTAGCACTTCAAGCGACTGGAGCATCCGTAGTCCTTCTGCGCTTCGCGCTAGCAGAGAACCGGCAATTCCTTCGCACCATTTACTTGCGCATCGGATGATCTTATTGATGTCGCCATAGCCCTTCAGCGAGGCCAGTCGTAGGTAGACCGCCTCAAAAAGAGTTACAGGGCGCACTCTCTCTTTTGAGTACCCATGTTTCGATAGTCCGGGGTAAAAACCGGAATAAAAACAAAGATTTATCGCATCCATCAATGGATAAATAATAAGTAGTTGAGGTGTTTCAGAAAATGGAGTAAAATATTTTACATTCATTCATCATCTACAATCTCTGCTGAAGTCGCCTTTTCAACTCCGAAGTGCAACAACGGTAGCCTCCATTTGGCACCCGTTGTTGCACTTCGGAGTTGAAAAGGCGACTGTTATCAGACTAAGAAGAAAGTTTCATTCGTTCGAGCAAGCTTATGCTGTGAGAGTGGACCGTCTTCGACTGTGATGAATCCATCCCTATTGGGCGGCTCCGCCGCAGATATAGACGACCGCTTCGCGGTCGCAAGCCGCTTTCAGCGGCTTTTGGTAGTGCGGCGGAGCCGCCCATTCAGGCCGAGCTCCAGCAAAGAGCCCTCGAAGCGAAGACGAAGGGAGTGGCCTGGCTCC
>DAHXNQ010000077.1 GCA_027365315.1 Rhabdochlamydiaceae bacterium | reverse complement strand
CCCTCGCCCTCAGCGAAACTCTCTTCGACCTCTCGTAACAGACTTACAGTCAGTCGTCTCTGAAAACACCTTGCAGAATTGCAATAGCATCTTTAAAATGCAAGACGCATGCGCTACCTACGACGTCACATTGAGAGCCAGATTCTCGAATCGGCCAAACATTTTAAGGCCATTTTGCTGCTTGGGGCACGCCAGGTGGGCAAAAGCACTCTCTTCTCCCACCTCTTTCCAGAGGTAAAAACCATTGTTTTTGATCCGATCCAAGATCTCTACAACGCCAGGCAGGATCCCGACCTCTTTCTAGACTCCTTTCCCTCCCCTCTTGTGCTAGACGAGGTGCAGTATGTGCCCGAGCTGCTAGCCGCCCTCAAGCGAAGGATGGATCGCAGCGACGCGAAGGGGCAGTATTTCCTGACGGGATCGCAAAATTTTAGCGTATTACGCAGCGTGGCAGAGAGCATGGCGGGGCGTGTGGCGATCTTCCATCTGGAGAATTTCACGCCGCAGGAGATGTTAGGCCAGGGCGACAAGAGCGGATGGCTAGAGAGCTACCTAGAAGATCCCTCCGCTTTCTACCGCATACGAGGCGCCTCCTCTTCACTGCCACCACTTGTGGAATTTCTCTTCCGCGGCACACTTCCTGGTACCATCGAGCTGCCTACGTCGCAGATGGCCACCTACTTTCGTTCCTATCTACAAACCTATGTAGACCGCGATGTGCGGCTGCAGGAAGAGATCCGGCAACTGGCAGAATTCGATCGCTTTCTGGGGCTCAGCGCTTCGCTCACCGCCCAGGAGATCAACTCCTCCCAGATTGGCCGCGAGATTGGCATCACGCCACACACGGCTCGCAGGTGGCTCGATCTACTCTTCTTTACCTATCAGTGGTTTGAACTACTACCCTACCATGGCAATACGATCAAACGCATCAGTGGCAAGAAAAAGGGCTATTTTAAGGATCCAGGTTTTGCCTGCTATCTGCAGCGGATCGAATCACCTGATGGCCTGGCTGTCAGTCCTAAACTAGGAGCGCTCTTTGAGACCTGGATGGTCAACTACATCCATCAACAGGCCTCTGCTCTTTCAGTTCCTCCTCATCTCTACCATTGGAGAACAGCTGGAGGAGCCGAAGTGGACCTGATTCTCGAACGTGGTGGTAAGCTCTATCCCATCGAAGTGAAGTGTAAAACCAACCTCAGCGGTGCCGATCTCACCGGACTGAAGAGCTTTCGCGCCACCTATCCCGCGCAGCAGATCATGCCGGGCCTTGTCATCTACGCAGGCTCCGAAGTGCACAAACTGAACGAAGAGACTCTCGCCCTCCCCTGGAACCTGCTTTAAGTCAGAGGTAGTTTGCTTTTTTTTCTAACATCAAGAGGATCAGCGACTTTTTGATCCCCTTCGTCCTGCGCTCATTACAATCAATTGACATAAATTAAACATTTGTCTATGATTATCATGCAAATTAAATGTTTTTTTGAATTATGGGATCTGTCCAATCACTCTTAAGCGGTGAGACCGCCTTTTATAACCACCCTGATCTGGTGGAAAAAGAGATGCTACAGAAGAGCGCTCCGGCTCCCTGCTATAGCTACAATACCACAAGCCGGATCTGGCAAATTGCTCGGCGCATCCTTTTGGTGATCCTGCTGCCCATAGGCATTTCCCTACTCACCTACCGCATCATGCAGTGGACAGCAGCCTGCTGCGGGCTTCTGCCAGCTGTGGCTCTGGCATATCTGCCTAAATGTATCTGCGGCGACATCCATGGCATGAGGGCGCGCCTCGCTCCTTCAAGAGAGTGGACCACCCAAGCGGGCTGGTATCACAAGCGCATCTCGATCGAAGTGGACGGCCAGCTGATCGACTGTCTCATCACAGGCAAATCCGCTACTTTGCAAAACGGCAGGTGGATGATCACCTCTACTGGTAATGGGGAGTCTTACGAAACAAGATGGGGCCAATCCTACTATAGGGATTTTGGAGAGCACTCAATGCGAGAGCTTCTAAAAGAGATCGATTGCAATGCGATCTCCTTCAATTGCCCCGGCGTCATGGGCAGCAGCGGCGTTCCCAACAAAGAGACCATCACCAAAGCCTCGCGCGCGGTATTGAAGTTTGTAGAAGAGGGGCTGAAGGCCGAAAAGATCGTATGGTACGGCTATTCCATGGGTGGAGCGATTCAAGCTGCCGCCCTAAATAACCATCAACCCAAAGAAGGGGTGAAATATTGCTTCATCAAAGACCGCACCTTCAGCAATCTCGCCGATGCAGCAGATGGCGTTGCTCAAGACTTCCTCAGTATACTTCCTCTTTCTAGACTGATTGCCAAGCTGGTGAAATTGGGGGTCAAGCTTCTGGGCTGGAACTTCGATTCGGTCTCCTCCTCGAAAACGCTGAAAGAGCATGAGATCATCATCCAGACGGTCCGGAAAGAGGCTCTTCTTACTGATTTTGAATCCGACTATAGTTATACAGAGAGCGGCTATACCTATACAAAGAACGACTATACAGAGAGCGTCAATCCAGAAACCATTGAGAGCGATGGCATGATCACCAAAGAGGCCTCTCTCGCCTACGCTCTTCTCACCGATCCCACCTGCCCCAAAGAGAAGAAGCATTTCATCGGTATAGGAGGGTGGCACGGAACTAAATTAAGAAAAAACTTTATAAGCTTCCTCGGGCAGAAAATTCACTCCTGCCTCGACGAAGAGAGCCCAGCTGCTGTAGCGGCAACCGCTTAAACAGGCTCCTGCTCGCGAGCCATCGCATGTTCCGCTGCTTTTCCCTCAATGTATAGAAAAGAAGCTTAATACTCCTCTCATGCGATTTGTGCAGCGACGCCGCCTAAGCGGCGCGATAGTAGCGCTTGTGAAGGAAAAAGAGGACAAGCGGAGCGAGGGCAAGCAGATTGCCTATGGCGATCATGCTTGCATAGTGCACAGGTCCTCCCACATCGACATGTTCGGGTGGCAAAAAGCCTACAGCCACTGTAGCCAGACAACCGAGTAGTCCAAGTAAGCAGATGCTCCACATCCCCACATCGTTACCTGGAATCTTAAACACCTTGGGCCTGTTGGTATATTTGTGGTGCAGTCTTAGCCCTGCAAGGAACATCAGCATGTACATCATCATGTAGAGCTGGGTGCTCAGCGCAGTCAAAAACCAATAGAAGGCGTTCACCCCTGGTACTAGCAAAAAGACCAGGCAGAAGATGCTCACTAAAATCGCCTGACCCAGGAGAATGTTTTGGGCCACTCCATGCCGATTCTTGCGGGTAAATAGAGGCGGCAGAAAACCAAATTCGGCAGCGTGCAGCAGCCCCTTTGCCGGAGAGATCAGCCAATTGATCATACCGCCTACCGACCCCACCACAATCAGCAGTGCGAGAACGGGGATCAGCGGCGCCAGGCAGAAGATATCAAAAAAGTCGGTAAAGACCTGCATCACACCCGAGACCAAATTGATCTCTTGAACTGGAATCACCGCCGCGATCGAGAGCGAACCCAGCATCATCGAAACAAGGATGAAAGCGGCCGATAGAAGAATCGCCTTGGGAAAGTTCTTTTGAGGATTCTCTACATCGTTCACATGCACCCCCGACAGCTCCATCCCCAGAAAGGAGGCCATGATGGCGATGAGGGAGACCCACCCCTCCCATGAACTGAAAGAAGGTATCATCGAACGAGCATCGAGATGGATCTGTAGAGGATGGCCACCGATGACCCAGGCCGCTCCGAGGGCGATCAGGAAAAGCATCGGGAAGATGGTACCGATGAGACCACAGACACTATTGACCCTCGCCGAGACATGCAGTCCTCGTAGATTGATCAGAGTGAGGGTCCAAAAAGTGATGAGGATGCAGCTGACAAGATAGGCTTTATTCTGCACCAGATCGGGATTGATGAGATAGGCAGCGATACCAGCAATGAATGAAAGCATCGCCGGGTACCAGACCATGGTGTTGATCCACTGCAACCAGATCGCCACCATCGCCCACTTCTCGCCAAAGGCGGTGCGGACCCAGTTGTAGACTCCCCCTTTTTCGGGAAAGGTGGCCGACAGCTCGGCCGATACCAGGGCGACAGGAATCAGAAAGAGGATCGCCGAAATAGTGAAGAAAAAAATCAGCTGACTGCCAAAGAGAGCGGCGGAGGGGAAATTGCGGATACTGTCGATCGCAGCAACCACAAGAAGACCCAGAGAAAATAAAGAAATTTTTTTGTTCACCTTGACGAACCCGCTCTCTCATGCTTGCGAAAAATATAGCCTCTGTTGACTTTTCTCGCACCCTGCGATTAGAATCGGCACCTTCCCACGGCGGTCGTAGCTCAGCTGGTTAGAGCGTTGGATTGTGGTTCCAAATGTCGCGGGTTCGAATCCCGTCGATCGCCCCATTTTTCCGTTCCCGGAGGGAGGGGACATGCCCATTGTCACTTTTGATAGCAGACTGGCTAAAGAGCCTCCTCTTTTCATCATGCTACTGCTTGTCTCCTTTGCCTCCGTCTTTGCCGTTCTCTTCACCCCAGCCCTACCTGCCATTGCCCTCAGTATGGGAGTGAGCGACCCAGCTGCCCAGATGACGATGACCACCTTTTTGGTGGGTTACGCTCTAGGCTTTCTGCCTTACGGCCCGCTCGCCAACCGCTACGGAAGAAAGCCCACCCTCTATCTAGGAGCCTCTCTCGCTATCTTCGGCGCTCTGCTGGCCATTGTGGCAGGAGCTATGCAGGCCTTCTGGCTGCTGCTATTCAGCCGCTTTCTGATGGCGCTGGGCAGCTGCGTCGGCATGAAGATCGCCTATACCATGGTGGCCGATAGCTGCACCCCCGAGCAGACGACAAAGAAGATGGCCAAATTTGTGCTGGCCTTCGCCATCTGCCCCGGTCTTGCTGTGGCGATAGGGGGCCTACTCACCCAATATTTTGGCTGGGAGAGCTGCTTCTATTTCCTGGCCGCCTACGGCCTACTGCTGCTGGTTTTGGCACGCGCGCTTCCTGAGACTCTCAGGAAGCGCGATCTTATGGCGCTAGCGCCTTCTAGAATTGCTGCCGCCTACCTCGCAAGCTTTAAAAATAGGCAGCTGGTGGCTGCGGCCCTCCTGATGGGCTGCGGCAGTGCCATCATCTATCTTTTTGCATCGGAGGCCCCCTTCATCGGCATGGAAAAGGTGGGGCTTTCGCCACGGAATTACGGCCTGCTCAACTTCATCCCACTGCTGGGAATGGTGGGTGGCTCATTCTTAAGCCACTCCCTTTCGGGAAAGCGAGATTTCTACCAGGTGATTCTGATCGGGCTGCTCTTTGCCCTAGTGCCGATGATAGCGATGCTGCTTCTCTTCTTGCTTGGCATCCTAACTCCCTGGTCTCTTTTCCTCCCCATGCCCTTTCTCTACCTGGGCGAGACACTCGCCTTCTCCAACGTCTCTGCGTTGGCGATGAGCCGCGCTACCGACAAATCCAACGCCTCGGCTGTACTCAACTGCATCAACATGAGCGTAGCCGTAAGTGCGCTGCTGATCTTCGAAATGCTGCCCGATCACCATCCTGTCTACATGATGCCGCTAACCTTTCTCTTCTTCGGCGGCATGATGCTTCTTTTACGCGATCGCCTCGTTAAACTAAGCATGCCCTAGTCCACAGAAAAGCTTGATTCCTGTCTAATCTACCTTTGTTGGAGGTGGCTCGTGGAGCTGTGGCAGGCATTACTACTGGGAATTGTGCAGGGTGTAACAGAGTTTCTGCCCATCAGCTCGTCAGCGCATTTGCGTGTAGCAAGAGAGCTGATGGGCATTGCGCCATCGCAGGCGATGCTGTTCTTTGATCTCGCCTGCCATCTTGGCACACTGATGGTACTACTTTGGCAGCTGCGAAGGGAAATCCTGGGCAGAGCCAGTGCGATCGAAGGCTGGAACTACCGCCAGCTGGTGGTGGGAGGATTTGTGGCTTTACTACCTCTCCCCCTTGCCTATCTGCTATGCAAACAGGCCCATCTCTCCGGATGGGGCATGCAGGCCACGTCGCTCTTCTGGCTGGTCACAGCCAGTATTCTGGTACTCACAGAGTGGAAAGCCCGCGAACAGGCAGCTCTACCACGAACACGCCAGGCGCTTGTCATCGGCTGCGCGCAGGCGCTGGCGCTACTACCCGGCCTCTCTCGCATGGCAGCGACACTCGGCTCAGCTAGGCTGCTGGGCTGGCAAAAGAGAGATGCTCTTCTCTTTTCTCTGCTGCTAGCCATTCCCACAGTGGGAGGCGGCGCGCTGCTGGAGCTGCTGCAGCTCCATAAAATGGGCGGCCTAGCGGACGCGGCGCTTCCCTGGATGTCGATGGGAATCGGTTTTTTTGCTGCAAGTTGCAGCGGCGCTCTTGTACTACGAGCGGCAATGCGGTATCTCGAAAGAGGGAACCTGATGATAGCGGCTGCCTATTGCGCCGCAGCAGCTGGTCTCTCCTGGTGGCTGATATGAAAAAGCAAGAGAATCGCGAAGAGGAAGAAGAGGATGTGATCTCCTCTTATCCTGAGATCAAAGGACTAGGGCTCCTGGCACTAAGTAGCTTAATGCTGCTGAGTCTCCTTAGTTTTTCACACACGGGAAGCAGTAGCAACCTGCTGGGACTGGCAGGACATGGCCTTGCATGGGGACTGATCTACCTACTGGGAATCAACGCCTACCTCCTCACTGCTATTCTGGGCTGGATCGGTTGGCGCTATCTCGCCTCGCGCGATAACTTTCAGTGGAAAGAGAGATCATTGCACCTTTTCATGCTGCTAGTCTCGACCGGCCTACTTTGGAATCTGCTAGCTGAACATATGGCCGAGCTGCCCACCTGGCTCACCGGACGCATCTACTCCGAGTCGGTGCTACTCGAGATCCCCTATCTGCACCATGCCCATCGCCATAATCTCGGGGGCGTACCGCTCTACTTCGTCTACCACGATCTACCCGGCTGCAACCTGAAGGCGCTCTTCAGCGACCTCGGCGTACTGCTGATCTTCTCAGTCATCTCGCTGATCTCCTGGCTACTACTCACACGCACCGAGATGGGAAACATCCTCGAACTGGGCACATGGGTGGGAACTAAGCTGCAAGCTCTTTTGCAGGGAAAAGAGCTTGCAAGCGCGTTGACCCACTCCTCGCACGAGGAGATCGAACGCTCGCTCACTCCCCGCTCTTCTGTGCCTACACCGCCTAAAGAGATGAGAGCGCTTCCCCGAGTTGAATCCCGGGTTGAAAAGGCTTCTGCCGAAGAGCAGCTCTCAGCTCCCACTCAGTACCGTCCACTCTGGCGACTGGGCGGCTTGCTCGGCAAACCAGAGAGTAGGCAGGAGTCTCCTGCTGCGCCCAAGAACACAACTGAAGCGCTTCCGAGCGCTCCCGCAGCAGAAGCTCTTCCCGAGCCCCACATCACCACCAACACCGGTACCGAAGAGAAGCGCTCTCGACTCTCTCTGCGCGGGGTGATTGCCGGAGCGATGAGCAGCCTCTCCTCCGCCTACCAACTTCCCTCCCCTTCGCTTCTCACCAGCCCCAAGCGTGTTGATACCCCCTCTCTCAAGAAGGATCTGCGCAAACAGGCGGAGATCCTCGAAGAGACACTGCTCAGCTTCGGCATCGAAGCCAAGGTGGGCGAGATCCACTGCGGCCCCACCATCACCGCTTTCGAGGTGCATCCCGCCGTAGGGGTGAAGGTGCAGAAGATCAAGGCCCTCGAAAATGACATCGCCCTCAATCTGCAGGCCAAATCGATCCGCATCATCGCCCCCATTCCCGGCAAGGCGGCAGTTGGCATCGAGATCCCCTCCCCCTATCCGCAGGAGGTGAGCTTTAAAGAGATGCTGACCACCTACCAGCAGGGCAAGCGCTTCTTCATTCCGGTGCTGCTGGGCAAGACAGTGACAGGTGAAAGTGTGATGGCCGACCTAGCCAAGATGCCCCACTGCATCATCGCCGGTGCCACCGGATCGGGAAAATCGGTCTGCATCAACACCCTCATCATGTCGATTCTGATGACCGCAAAGCCGGACGAGATCAAGCTGCTGATGATCGATCCGAAGAAGGTGGAGCTGACTCCCTACACCGCCCTGCCTCACATGATCACCCCAGTGATCACCGAGCCTCATGGCGCCTACGCCGCCCTCAATTGGTTGGTAAAGGAGATGCAGCATCGCTATGAGATTCTCAAGCAGCTGGGTCTACGCAACATCACCGCCTTCAACAGCCGCAAGATCGACAAACAGCTGGAAGAATCCCTAGGACTTCTGATCTCAGAAAAGATGTTTGCCGTCGTGGCGATCATCGATGAGTTTGCTGATCTGATGATGGTCTCCAGCTCCGATCTCGAGACGCCGATCGCACGCATTGCCCAGATGGCGCGCGCCGTGGGCATCCATCTAGTGCTTGCCACACAGCGCCCCTCGCGCGAGGTGATCACAGGTCTGATTAAAGCCAACTTCCCCACCCGCATCGCCTTCAAAGTGGCTAGCCGCATCAATTCACAGATCATCCTGGATGAAGTGGGTGCCGAAAGCCTGCTCGGCAACGGCGATATGCTCTTCCTGCCTCCAGGCAGCTCGCAGTTAGTACGCGCCCAGGGGGCCTACATCCGCGATGAAGATATCCAGAGGGTAGTAGCCCACTGCTGTGAACAGCAGCCCACCAACTATCTGATCGAATCGTTCGATCGTATGCCCACCTCCGCTGCTGATGACGATGAGGATGGACCACGCGACACCCTCTACCAGCAGGCACTACAGGTGGTAGTGGAGACACAGACAGCTTCCACCACCTTCTTGCAGCGCAAGCTGAAGATCGGCTATGCACGCGCTGCCAGCCTGATCGACGAACTGGAGCAGAAGGGCGTGATCGGACCGCAAGAGGGGGGCAAGCCGCGCCGCATTCTGGTGAAGTCTGGAGTTAGGCCGGAAGGAGCCCGCAACAACTGGGGCGATCATGAAGAAGGGATCTAAACAGAGCTCTCGCGACGAGCTAGCGCGCGCCATCTTGGCGCCACGCCTCAGAAGAGTAGGATACCTCCTCTGGCTTGTCAGCTTTGCGCTACTCGGATATGCCCTCTCTAACCCCCCCAGCGAGAGCGATGGAACCAACCAGATGGCGTTGCTACCCTCTTACAATGAAGAGGAGCTACAAGCTGATCTGCTACCCCTTTCTGATGAGGAGCAGGCTTATAGACTAGCTCCTGGTGAGCTAGCAACCCCCTATCTCTACCTCTCGGCCATCGCCTTTGCCATCGTAGCCACAGCCTCGCTCACCATGGCCTACCGCCATCAGCCTGTGCCATCACAGAAGAGGAACGATGCATAAAATCCTGCTGGCCGAAACCTCCAAGCATCACCTCCAGGCGCTCCTAGCAAGCCCGCAAGCGAAGCATTACCAGATTGAGAAAGTCTTCACAGGGCCCGAACTTTTGAAGAAGCTAGAATCATTCGATGCCGACCTGCTACTGATCGACCAGATGCTGCCCGAGATGCATGGCATCGAGCTTCTCCGACATCTTCGCAACCACCTCTCTAAGAAGCGCGGTATCATCATCTGCTGCAGCTTTGCGATGATCCAGAACTACCGAGCCGCCATGCGCGAAGGAGCCGACTACTTCCTCGAAAAGCCCTATACCCCCGACCTCTTCTTTCAACTAGCCAATCGCTACTTTGCCGGCACCCTTCAACCTGAGCCCTTCTCGCGCAGCAGCTCAGAAAAATTGAGCGAACATTGCTATCTTCCCCGCTACCACGCTCCCGATTGCTACCTCAAATTCTGGGGCACTCGCGGATCAAACCCTGTAGCAGGACCTGGCTATGTACGCTATGGAGGCAACACCGCCTGTCTTGAAATACGCCACCACGCAGATCTGGTGATCATCGATGCGGGCAGCGGCATCCGTCCTCTCGGACAAATCCTCGCGCAGGAGAAGATCAAAACCATCCACCTTTTGATCGGCCACACCCACTGGGACCACATCGTAGGACTGCCCTTTTTCGAACCGCTCTACGACCCCGACTGCGAGATCCATCTCTACTCGCCCGTTGGCTTCGAAAAGGAGGCCAAGATGCTCTTTACCGAGATGCTGGCCTACGCCTTCTTCCCTGTGCGCCTCGATGAGATCCAGGCTAAGCTGCACTTTCATGCGCTGCATAGCCATGTGCCACTTATCTTCGGAGAGATTGCCATCACCCCCCACTACGCCTACCACCCCGGCGCCACTCTCTGCTTCAAGATCCGCGCCGGTAACAAGACCATCGGCTACGCCACCGACAATGAGTTTCTAATGGGCTACCACGGCAATCCACTCGATGTCGATCTCGACCACCCACTCCTCGAGCCGCAGCTGGGACTGGTGGAGTTTTTTCAAGGATGCGACCTTCTCATCCACGAGGCGCAGTACACCCCTCTCGAGTACACCCACAAAATCGGCTGGGGCCACTCCTCCATCACCAACGCCACCATCTTGGTACGCCACACCGCCGCCAGACAGTGGATCGTTACCCACCATGACCCCAGCCACACTGATGACATCCTCGAAACGCTTCTACAGATCCACCATGACGTCCTCGACGACTGCCAAATCTTCTGCCAAGTGCGCCATGCTTTCGACAGCCTCACCCTCCCTCTCTAACCAGAAAATACCTTGAAAATTCGAGCTTCGATCTCGAATTTTCGCATTTTTTGCTAAAAATTGGTTGACTTAGCCAAATAATACCCTGTAAAATCGAAGTTAAGGTTCGAATTTTCAGGGTTCCCATGAAGAGACCTCATTATCTAGAAGATATCAAGAAGCAGTTTCGGATCCATCCTGTCTGCGCCCTTCTAGGCCCTAGACAGGTGGGTAAAACCACCCTGGCCCAGATGTACCTAGAACAGCATCCCAAAGAGAGCGTCAGCTTCTTCGACCTGGAAAATCCCATCGACCTAGCCAGATTTGAACAGCCGATGCTGACTCTCTCCAAGCTCTCTAACCAACTGATTGTCATCGATGAGATCCAGCGCCGTCCCGAACTATTCCCCATCCTGCGAGTCCTTGTCGATGAGAAGCAGCAGCGGAAGTTTCTCGTTCTGGGGAGCGCCTCACGCGATCTCATCCAGCAATCATCCGAAACACTGGCAGGCCGCATTGGCTACATCGAACTGACCCCCTTTTCGCGCGAAGAGACAAAGGAGAGCGAGCGGCTCTGGCTACGGGGTGGATTCCCACGCTCCTATTTAGCCGATAATGAAGAAGAGAGCTACCTCTGGAGACAAGCCTACATCACCACCTTTTTGGAACGAGACATCCCCAGTCTCGGGTTCCAAATCCCACCCCAGCAGATTCGCAGATTTTGGCTGATGCTGGCGCACTACCACGGCCAGATCTTCAATGCGAGCGAACTGGGACGGTCTCTTGGCATCTCTGATCAGACTGCGCGACGCTATCTCGATCTTCTCGTGGGCACCTTCATGGTGCGCCTACTCCCCCCTTGGTTCGAAAATCTGGGCAAAAGACAGGTACGATCGCCCAAAATCTATTTCCGAGATAGCGGCATACTCCATGCTCTGCTTGGCCTTCATACCCAAGAACAGCTTGAGACCCACCCTAAATTGGGGGCATTTTGGGAGGGCTTTGCCCTCGAAGAGGTGACTCGTTGTTTACGCGCCACTCCCGAAGAGTGCTACTTTTGGGCCACCCATTCGGGCGCCGAACTGGACTTGCTCATCCTCAAAAATGGAAAACGGCTCGGCTTTGAATTCAAATACACCGACCAGCCCAAAATCACCGCCTCCATGCGGACAGCTCTCACCGACCTCCACCTCGATCATCTCTATGTGATCTCACCAGGCAGCCATCAGTTCTCCCTCAGCGATCGGATCACCGCTCAGGGCGTCGATGCCTTGGCACTACTGCTAGTACACATAACTAACTCAAATTCAACATAATAGATAAGTTTCTTGAAAATTCGAGCTTCGATCTCGAATCTTCATGCAATCGGCTTTGTTGCGCATCCTACACAGGGTGAGTTAGCTACAAAAAAACTAATAACGTAACTGTTTGATTTTCAACACAAGCTAAAACATATTTAATATACAACTTGATATATTATTAACATTTTGTTATTATTGTTTATACAAACAATAAAATGAGGTTTTCACATGTTTGCTACTGTATCCCAGAAATCAGAGTGGTTGGAGATCAACAAGAAGGACCAGGTTTATCAAAACGCGGCCAACACACTCCCTACCGAGACGGTCAGAGAATTGGGCAAAACAATGCGGAGAAACAACGAGACGAAGGCCACTCTCAAACAAAAAGAGATCGTGGTCTGCACCTTTGGTATAGGAACAAGCGCCATCATCGCGGTGACCACAGCGGCTGCACTGGCCCTACTCTTCGGATTAGGAGTCCTGGCAACACCACTATCCCTACCCACCCTACTCATTCTGGCCGCTGCAGCAGGATCCATTTTCATGCTTCTGGCGATGACATTCGTCTTTGAATCAACCAGCCATGCTCGATTCGGGAATAGCGAAGATAACAAAACGATCGAAGCGGCGCAAAACAACCCTACTCTACTGATAGCGATTCGCAATGAACTGATCGAGAAGAAAGTCACCCCTCTTGCAACGCAACAGTGCGGCATGTTTAGCAGACCCTACTCGAACTGGAAAGCTCAGGTGATAGACACTCTCCAAGCTAATCCTAAAGTTATAGAGGATATGCTCCACTAAAATCAGATACGCATGATTTTAGTATTTCTATTAGAGAAATTAACAGCCAGGTTCTGCAGGGAAATTGCATGAAGAAATAGCTTGATACTTCTTGACGATATACTGAAATGCTACCCTCAATCGCACCCCGAGGGAGAGTTGTTGCACAAATAAGAACTGTTATCAGACTAAGAAGAAAGTTTCATTCGTTCGAGCAAGCTTATGCTGTGAGAGTGGACCGTCTTCGACTGTGATGAATCCATCCTTGTCGTCCGGGTGTGCACAGCACTACCCGGCGCGAC
>DAHXNQ010000040.1 GCA_027365315.1 Rhabdochlamydiaceae bacterium | reverse complement strand
CTTTCTTCTTAGTCTGATAACAGTTCTTATTTGTGCAACTCCCTAGGCAAAAAATGAGGGCTCTTGCGCGCAATTAGAGAACAACTCCCCCTCGGGGTGCGATTGAGGGTAGAATTTCAGTATATCGTCAAGAAGTATCAATCTATTTCTTCATGCAATTTCCCTTAGATAGTGAGTGGTCTGACTCGAGACCACTCGCAATAGCTCTTTGGGAATTTCAAAGATGAGACGCGAGGGCTGGCTGGGCTGCTCTTTGCCCATGCGGCGGCGGCTGGTCGCCATGCTGAGGGTCAGAAGGCTTTTGGCACGGGTGAGTGCCACATAGAAGAGGCGTCGTTCCTCTTCGAGTCCCCGCTCCTTCACGCTCTTTTCGTGCGGGATGATGTGATCCTCTAGACCCATCAGAAAGCAGGCAGAAAACTCTAGTCCCTTGGCGCTGTGGAAGGTCATCAGATGCACCTTGTCGGCAGCGTTTTCGGAGGGCGCGCCTCGGAGAGGGGTGTCGTCTAGCAGTGTAGTGGCCACAAACTCGGCTAGCTGGGGGTGAGAAGACTCCTCGCGGTACTGCTTCAGAGCTCGCTGGCAAAGCTGCACATTCTCCCACTTGAAGGCGCGCATCGCCTCGCTCTTCACCTCCTCCTGAATTGCCTTCTTGTAGTCGATCCGCTCTAAGAAGATCCGAAGCGCCTCCTCTAGAGGTAGCGTGGCAAAATCGTTTCTAGCTTGATCGATCGCTGCGACGAAGGTCGAGCAGCCCTTTCTCGCCTGTTCGGAGAGTTCGGACAGCCCCTGCTTCATGAGGCTCCAGAGAGGGATGCCCTCTTTGCGGCTCTTCTGCGTCAGTAGATCGAGCGCATTTTGAGAGATACCGCGGCGGGGGACGTTGGCGATGCGTAGCAGCGCCTCCTGGTCGAGTGGGTTGGCTACTAAGCGCAAGAAGGCCATCAGATCTCGCACCTCAGTTCTCTCGGTCAGCTCGGTACCGCCAAACACCTCGTGGGGGATACCGCGGATCCATCTTCCATCCTTTTCCCAGAGCGCCGAAGCGAGCGCTAGTTCCACCTCGCGCGAGAGAATATTGGAGCGGTAGAGCACAGCCATCTCTCCCCAGGCCATCTTGCGATGCTTGTGCAGCCAGATCATCCTCTCTACCACGGAGCGCGCCTCCTCTTTTTCGGTGGCGGCATGGAAAAGAGTGATCGGTTCGCCCTGCTCCTTGGGGCTCCAGAGACTTTTAGAGAGTCTCTCTTGGTTGCGCGCGATGACAGCATTGGCTGCCTCCAAAATCGTGGGGGTCGAGCGGTAGTTTTGCTCCAGTTTGATGGTGGTATCGGGTGCAAACTCAAGGATATTGCGCACCTCGGCGCCCCGCCAGCCGTAGATCGACTGGTCATCATCGCCCACCACACAGAGGTTGCCATGCCGCTTTGCCAGCAGAGCAGCCAGCTTGTCCTGCACCGGATTGGTGTCCTGATATTCGTCGATCATCAGATAGCGGTAGCGCTCCTGGTAGGGGGCGGCCACCTCCGGCCTGTTTTGAAACAGCTCTAGCGTTAACGAGAGCAGGCTATCGAAGTCGACCGCATTGCAGGCGCGCATGGCCACTGCCAGCTCCTGGTAGGCCGATCTGGCAAACTGGTCGTGCCAGCGATCTTCTTCTTTGGAGGAGGGGAGGTCGGCCTGGCTGCGCTGCTTGGCGATCCAGTCGTAGGTGGGGGTGAGCGAGGGCATCGCCCCCTCGTGCTGCAGAAGCTCGCGCGCAATCTGGTCTAGCAGCCGCTTCACCTCTTTTTCGCTGTAAAGACTAAATTGACGGGTATAGCCGAGGTGATGGATCTCCTCGCGTAGCAGGCTCATGCAGAAGCTATGAAAGGTGGAGAGGGTCACTTTGCTCGCCGCCGGTCCCACCAGCTGCGTGAGGCGCATGCGCATCTCGGCGGCAGCCTTGTTGGTGAAGGTGAGCCCCAAGATCGACTGAGGCGCCACCCCCTTTTCCAGCAGCAGATAGGCGGCGCGGTGGGTCAGCACACTGGTTTTACCACTACCGGCACCAGCTAGGACGAGGACCCTACCCTCGGTGGTGAGAACCGCCCGTCTTTGCTCTGGGTTGAGCCGAGCCAGGCTCCTGTCCAGAACTTGGTCTAGCGACATGGTGTAGTAATAACAGATCTTGATGGAATAAATCGAGGCTAGCCTTTTCGGGCGAGCAGCGAGGCGAGACCTGCAGGTCTATAGCGGGCAACGAGTGGCGCAGCCTGCGGAAGAGCTCGCGCACCAGCCGCTTGAAGCGGTTGCGCTGGTGGGCATCGCCATATTTACGGGAGACAGCAATCCCCAATCGCGCGCCGCGTAGGCGAGCAGCGGGGGAGCGTAGAGCCACAATCAGCAACAGAGCCTTTCCAGGAATCCGCCTTCCCTCGCGGGAGAGGCGACCAAACTGCCCCCCCGTAAGCAGGCGGGCCGACCTAGGAAAGGAGCCTGTTTTGGCTAGACGGCGGTCAGCCGTTTGCGTCCATGGCGGCGGCGGCGGTTCAGAATGGCGCGTCCTCCCGGAGTCTTCATGCGGACTCGGAAGCCGCAAGCCTTCTTGCGCTTTCTCTTGCTGGGTTGGTATGTGCGTTTCATGGTTCACGATCCTAAAATCTGTTCGCAATCTTTAGACCAGCGATGATAGCGGCTTTCCAGAAAATGGACAAGCCACTTGCTAAGGAAAAAGCCTCTGAGCTATTCTACCCCTCACACCTGCAATCACCATTTAAGCAACCACTATGCACGTCCGAGCTTCCGTAAAGGCCGATCCCTCTAAAGGCGACAAAATTGTTCGTCGCAAGGGACGAGTCTATGTTATCAATAAACAGGATCCTAACCGCAAGCAGCGCCAAAAGGGCCCTGCTCGTAAGAAGTAATTTGGAATTCCACTATTATGGCAAAACTTTCATCCATTGCTAGGCAGAAAAAACGAGAGCGTCTCGTTGCCCAGAACTGGGACAAAAGACAGGCCCTTAAAAAGGCTATGATCGATATGAGCAAATCGGACGAAGAGAGGATGGCAGCCCAGATCGCTCTGGATAAGCTTCCTAAGAACTCTTCTCCCGTTCGCCTACGCAACCGCTGCACCATGACAGGTCGCTGCCGCGGCTACCTAAGGAAGTTTAAACTATCTCGTCTCTGCTTCCGCGAGCTTGCTAACGCCGGATATATCCCAGGCGTTGTCAAAGCCAGCTGGTAGTTAGGCAGGCTGCGAAAGCATGGAGAAGACCCAGTGGGTCTTCGAAATGCGGAGCAGGTGAGCGAATAGCGAACCGGCCGAGGGTAAACTTTTTCACTTAATGGGCGGCGACTAGCCGCCCATTAGCTTTACGGACCGCTTTCGCTTTGCAGGCTCTTTGCTAGAGCCCAGCCTAACGGTGTTAGCTTTCTGTTGTTTTTTCTAATTTTTCCTTGCACTTGGATCGCGCCAGCGGCACCAGCGCTAACGGCCAAAAGAAGAAGCCAACCCAGAACCAGAGCATGCCCTGCATGCCTCGGCGCTCTGCCAGTCGTTTTGAAAAATTTCCTATAAGTGCGCTCAGCCCGGTGATTGTGAGGTAGAAAGCCAAACTGATCATAAAAGGGCCTCTCGTTGTATACTCGGTTTCAGTATACCTGGAGGGAGTATGGAAAATCAATTTCGACATTTAGATACCAGCGAGCTGACCCTGCCCGAAACGCTTTTTATCCACGACATCGACAGCCGCGTCTTCCAGGCGATTGCGTTGCAGTGCATTGTCTCCACCGAGGGGCTAGCCTCTCTTGCGGCCAATCTTCTCGATAGCTTTTTGGGTCGAGATAGCACCGAGAGGGCAAAAGGCATCCATGTTGAGCAGAGCGAAAAAGAGCACAGCGTCAACTTCCGCATCGAGGTGAACATCGCCTACGGCATCGCCATCGGTCCCAAGGCCAAGGAGCTGCAGGAGAAGGTGTCGGTTGAGGTGAGCCGCCTCACTGGCCTGCATGTCGCTTGTGTCCATGTGATTTTTAAAAATATCTTTCACCAAAAAACAGATCCCGCCATTGCCGAGGCTCCTCGCCCGGAGCGGGGCTCTGAGCAAGAGGTCGAGCCCAGCCTGATCGAAGGGTAGTCTCTTCGTTTTTGAACTATAGAGGTAGTTGCAAAACTGTAGGCCCCTAGCAAAATCGCCCTTTTGCCGCCCCTTGTCACCGTCCTTCCTCGCCTACCCTCTCGGGTATGGTCTCGTCAGAACGGCAAGGAGCCAGCAAGCTGGCTCGGACAACAGACAGCAAAATCATCGATTTTTCTAGGAGCCTACAGTTTTGCAACCACCTCTATATCTTGAATTGAGGAATTGCCCGGATCATGAATTCATCAAACAGTGGCACAGTGAACGCTATGTCTCCGTATGCGGGGCTGTAGATCATCCCCTTTTTGATCAGTCTGGCGCGTACCGGACTGAGGCTATTGACTCTGATCTTTAAGATCTCCGCAATTTCTGATATACGATGAGCGTCGGGTCCAAGCTCGGCCATTGCTCGCAGAAAATTCTTTTCTCCTGGAGTCAAGCGATCATAGCGCACCCTGAAGAAATTGCTGTCCAGGCGTGGAATCACTTTAGTGGTGGCAGTGTGAATCATTTGGAGTGTGATCGGGCTAGCCGTGGCTATGTTCCATGCTTGATAACCCCATTCTTGAAGGAAGTAGGGATAGCCCTTTGTTAATCGAAAGATTTCTTTAATAGCTGCGGACTCGAACATGACTCCGGAAGCTTGTGCTGGCTCCTGCAGCGCTCTTCCCGCATCTTTTTCTGAAAGCGCACCAATATCTGGAAAGTTGAAAAGCCGTTCCGCATATGACTTGGATTCTCCAGCTAGTCCTGGGAGTATCGGTAGACCTGCGCCTAAGAGCACCAAAGGAAGTTGTCGTTGCTGTATTTTATGCATGGCCATGATCAGCGCGCCTAGCTCTTTTTGGCTAAAATATTGGATCTCATCAATTAGGATTGCCACCGCACACTGACGATCTTCGGCAGCTTCGCCAATAGCAACAAAGAGATTGGGTAGATCAATCTCCAAATCACCACTGTCGGCCGATCCTCCCTCAGGGTCGATGTCTACGCTAATCGTCACATCCTGCACCGTAAGCTTAATGGCGCTAATAAAACTTCTAAGAACGGCTAAAGCCCGCTTTACTTTGCTGCTGACTCCAGCTGCTCGATCTAATTTAAAAAGTAAATTAGACAAATAGGGGATGATCAGAGGGCCAAGAGGTTTGTTTTCATGGGCTTCAATGAAAATCGTAAGGTACCCCACTTTCTTGGCGAGGAGTTCGATTTCATTAAGCAATACCGTCTTGCCCACGCCGCGTAGTCCTGTGAGCAGTAGGCTTTTTTCTGACCGTTTTTGCTGGACCCGTCCAAGGAGGATCCGAGCCTGCTCGAGAGTGGGATCTCGTCCTACTAACTCAGGAGGTGGTGAGCCGGCACCTGGCGAAAACGGATTAGCGATCGGGTCCATCACTTCTACTCACTTCTACTCACTTATACACGGTTATACACGGTTATACAGTAAAACACGAATAAGCTGATATAAGTTCTAACGACCACTCTTTTTTTGTAGTAACATGCTCAAAATCAGACTGTTGTGGATTCTCTAATTTTTTAGGTGGGTGCGCAGGGCGGCAAGGTCCCGCTTGGTGATGCCCTCTACGGCCAGGATCTCCTGGTCGGAGGCGCGGGCGATCTGTTTGAGGCTACCAAACTGTTTGAGAAGGCGGGTGCGCTTGATGGGGCCGATGCCGGGGATTTCGGTGAGTTGACTCTGGACGAGCCGCGCTCCGCGCTTTTTTTTGTGAAACGAGATGGCAGCGGCGTGTGCTTCATCGCGGATGCGCTGCAGAAAAAAGAGTAGCGGGGAGGTGGGGGGTAGAGAGATGGCTTCAGCCTCTCCCATGAGAAAGAGCCTCTCGCGGGTCATTCCCTTGGTGTGCAGCCCCTCCTCTTTGGTGATGGCGATCAACTCGACCGAGGCGATGTTGAGCCTCTGTAGCAGATCAATGGCCACATTCAGTTGCCCCTTACCTCCGTCGATCAGAATGAGGTCGGGAAGATCATCCTCGGCAAGAGCGCGTGTGAGACGTCTTTCCAGCACTTCGCGCAATGCTCCGTAGTCGTCTCCTGGCTTAGCGGTTTTAATGTGGAAAAGCCGACGCCGTTTGCGGTCCAGTCTACCTTCGGTGAAGGCGACCATTGAGGCGACAAAATCGGTGCCATGGGAATGGGAGGTGTCGAAGCATTCGATGCGACTGGGAAAGCGGGTGAGGTGGGCAAGCTCTTCGAGCTGCAGGAGGTGGCTTTCGCGGTCCTCTTCGGCGGCGCCGCGGGTCAGCACAGATTCGGCATTCTCTTCGGCAAGTGCCAGGAGTTTTCGCTTCTGTCCCACCAGTGGGTGAGCAATCTCTACCTTTTTCTTTAGTATTTCGTTCCAGATTTCGGTCAGAAGTTCCGCCTCGGATAGCTGGATGGGCAGCAGAATGAGGGGAGGAAGCTCTTCTGGCTTTTGGTAGATCTGCAGCAGCAGTGAGCCAAGCAGCTCTTCCGGATCGCCCGCGTAACGCGGGAAGAGATAGGGTTCCGATCCAATCAGCTTGCCCTCGCGATAGAGCAGTTGGCAGAGTGCCACCTCTCCATGCAGGCTTTTCCAGCCAAAGACATCGCAGTCGGGAATTTTAAGCGATACGACCGAAGAACGGTGGTAGAAGACCTCCTCAACACGCTTCAGTGTCGCCAAGATTTCAGCTGCCTTTTCAAATTCCAGTTTGGAAGAGGCCTCCTCCATCTGCTGGCGCAGTCGGCTGAGCAGCTCTTCATCTTTGCCCTTGAGAAAGCGGGTGGCTCCCTCGACATAGAGGGCATACTGCTGAGGAGTACACTTTTTGACGCAGGGGGCGATGCAGCGGCCGATGTCGTAGAGAAGGCAAGCTCTTTTGCGACGTTTCAGCTCGGCATCCGAGCACTGCCTGAGTGGAAAGAGCCTGCGCAGCAGATCGAGCGTCTCGCGAGCAGCGTGGGCGCTGGGGTAGGGGCCGAAATAGAGCTGATCTTCGCTTGGTCTACCCTTATGCCGAATCAGCTTCAGCATCGGCCAGGGGTGCTTATGGTTGATTGCCAGACTGATGAAGGTTTTATCATCTTTGAGAAGCGCGTTGTATTTGGGCTGATGCTTTTTGATGAGGGTATTTTCGAGCAGCAGCGCCTCCTTCTCATCAAACACCACAACAGGTTCAATGAAGGCAAGCTCGCGCAGCAAAAAAGGGATCATGGCTCTTCCGTCCCTGCCAGCGGCAAAATAGTGCTGCACCCGCTGCCGAATCTTCTTCGCCTTGCCTACATAGATGATGGTGCCAGAGGCGTCCTTCATCTGGTAGACGCCCGGCTTATTCGGAAGAAGAGCTAGCTGGCTAGGGTCAAAGCTCATCGCATCTTTTTCTGCCAGGCAGCCAGTTGATTCAGCGCCTCAAGTGGCGTGATGGTGGTGAGGTCGAGCTTTTTTAGCTCTTGGATCACCAGCTCCTCGCTATGCGGCGCGCCGCGTGGGAAGAGCTCCATCTGCTGTGGTATCAAAGGTGGGGGCGCGGTTATAGCTGGTGAAGAGGGGCTCTTTTCCAGTTCGGCTAGCAGCTGGCTGGCGCGCTTCACAACAGAACTGGGCAATCCGGCTAGCTGCGCTACATGAATGCCGTAGCTGCGTTCCGATCTGCCGGGGACGATCTTGTGCAGGAAGTGGATTCCCTTCTCTCCTTCGTGAATCGCCACCTTGTAATTCTCGGCGCTGGCAAATTTCTCTTCCAGTGAGGTGAGCTCGGCGTAGTGAGTGGCAAAGAGGGTCTTAGGCCCTGCTTCGCTTAAGAGATGTTCGGCGACAGCGCTAGCGATGGCAATACCGTCGTAGGTGCTGGTACCGCGGCCAATCTCATCCAGAATCACCAGAGAGCGGCGGGTGGCGCTGCGCAAAATATGAGCAGTCTCGGCCATCTCCACCATGAAGGTGGACTGTCCCCTGGTGAGGTCGTCCTGCGCACCGATGCGGCTGAGCAGCCGATCCACCAGCCCCATGCGGGTGCGGGTGATGGGAAGAAAACTGCCAATCTGAGCCATCACCACCAGCAGCGCTGTCTGGCGCAGGAAGGTCGATTTTCCAGCCATGTTGGGGCCGGTGATCAGATGTAGCCGCGAGTGATTGCCTCCGATATGAAGGCTGTTGGGCACAAACTGGTGAGTTCCCAGTAGCTTTTCCAGTACCGGGTGGCGTCCCTCTTCGATCTCTAGCAGATCGCTATCCTCAAGAAGTGTCGGGCGCACATAGCCGCGCTCTTCGGCTAGGCGTGCCAGGCCCAGCAGCAGATCGATCTGTGCCAGCTCGGCCGCCACCAGTCTGATCTCGCGCGCATGGGAGGCAAGCTTGTCACGTAGTTGGATGAAGAGCTGGTACTCTCGATCGGCCACCATGCTCTCCGCTTTAGAGATCTTCTCCTCCCAAGCTTTCAGCTCGGAGGTGACAAAACGCTCGCCGTTGGTGAGGCTCTGACGCCTTAGTACCCCAGCGGGAATCTTCTCCGCCTGAGAGCGACTCACCTCGATGTAGTAGCCAGAGGCTCTTGTAAAGCCCACCTTGAGGCTGCGGATGCCGGTCTCGTTTCGCAAGCTCTCCTGATAACGTTCAAGCCAATCCTGTCCGCGCTGCTCCATCGCGCGCAGATCGTCCAGCTGCTTATCGTAGCCGGTGCGAAAGATGCCCCCCTCCGTCAGCCGCGGCGGCGGGCTCTCCACGATGGCGGTGAGCAGCTCGTCTGCAAGAGGGCAGGCGCCTGAAGGTAGACTGCTGCAGTAGCGCAGTGCAGAGAATTTTTCGCAGCTTAGTATCTCTCTGATTTTGGGCAACTGACTGAGAGAAAGCGCAATGCCTAGTAGGTCGCGCGGCAACGCGCGTCCCGACTCGACGCGCGAGATCATCCGCTCGAGGTCGCGGATAGCGCGTAGCAGAGGTATCAGCTCCGCACTAGCTGTGCGCGCTCCTAAAAATGCTGCGATGCCATCTTGCCGCTGCAGAATAGCCTGAAGGTCCAGAAGTGGGCGCAGGGTCCACTGGCGCAGTAGCCGCCCTCCCATCGGTGTCACCGTTTTATCCAGCAGTTGGACAAGAGAGCTCTCCTCTCCCTCCAGCAGCTCGAGATGCCGCTCGGTAGCGCGATCGATCGTCATGTAGCTGCTGCTACTTTCCAGTAGAGGAGGTAAGAGATGAGAGGCGCTTGTGGCCAGCTCTTCATGCAGGTAGGTGATCAGCGCTCCCGCTGCATTCACTCCCGCTACCACCCCTTTCAGCCCAAAGCCATCCAGCGTCTGCACGCGAAACTGCTTTAGCAGCGTCGCAAGAGCATGTGCATGGCCAAAGCGCCACTCCTCCTGCTGCTGAGCAGAACAAGAGAGCTGCATCGAGACAAGAGGCTCGATTCGCTCCCAGCAGCGGCGGCTCACCACCAGTTCGCTCGGTCTAATCCGCAGCAGTTCGTCTGCCACCTCTTCCAGCCCCTCTACCTCAAGAATGCGAAACTCTCCGGTAGAGAGATCGGCCCAAGCGAGGCCAAAGCAGCTGCCCAGTTGGCAGAGCGACAGCAGAAAATTGTTACACTTCTCTTTCAGTAGCGACGAGTCGATCAGGTTGCCAGGCGATAGAATCCGCACAATCTCGCGGCGCACCAACCCCTTGGTCAACTTAGGGTCTTCTACCTGCTCGGCAATTGCCACGCGGTAGCCGCGCCCTACCAGACGATCGATATAGCCGTCGGCCGCAACTGCCGGCACGCCGCACATCGGCACCCCCTGCCGCTCTGTCAGCGTCAGCTCCAGCAGGCGCGACACCAGCTGTGCATCCTCGCCAAATAGTTCGTAAAAATCGCCCAATCGAAAGAGCAGCAGCGCATTAGGGGCGCGGTTTTTGCACTCCTGCCACTGCGCCATCATCGGCGATAGAGTCTTTATTGCATCCATGCTTTCAGCTTATCAAATCGATCGGCTTTCAGGTAGAAGAGAGAGGATTTTCTGGGATGATACCTAAAAGGAAATCGTGCAGGGGGAGCACGGGAAATCCGCGATACTGCTCGCGCCGTTGTCCTGGAACCACAAAGAAGCAGTTTGCCTCGGGATATTCCTCTTTGAAGGCGGCCATTCCTCTTACATCATCGGGACCCAGATTGGGCGAGCGTTTCACTTCGATCGCCCAGAAGCCCCGTGGTCCATAAATGACGAAATCCACTTCCAATTTGGTCTGTGTACGCCAGAAAGAGAGGGTGTGAGGTTCGCTTTGAGCCTGTGTCCAGGCGCGCAGGTGTTGCGCCACGAGCCCTTCTAGAGCGAAGCCTTGGATCTCTTCGGCAGAATCAAGGATGCCCTGGGGACGCAATGCGCGGTAGATGCCGGCATCAAAAAAATAGAATTTTTGGTGAGCAATCAGACGCCTTTTTGCTCTGCGCGAAAAGACGGGGAGAGAGAAGGCGAGAAAAAGATCCTCGGCGATCTGCAGATAGTTATCCACTGTTGCCCGCTTCACACTCGATTCTCTACTGATGTCGGTTGAGGTCCAGACCGAGCCGTGAGAAAAGCTGGCCACCTCTAGAAAGCGAGCAAAATCGCCAATCTGGCGAACAAGTCCTTCGGCCTGCACCTCCTCTTTTAGATAGAGATGTAGATAATTTCGCAGACGCTCATCTGGATCTGTCGAATTCCAAATCAGAGGAATCAGTCCTATCTGCAGCGCCTTTTCGAGAGAAAATTGGCTGCCAAGTTCGGAAGCGAGGAAGGGGCCCATCTGGCGCAGCAGTGCACGACCCCCGAGAAGATCGCTCACCGACCGTCTGAGTTTACGACTGCTGCTGCCTGTCATGATGTACTGGATGCCCCGTTTGCTCTCTATGAGAGCGTGCACCTCTGGTAGTAGGCGGGGTACGCGCTGGACTTCGTCCAGAATCAGGATGTCGCCAGGTCGCATCCCTTTCACTACCTCGCGGAGGCGTTCTGGATGTGCGCTGAAGCGACGCTCTTCTTCGCCCAGGAGAAGGTCGATCCGTACTGCCTGCGGATAATGGTGCATAAGCCAGGTGGATTTACCTGTGCCTCTAGGGCCTAAGAGAAAGTAACTACCCTGTGGAGGGGCCATCTTCCTGGGTACATAGTGTGAATCTGCCATATCAATTGGCATTTTACATTGGAAAATGCAATTTCCGGTAGCGTTTTTCACTAAACTGTCATAACTCATTAAAGACAAGCATATTGTGACTTCAATTTGGAATGGGCATTCCGGAGTCCCATGCACTCTGCTATTCTGCGGAAATATGGGACTGTTTAAGAAAGAGAGCCTCGATCTGCTGCGATCGCGGGTCGATCTGGTGGAGGTGCTCTCCCCCTATGTCGATCTGAAGAAATCGGGGGCGGCACACAAAGGGCTCTGCCCTTTTCACGAAGAGCGCACCCCCTCCTTCATGATCCAGAAGGGGGCACACCACTACCACTGCTTTGGCTGCGGTGCGCATGGAGATGCCATCGCCTTTTTGATGAGCCACGCCCATCTTTCGTTCACCGAGGCGGTGGAGCAGCTGGCCGAACGGTTCCGCGTGCCTCTAGAAAAGGAGCAGGAGGGGCAGCAGAAGGGCACCTCGCGCACCGAGCTCAAAAAGTGTCTTGAGGCGGCCTGCCAGTTTTACCAGTTTTCGCTGCTACAGACAGAGGAGGGAAAAGAGGCTCTCGACTATCTTGCTGCGCGCGGTATCGATGAGAACTTCATCGAGCTCTTTCGGATCGGTTATGCCCCCGCATCGCCCATCAGCCTGCTGCGCATTCTCGAGAGGCAGGGCTTTTCTAAAGAGCTGATGATTGAAGCGGGTCTTGTTATGCCCAGCGGCCGCGATCTCTTTCATGGCCGCGTCACCTTTCCGATACTGGATAGTTTTGGCTCGGTAATCGGTTTTTCGGCCCGTAAACTGAGAGAAGAGCAGACAGGGGGCAAGTATGTCAACTCGCCCGAAACTGCCCTCTTCAAAAAATCTCAGGTGCTCTTTGGTCTAAGCTACAGCCGTAGCCGCATTTGCAAAGAACGGAAGGTGGTGCTGGTGGAGGGACAGATCGACGCCTGCCGCCTCATCTCCTCGGGGCTAACCTGCACCGTAGCTGCACAGGGAACTGCTTTTGGTATCGAACATGTGAAAGAGCTGACGAAGCTCGAGGTGCGCTCCGCCTTCCTCGCTTTCGACGGCGATAAGGCCGGTTTAGAGGCGTGTGAAAAGGCGGGCCATCTTCTCAGTGGAGAGGGGATTGAAGTGCGGGTGGTGGAGATGCTTCCTGGAAACGACCCCGACTCCTGGGTGCGCAAAAAGGGTATCGCCCCTTTCATTGCAGCGCTTGAAACTGCTGTGCCCTATCTAGAGTTTCTCTACAAAAAGCAGTGCCAAGGAAGAGATCTGAACTCGCCCGCTCAGAAGGCGGAGTTGGTGCGCACTATTGCCCAGAAGGTGCAGTCGTGGGGCGACCTGGTTCTGATTCACGAGAGCCTGCGCAAGCTCTCCCATCTGGCTGGTATTCCCGAGGCGGTGCTGGGAACCGAGACAGCACTGGGTAGATTGCCTCTGACAGGCTCTGCTACTGCAGCGCGTTCACTTCTCTCGGTGCCAGCAGCTTCCTCGAGCTACGGCACCGCGGTCGAAAAGGATCTGCTGCGCTGGCTGCTACTGCTGCCACCAGACGAGAAGGGGCTGCTCTCTCTCATCGAAGCCAATGCCACAGCAGAGTTGCTGCGCGATCCCGCCCTCAAGCTGCTCTTTCCACTGCTGCTCGAGCAGCGCCGCCACGGTAGTATCGATCTTTTGGCACTAGGTTCGCAGCTAGAGGAGGGGGCCGGCTCATCTCTTTCCGATCTACTCACCAAGCGCATCGATCTTCCCCGCAGAGAAGAGGGTGTGCGGCGCACACTGGAGAAGCTTCTCGAAAGAGAGTGGATGGAGAAGCGCGAAGCAATCCGCGCCCGCATCAGCAGCGGCGAAGCGAGCGAAGAGGAGGCACTGCTGCTGGCCAAGCAGTTTGATGAGCTGCGCCGCAATCCGCCCTCTCTCTGCACCCCGTCAGCGTAGGGCTGCAATCTGTATTATTCTCTCCGTAGTCAACCCCCAATAGTGGATGCTACTATTGCCCCAGGGAAATTGCATGAAGAAATAGCTTGATACTTCTTGACGATATACTGAAATTCTACCCTCAATCGCACCCCGAGGGAGAGTTGTTGCACGAATAAGAACTGTTATCAGACCGAGGGGAGAAGTTGGATGTGAATGAGCAGACTGCTCATTATAAGATGGGCCGGCTGCAGCTTCGATCCCTCGATCCTTGCTCCCGGGCCGTGCACAGCACTGTCCCGGTCGCT
>DAHXNQ010000082.1 GCA_027365315.1 Rhabdochlamydiaceae bacterium | reverse complement strand
CGCGTAGACGCCGTGTGCAACATTATGCCACCCCGTTTTATGCGGAGTTCATGGTGGGGCGAGGAGAGGCGTATTTCCTCCTCAAAAAAAGACCCCGGAGAGAACAATGGAATATTTCTTACTCCCTAGGCAAAAAATGAGAGCTCTTGCGCGCAATTAGAGAACAAAGCCCAGACAAAGTGTTGCTTTATCCGGACTCAATCGGAGGAATATCGTGGATTGTGCATCATTTGACGGCACTTGGGACATCTCACCATCCCATCTCGATTGCCTGGAGATTCCCAAGCATCAAGACAAGTAGGACAGATAAGCCATTTTGTGTCCCCAATTTCAGCGATTGTTTTAATCAGCTTGTCAGGAAATTCAAGGTCCATTTCTTCTTTGTATTTATTAAATATATCTGTTTCTCGCTTTTTCCAATCTGTTAATCGATCATAAAAACCTTTTTCGATCGCCCATTCCCTGAGTCCAATAAATGGTCTGGATGATTCTTTCAGAGAAAATACCCAGTATCGAGAAAGACGATTATCAGAAACCTGGAACAGGAGTGCTGGATGCCACATGGGATAAGATGAATAATCTTCATCACATATGCAATACCATATGTGACCGAAAAACTCGGTAATAGCGTATACGGTATATTCTTTTTCAATAAGGATAGAAAACAGGTCAGAAGAAGAAGAGTAGTTTTGTGTAATTTCTCGTGGAAGCATGGAGACTTTATTCGTAACGCAAACTGCCTTCATTCAATCTTAGTCATCCTTAAATTTAAAACCATGTCTTGTTCCTTCTATGGTGTTTTCCCAATAGTGAACGTTGGTTTTCGTTCCATCTGGGTTATAATGCACATGTTGTTTCTTGCGCCATTCAGGAGATGGGTATCTAGGGTCTTTGATTTCTCCTTCCATGATCTGTTTGCCCCCTCCCTCTTTTGCTTCCTCCAGAGTCAGCTGTTCTCCAAGATCTTTGGGTTCAGTGCGAACCGCCTCTTTCTCTTTGGATATGTGCCTTCCAAGATTACTTGGCCAGTTAAGTGTATTTTCTACGCCTCGGTGCAGCGCTGACACCGTATGGTTGATGATTTCGGGATGAGTGGCGATGGCGACGCAGGCAACGCTGCCGACGGCAACGGCGGCAAAGACGGGGAGTGAAACTGGAGCAGCTAGCAAAGCTAGCGCGGCTTGGAAGATAGCGGGAGTCAACGGAATGGTGAATACCAGCGCAAACTGTCCATCGGGGTCGTAGTAGCGGAAGGGGTTGTTGAGGACATATTGGTAGAGGTTGAGGCTGTCTCGGAAGCCGGCAGGATCGGTGGTGAGCCAGCGGCCTGTGGTGGGGTCGTAGTAGCGATGACCGAAGTAGACGAGGCCGGTTTCGAGATCGAGGCGTTTGCCGGCGTAGCGCCATGGGTGAGAGAGCTCTCCGGAGGAGGCGGTCAGCTCGCCGAAGGCGGTATGCTGGTAGCTGGCGGCGACTGATCCGGAGAGTAGCGAGACGAGGTGGAGGCTGTTGCCGTGGCAGTCGAGGATGGGGGCAAAGATCTCGCCCTCTAATTCGACAGCGATGCCGTGGAGGTGCAGATTTTTGAGGGTTCCGCTTTGGTAGGCGCCGAGTTCGCGGGTGCCATCGTAGAGATAGTACTCGGGGGGCCCGTTATCGACCTGCTTGCTGAGGCGGCGGCCAAGGGGGTCGTAGCTGAACTGGAGGTGGGTGTCGTTGTTAGTGGCGCTGGTAAGGCGGGAGAGTGGGTCGTAGGTGAAGAGCCAATCGTCTTTGGTGATCTGGTTGCCGCACCGGTCGTAGCTGAGGGAGAGTAGCTCTTGTAGCTCGTTGTGGGTGGCGAGTTCGTTGTCTTTCTGGACGCGGCTGTGGAGCGAGTTGTAGCGGTAGCTGTGGTTATTTTCTGAGGTGAGCTGGGAGAGGTCGTCGTAGCTGTAGAGGTGGTGGGTCTCATCGATCTGAGTGGCGGAGAGGTTGCCGACTGGATCGTAGTAGCACTGCTGGGAGTGGTAGGGGCTGCTGCGCGAGCTGATGCGGCCTACGGGGTCGTGGCTGGTGAGCTGTGGGCCTAGATTGCCGATGAGAATCTCTTCGGTGAGATGGCCAGAGAGGTCGTAGGCAGTGTAGCTGTGGCTGTAGAGTAATTCGCTTGTGGGGGAGAGGCGTTCTACTGTGCGGAGGAAGAGCGGATCGTAGTGGTAGGCGATCTGGCCACCACCCGGTAGGGTGACTAAAGTGGTACGGTTGAAGCGGTCGTATTGTTTCTGCAGGGTGAGGCCGGTAGAGAGTCGCTCTTCCAGGATGTTGCCAAAGGGATCGAGCTCTCTGTGGAGGAAGATGCCAGTTGTTTCATCGATGGCTGT
>DAHXNQ010000091.1 GCA_027365315.1 Rhabdochlamydiaceae bacterium | reverse complement strand
TGGATATGCGGGGATCCTCACCTCTATTACAGAACAGCATCCCTATCTAGATGATAGCAATTCTTGGTCGGCTCATGGGCGTTGGCAAGATAGCCACCTTCTCATCTTGAGTACTCATGGGCAGGTTGAAGTGAAAGGAGGACAAGACTTCGAAGGCACTTCTACTGTAACAGGAAGTGTGAGTATCTACGAACGGAGTGAGAGTGGTGTAACCTATTCTGCGGGACTTACTGTGGAAGGATCTCGCGATAGAGATGGTCAAACCACAGGCAAAATCGAGGGCGGACTCTCCGCAAAATGGTAATCGTCATGACAGAGCGAAGCGGACGCTTTTGGGGGGGCTGGCGCGGGAAATGCTGCGCTCTCCTCCTCGTGCTGGGTGGAGGGATTGGCTTGTTCAGCTACTTTACCCCCCGCTCGCCTAAAGTTTCCCACCTCTTTGTAGAGCTAGATGCTGATGGCAGTCCATTCACACGAACAGCCATCCAAGGAATTCCCTGCCGTCTTGAGATCAATTTCGGCAGCAAATATCCATTGGCGCTTAGCAAGCAATTGCTGACTCAGCTGGAAAAAACTGAAGCTGGAACCACTACGTTAAGAAATGTAAAAGGAGACGAGACTGAATGTCTCACGTTCTATATAAAAGAGCTGAAAGTTGGCGAACTTAAGTTTAAAAACATTTTAGTTTTAGAGAAAAAAATATCTCTAGACGAACAATATGGGTCAATGGGGCAGCCGTTACTATCGCAACAGAACCTTCTCCTAGACTTCAAAAACTCCGCTATTGTTGCATGCAACGACAAAAAAGTTCTGCCGTCCCTCGGCTATCGCCTAGAGGAGATGACTAAGATCCCCTTTGAGTTGGGACGAACGGGAATCATTCTATCCTGCAAGACCGACTTGGGAATCAAAAAACTGGATCTTACCACAGCGGCTAATCTCTCTTGCCTTCGGCAGCCAGCTGAACAGTCCGAACCACCCCCCACTCTCACTACCTCTCAGCTGGTGATTGGTGGTAAGGATTTTGGACCTCAAGTACTTCGCTTTGTCTATATCACTCCAAAATTAGATGAAATTGATGGATTCCTCGGAATGGACTTTCTACGACGTCATGTGACCTATATCGACTTCGAAAATGGACTGGTCTACATCAGAGAGAGAGAATGAAACGGCTTGCTTCTTTAACTCTGCTGATCTTCTTATGCGCGGTCTCAACAGCTGCTTATTGGTGGTACGCTTCTACGCGGCCTGACTATCTCGTACAACCTATCACTTACGATAGCTTTCGCATCCCCACCATCGAGGTATCATTTGACGGGAAGACCTATCCTATCGGGATCGATCTAGGAAGCGTTTTCCAAATGACGTTGCAAAGCAGCGTACTCTCGGAGATAGGCAAAATTCCATGGGGAGAGCGTTCGTGGATCGATGTGCTGGGAAATGAGTACACTTCGCCCTGCTACCTCATACCCGAAATGCAGATCGGAGATCTAGTTTTACCCTCTGTATTTGCCAAGACCGAAAGTGACGAATTCACACTCAATACGACTTTATGGGAGGGTCGATCCAATCTCCCTTTTAAGAGGTCGGGATCGATAGGAAGGGCGCTGTTCAGGAGGAAAAATCTGTTCCTGGACTTCCCTCATTCTCAATTGGTCCTCTGTAGCACCCTGGACGACCTGAAGAAAAGGGGCCATCCTGTAGATCGACTGACTCGCGTTCCCTTCACTACGACCTCCTTAGGAGTGACACTCCACATATCCACCGATCTTGGGATCAAGAAGTTTGTTATCGATACAGGGGCAACTGTGAATATCATCCGCTCATCGCTCATTCCCGATAGCGCTGCCTGCCTAAAAAATGAACATGGGCTGCCCTACTATGTCTCCTCTCAGTTGATCATAGGTGGAAAGGAGTTCGGCCCTATCAACCTATACCTCATTGAGATCTCGGATGAACTGGATGACATCGATGGCATCTTGGGGATAGATTTCCTAGAAAAACAGATGCTCTTTTTAGATTTCTCTAACAAAGTCGTCTACATCGGAGATGGACGTACCACGAGCGCCCAAGAGTAGAAGTCTTACCTCTCTTGTCTCGATCGATATGGGAATTTCCGGCACCATGGTTGTCAAAGATAGGTGGGAAGGTGGGAAAGGCTTGGGAAGCAGAGAGGGTGATTGGCGAGGAGCAGGTGCGCGCTCTGCTGGCGGGGCAGTTTCCAGAATTGCCCTGCTCGCGTCTCAGGCTGCTAGGCAATGGATGGGACAATAGCGCCTATCTTGTCGATGAGGAGTGGCTCTTTCGTTTTCCTCGCAGGCAGATCGCGGTGGCTCTTCTCAAGGCGGAGACGCTGCTACTGCCGCGCATTGCAGATCGTCTGCCTCTTCCGGTGCCTCGACCGGTCTATGTGGGACATCCGACAGAGGACTATCCGTGGCCCTTTACCGGCTACCGCATGCTGCCTGGCTGCACCGCATGCGGCGCGGGACTCTCCGAGGCGGAGCGGATCGATATGGCAGAGCCGCTTGGTCGCTTTCTGGCTGCGCTGCATGCACTGCCACTAGAAGAGGGAGAGCGGGCTAATCTACCCACTGATCCCCTGCTGAAACTGAATGCGAAGAATCTGAAAGAGCGCATCGAGCAGAACCTCGCTGAAGCGCTGGTATTGCGACTGATCGAAAGTGTGAAGCCGTGGCAGCCAATCTTGGATTCGATCCCCCAGCTGCCTCTGCCTGTCAGCAGCGTCATCGTGCATGGCGATCTCTACATGCGCCATCTGCTGGTGGACCGCGAGCACAGGCTGGCTGGCATCATCGATTGGGGCGATGTACAGATAGGCGATCCAGCGCTCGACCTATCGATCGTGCATAGCTTTTTGCCCCCCTCTGCACACGGAATTTTTCGCAGAGCCTATGGCGAGATCTCTAGCGCCACCTGGCAGCTGGCGCGCCTCAGGGCGCTGCACTCGTGCGCCCTCGTTACGGTCTACTGTCACCATATTGGCGATGCTACGCTGCTGCGCGAGGCGCTTCTTGGACTGAGGCAGCTAGGAGAGATATGAGCGAAAGAGCCTGCAAGATCGAAAGGTACATCAGCGAGCTGTTTGCGCCCGAGGATGGGGTGTTAAGCAGTTTGAGGGAGGAGGCGCGTGCGCTGCATATGCCAGATATCCATGTCCCCGCCTATGTGGGCAAGCTGCTCTACTCTCTGGTCATCATGATGCAGCCTAAAAAGGTGCTGGAGGTGGGAACGCTTGCTGGCTACAGCGCCATCTGGCTAGCGCGGGCACTTACAAAAGAGGCCAAGTTGATCTCGCTAGAACTATTCCCTCACCATGCTGCGCTGGCGCGGCAAAAACTGGAGGAGGCTGGGCTGACAGATCGGGCGGAGGTGAGAGAGGGGATGGCGCTTGCCGAGATGCGGCGGATGGTCGAGAGGGATGAAAGCCCCTTCGATATCATCTTCATCGATGCCGATAAGAAGCACTATCCCGCCTATCTCGAGCAGGCTCTGCTGCTATCGCGCCCTGGCAGCCTCATCCTGAGCGATAATCTGATCCCCCGCGGCGAGGAGATCGGCGACGCCACCAAAGGAGATGAGAATGCCGAGGCGATCTATCGCTTTAACCAGCTGCTGGCTAACCACCCCCGCCTTGAATCGAGCCTCATCACCACGATAGCCGACCATCATGGACGGATCGACGCCCTGGGGCTTTCAATCGTCCGCAGATAATCTCACTCCTGCTAAAGTATCTCTCGTGACTCTACTACTCAGCTGCCAATCTCTTAGTAAAGGATTTGGAGGACAATCTCTTTTTGAGGATCTCTCGCTCTCTCTCTTTGAGGGAGACCGCGTGGGGCTGATTGGACCCAACGGCTCGGGCAAAAGCACTCTGCTGAAGATCTTAGCAGGCATGGAGCGCCCCGATAGGGGCGAGCTCTCGATGCAGCGCGGCCTGAAGGTGGGTTATGTGCCGCAGACCTGCCAGTTTGATGATCTACCCCTGCAGCAGATTCTTATCGAGATGGTCGACTCCGCCCTACCCGATTACGAACGGGAACTACTAGTGGCCACCTGGCTGAGCAAGCTGGGCTTCACCGGTAAGGAAAAGTCGGCCGCGGCTCTGTCGGGCGGATGGAAAAAACGGCTGGCCATCGCCAAAGAGTTGATCCAGAGACCAGATCTGCTGCTGCTGGACGAGCCTACCAACCATCTCGATCTGGATGGGGTGATATGGCTGGAGAAGTTTCTTGTTAGGGAAGCTCCCACCTACCTGCTAGTGAGCCACGACCGTTTCTTTCTCGAAAGCAGTACCAGCCGCATCATCGAGCTGGACCGCGTCTATCCCAAGGGAATGCTGGCTCTAGATGGCTCCTATTCTCATTTTCTTGAGAAGAAGCAGGGGCTACTAAAGGGGCAGCTCTCCCAAGAGAGAAGCATCGCCTCGAAAGCACGGAAAGAACTGGCCTGGCTGCGCGAATCGCCCAAGGCGCGCACCACCAAATCCCGCTCGCGCGTAGAAGATGCCCACGAGACTCTAGAGGAGCTGGCTCTCATTAAAAGACGCAACCGTGTGCAGCGCGCATCAATTGAGTTTGCTGCCACCGAGCGCGAGACGCGTAAGCTGCTTGTGGCACATAACCTCGACAAGTCGATCGGCGATCGTCCACTCTTTCGGGGCCTCAACTTCACCCTTTCGCCCGGCAGCCGCATGGGGCTGATGGGACCCAACGGCTCGGGCAAGACCACTCTGCTCAAGCTGCTTCTGGGCGAACTGCAGCCCGACCATGGCACCCTGAAGAGAGCTGATGAATTGAAGGCGGTCTACTTCGATCAGCATCGGATGCAGCTACCCGAAAACATCTCGCTGCGCGACGCGCTCTCCCCCACCGGCGACTATGTTAACTTCCGCGGCGAGCGAATTCATGTGAATGGCTGGTGCCAGAGATTTCTCTTTTCGCCCGAGCGTCTCGATCTGCCGATCGGAGTGCTGTCGGGCGGCGAACGGGCGCGCATTGTGGTGGCTCACCTGATGCTGGAGCCGGCTGATCTACTGCTCCTCGACGAGCCCACCAACGACCTGGATATCCCCACGCTCGAGACTCTCGAAAGCAGCCTGATGGAATTTCCAGGAGCTGTGGTGCTGATCACCCACGACCGCTGCATGCTGGATCGCATCTGTAACAGCTTCCTGGCGCTGGGAGACCCGGACCACGCCGAGCTCTATGCTGAGTATAGCCAGTGGGAGGCGGCCCATCGCAAGAGGGTGGCTGCCACGCCTAAACCTGCAGTGGAGGCTCTCCCACCACCGCCAGCCTCCCCTAAGCTCTCCTATGCTGAGAAGCGGGAGTACAGCCAGATCGAAACTGCTATCTCTAAAATCGAGGCTGAACTGAAGAGTCTGCATAGAGAGCTCGAACGCCCTGAACTGGCAGATTCGCCAGATCGCCTGCAGGAGCTTTGCACCGCTATTGGCCTGGCCGAGGTGCAGCTTGAACGGCTCTACCTGCGCTGGGAAGAGCTCTCTAAGCGCTGTTGAACCATCCGTTCGAGTGCAGTGATGATCTTCTCTACAGCGCCGATGAGAGCATCGCTATAGAGCCCGCGCCACTCTTCGAGCGCCCCTATATTCGCCTTACCGGGTAGAGAGCCACTCTCTAAAAAGAGTGCATCGCGCCTCACCCCCTCAGCTACGATCTCTATGTAGCGCTGCATAAGGGTTGAGGAGTCCGCCTCGATCGAACCTGGATAGCGCCCCTCTTTTAAGATCCTTCCCCCTTGGGTTAGAATCTCCCGCTCTCTCTCTGTAAATGGTATGGACTCCTCTCTCTCCAGCTCGAGGGCAGCCACAAGATCGCTGAGATTGTGCGGATCTCGCCTATCGCTCAATACACGCCATCTGGCATCCAGGTGGATCGCATAGTTAACTTCTTGTAGGAGTGACTCGAGAAGATGCTGCCCCACAATAGCAACCAGCTCCTCGAGAAACTTAGCAGAGCCGCCGCTTGGTTTAAGATCCTCTAAGCTCTTGAAGAGCGCTCGCTAATCGATCACGCGGGTGCTTAGCATAGAGATGGGCGAAAATCGCTTTCGCTCTATCCAACAGGAAACGAGTTGACGATGCGCAGCGCAATCAGATCCTCTACCGACCCTGTTGATGCGGGAGGGATCTCCTCTTGCAACTGACGCAGTAGCTGCTGACTACGAGGCGAAAGCGCCAAAGGCAGCGATGAGGAGGGGATCGCCTGCGCGATCGAAGATTCTTCCACAGGAAGAGTCGGTGTAACTCTTTGCTGCGAAGCGCCTGTCACATGCCCCATAGGTGCGGAGTGACTCTGAACAGGAGTGGTACTCATTAGATGACCTAACACGGTTAATTAAAAGTCCATTCAGTATACAGATGGAATCGCCTTTTCAACTCCGAAGTGCAACAACGGTAGCCTCCATTTGGCACCCGTTGAAGACCTCTATGGGTGTGACCTTGCCCCCAATCCTGGTCCAGTTTTTGGGGTCCACTATATTGCGCAAATCGGCCTGAAAAAGCTCAACGCTTCGAAAGCTCGCCTAACGGGCCAGCTCTTGAAGCAGGGCGCTCCAGTCGATGCAGGGCGAGGCGTACTCGGGCTCGGCATGGGTAGACCAGCCAGGTATCGAGGAGACAAGCAAGGCCCCCTCACGCGCTAGCTCGGTAAATTTAGCGCTGTGGTCGGTGTGGGTGCGCTCCAAAGAAAACTGCCGGTGCAGATCGAGGTGACGGCGCAGTGTGCCTGCCCTCACAGCATAGCTGCCTGCTGTAGAGGGAGTGGTGCGCCAGTGGCAGGACTTGGTGTGAAACAGGCGGCTGCTGGGCTCAGCGGGATGGAGATAATGATCCCTCCGATCATAGAGGGTAACATAGTCCACACCGGGTAGCGAAAATCCCTCCAGCAGCACATCGATCCAGCCGGGACGGTGGAGATAGTCATCGTCCAGAAAGTAGAGAATGGTCTCGTCAGGGAACTGCCGCTCTTCCAGATGGTCGAGTAGGCGCAAGAAACTGCCCGCCTCGCTTCCTTCAAACAGCTCGACTACCGGAAAGACCTCTTGCAGGGTGATGAAGTGGGGTTCGGTGGCGGGTTGGTAGGTGTCGAGCATCAGGGTAACATTCACCTGTTCGCGATCCAGCGTTCCCACCAGATTTTCAAAGCAGCGCTCCTTTGAGAAGGCGTCAAAACGTTGCCTCTGTGCAGCTGATTTGGTGGGATTGCAGTGGCGCACAAAGAGCTCGATGGTGGGGCGAGAGGAGCCAAGAGAGCGATAGGCACTCAGACGGTCGCTCAGGCGACCCATGAGCGAGGTGAGCGAGCGAGGTCGAGAGCGAAATCGAAACATGGCCTAAAGGAGATGAGGGACTAAAGAGAGAAGCAGTGCGCGAGTTCCATCAAAGGTGAGCTTGCCCACTGCCTGGTCGATCGGTAGCCACCTCGCCTTGAGGATCTCTTTGCCATCGACCACCGGCTCCCCTTCCACAATAGCGGGAAAGAACACCACACTCTTCTCCACAGGAACTTTGTCTCGAGAAAAGGCGTACTCTTCGCAAAGAGGCTCGAAATCGAGAAAGCGCTCTAGCGTCAGAGCCGTCTCTTCGAAAAGCTCTCTCGCTGCAGCCTCGCGCGGCTCTTCCTCGGGCGAAATGGAATGCCCTTTGGGAAAACCCCAGTAGGAGCCTTTGCTGTGCAGCAGCAGCAGCACTTCCCATACTCCGGCCGCGGTGCGCCTGAGGGGTACCACTCCATAGGTCATTTCAGATGGCACGAAAGTTCTCAACCATTGTAGGGGGCAAAGATGAGGCAGGAGTTGTGTCCGCCAAATCCAAAAGAGTTAGAAAGCGCCGCCTTCACACGGAGCTTCTTCGACTTGTTAGGAACCAGATCGAGTCCCGCCACACCAGGCTCTGGATTCTCCTGGTTGATAGTGGGGTGCAGCTCGCCGCGTCTGATCGCCTGAATTACAGCAATCGCCTCAATGGCGCCAGCCGCCCCCAGACAGTGGCCGATCATCGATTTGGTGGCATTGATCGCCACCTTTTCTAGATGGGAGCCAAACAGCTTTTTCAGACCTTCGATCTCGCGCATATCGCCCCCCAGCGTGGAGGTAGCGTGTGCGTTGATGTAGTTAATCTCTTCTTTGGCAATACCTGCTTCCTGTAGCGCCGCCTCGATGCAGAGCGCCACCCCTTTTCCATCCTCGCGCGGATCGGTCATGTGGTAGGCATCGCAGGAGAGCCCCCCTCCTAGATATTCAGCGTAGATGGGAGCGCCGCGCTTCAGCGCATACTCAAGGCTTTCAAGCACCAGTACACCCGACCCCTCGCCCAGTACAAAGCCATCGCGACCCTGATCCCAGGGGCGCGAAGCGCGCGTAGGCTCGTCATTGCGTTCGGAGAGCGCTTTACACTGTACAAAACCGGCCAGTCCAATCGGTGTGACAGATGCCTCGGCACCTCCACAGAGCATCAGATCGGCATCGCCATCGCGGATATGGCGCGCAGCAAGATGGATGGCGTAGTTAGAGGTGGCGCAGGCGGTCGAAACCGAATAGTTGGGCCCCATGAAGTCGATATCGATGGCTAGAAGAGCGCCTGCCATATTGGGGATGATGTAGGGAATGAAGAAGGGTGTGATGCGTTTGAACCCCTTTGTCATAAGGGTCTCTACCCCCTCCGAAAAGGTGGTCATGCCGCCCATACCCGAGCCAATCAGCACGCCGCAGCGCTGAAGATTCAGCCCCGACGAGGCCAGATCTCTATAGGGCAGTTTGCTCGATTCGAGCGCTCTTTTGCCCGCTACAACACCAAAAGCGATGAAGGGGTCGACTCTGCGCGCCTGCTTCTTGTCGAGATAGTCACCCGCATCAAAATTGGAGATAGGAGCTGCGATTCGGGTTGGATAGTCCTCGCAGGGGAACTGGTCGATATGCTTGACGCCGCTCTCGCCAGCCAACAGCCGATCATAGAACTGTTCTACATCATTGCCATGGCAGGAGACCAGCCCCATGCCTGTGACTACAATCCGCTTTTTCGCCATAAGCTTACACCTCTGCTTGCAGGTTGATCTTCAGATCAACAATCTTCCCCTTCCTCCAGAGCTCCTCTAGCCGATAGCGCTCACGCAGAGAGGGGATGAAAATGTGTACCATCACATCAATATAGTCGATCACCACCCATTCGCCACTCTCCATCCCCTCCATGTAGGCGGGAGACTCTCCCATCTTTCCTAGCGTCTGCTCGACATGAGAGGCAATCGCCACCACATGGCGATCGACATTGCCCTCGGCGATGATCACATAGTCTGTGAGGCCGGTGATACCTCGTAGATCGAGTGCTAGGATATTGCTTCCCTTCTTGTCGTAGATCGCCTGGGCGATGGCATGAAGGCGGGCTTCAGGATCGGTCATAAATTATTTTGGTTAGTATAAGGATTGATGCTGGATATAGTCTACCACGTTTGCCGGTAGTAGGTGAAGGCAAGAGCACTTTTCTTTCAGCATCTGCCGCACCATTGTGCTGGAAATGGCGGGCGTCTCCAGGCGAATTAATTCAAAATTTTTATCTTTATAGAATGAAGAACTTAGATCGGGCGTCAGCTCTCCATGCTGCACCCACAGCGGAGGTGCCAGACGCACCAGCTCCTCAGCCTCTTTCCAGGAGGGAAAGGAAGTGGTCAAAGCAATACTTAACACCAGGCGCAGGCTGCTGCCAGGCGGCAGCCTCTTCAGCAACCCCCGCACCGTATCGATTGTATAAGAGGGCCCACCTCGCTCCACCTCATCGGAGATCACCTCACAAATGGATAGCCCCTCACAAGCTAAACGAGCCATCTCGACCCTTTGCGGCCCCGTTGCTACGGGCGGCGCCGCCAGTTTGTGAGGCGAAATCCCAGCTGGACATATAAAAATTTTTTCAAATCGTCCACTCTCCGTCAGCCCTCGGATGAGGGCTAGATGTCCTAGATGGATCGGATCAAAGCTACCACCAAACAGCGCCGCCTGCATCCGCTTAGTCCTGTTCGGGCAAGAGAACGGCGATCTTCTCTTCGATCTCCTCAATCTCTTCGGTCAGCTTGTCCAGACGCGCGCGCTCGGCATCGCAGAGATCTTGGTAGATCATCGCCTTTTCAAAATCGAGCCCCGAACCGCCCATCGCCTTGCGATAGCTCTCGAGCTGCTGCTTCGACTGGAGACGACGCGCCTGCCTCTCTTCCCACATCTGCTCGAGATGTTGCATCGACTGCGCCAAAGCGGGATCGGCTGCCAGCAGCTCTTCCTCTTTGCGGTCGGCGATGCGTTCGCGGATACGCGCTAGCTGCTGCTCGGCGCGCTGACGCTCCAGCTTCGAAAGAGATAGCGAAGGTATCTGATCCGCGATCTGATCGCGCCTCTCTTGTAATTCTGTAATGGCCAGCTTGTCCGCCTCGTCCATCAGTTGCTGCAGCTGCCTCTTCAGTTCGGCCCCTTTCTCAGCGATGCGGCGGTCCTGCTCTTCGCGCGCAGCCACAAGCGCCTGCTGCTTCTGCTGCAGCTGGTCTTGAAGAGGCTTTCTCGCATCCAACAGATCTCCGCGCAAACGCTTCTCCTCTTCTCTGGGCAGACGCATCTCCCTCATCTCGTCCAGAAGAGCCTCTGAGGCCTCCATGGCCGCTTCGGCCAAAAAGGCGCCCGCAGCACATTTTTCGGCGAAAGCGCGCACCTTGCCCGCTACCAGCTGGCCCTTGTCGCTCAGCACAAGTGGAGCTACCGGATCCTTACTCTTTCTTTCGGGGCGCCTTCCATCGGGTCCGCTGCCAGGCCCGCGTTTTCTTCGCTCACCAGATTCCCGTTTTTCACCACCTTCCGCCTCCTGACGTTTTCCACCGGCTTGCGCCTCACGTTTCTTTTCAGCGTTCGCCTGCTCCTTGCGCTCCTTCTCGCGTTTCTTCAGCTGCTCCCAGCAGCCGCTTAAGAGAGTCCTGCTTTCGCCAAAAGCCTGAGGCGCTAGCGCCAACATCTTCGCCACCTGCTGCAGCTGCTGGATCCCCTCACGCACAGCTCCTAGATGGGCCGACTGAGCCATCTGCCCCGCAGGGAAAAATTTCTCGGCAAAGGCGCCTATATCGGTTAAAAATCTTTCGGAAACATTCTTCAGAAGCTCTTTTCTGCGAGGAAAGAGCAGATCGCCCAGCTTGCTGAGGCGCTCGAGAAACTTCACCTTGTCTCGCATGCGCATCTCTGTTGCCAGAACCTCTTTGCGCAGCCCCTGCAGCTTGCTTGCTAAACCTGTCAGCAGCTTCAGTTCGCGCTGCGCCTTCAGATAGAACTCGGCATGCTCCTTTAAAAACTGACACTGCTTCAGCTCGGCCGCCTCAGGAATGAGGGCCACCAACTCGTCGAAGCGCTGCAGATCCTTGTCGATGGCATCGACCGCTAGACGAATCTGCTCGACAGCAAAGGCTGAGGCCTGCTCCAGATGCTCTTTCGAGCGCTTTGCCTCCAGCGACAAGCGCGCCACCTCGTCCCAAAAGAGACTGCGCTCCTTCGAGTCGGTGATCAGCTTCAGTAGCGGCACAGTAGCGGTGCGCACCTCCCAGAATTTCTTAAAATCGGGATGGGGCACTCTCGCCAAAGCAACACGCATCCCCTCAAATCCTTGCTGGATCGCAACGCGCGCCTCCTCTTCGGAGAGTTGTGGAGGCAGAACTTCTTCCTTTTTCTCCTCGTTCTTCACCTCCGGACTGATCTCTGGGCTCATCTCTCTGGGTTTCACTGTCTCCGCTGAGGAAGGGACAGCATGCTCCTCTCCTTCCTTACCCTGCACATCTTGCTCACTTTCCATCGATCGAATCCTAATTGAGACGCCCCGGCCACTATAGAGGCGTAAGGCTGCAGAGGATAGCAGCTCTCTCTCTTTTTCAGCATCAGAGAGAGCAATCAACCAATCCAATATGCGGTTTAAATTTTACCAGCCCGGGCAAAAATAAGATCGGTTAAACTGGCCCCCATTTCCTTCAAGAACGGAAACCATCACCATGTCCATCAGCTCCGTCTCTCCCCCAAGCGCCGCAAGCAGCACCCCGACGCCTGCAGTCAGCCGGCTCGCTTTTCGCTCACCAGCTCCACATTACGAAAATGTACTGGATCCTCTTCATGCTTCCGCAGCCCCTTACTCTTCGCTCCTCTCGAGAATCCTCTCCGGAATCAAGGAGAAGCTAGTCAAGTTTCTCGCCTGGCTCTTCCCTAGCCGGTTCGCTCTTCGCTCACCTGCTCCGCATTCCGAAGACCCACCGGCTCTTCTCCATGTCTCCGCAGCCTCAAAGAAAGAGAATCTGCCCGAACCCAAACCCACAGAGTCGCCCCTTCCACCCCTTTCAGACCCCTTTTCAAGCAAGCCCACGCCACCAACCGAAGAGCTACCCCAACAAAAGCCCATAGATCCCCCCTCGGACAAACCTGCACAACCGGCCAACACAAAGAGTATTATTGAAACCGGACTGCATGAGTTCATCCAACTCAAGGCAAATATGAGCTTCTTGGGAACAGTCGAGATGAAAAAAGAGGTGGAGCAGGATGGCGGTCTCATCGCTCACTGCTCGATCACCAAAAAACAAGAGATCAAAGCTTCTCTGAGGCTGACCCAACACACAGAGCAAGAATATGAGCTCGCTCTCCTCGATCCCCAAGGGGGCGTAGCCGCTCAAGCTCTGCTTCTCTGGGAGAAAATGCCCTATTTCGAAAACAAAATGCTCTTTACATTCCAGACACCAACCGAAGAGGAGCCCTTCTTCCAAGCTGTACTATTGTCAAAAGAATTTTATACAAGAGAGACTAACTAAGCTCAAGATCCTGCAGAATCAGTTCGGTGGCTAACTCCATCTGGAAGCGGCTGAGGTCGAGCCAGCGGAAGAGCGGCTCCTTGCGAAACCAGGTGAACTGCCTTTTGGCATAGCGGCGCGACGCCTGCTTGAGCTCGCGTGCCAGGTGCCGATGCGCCTCTTCGTCCTGCGAAGAGGCGAGATAGTCCAGCACCTGCCGGTAGCCAATTGCCTGTGGGGCGGTCTCGTTCTAGAACGCCACCTTGAGCTCTAGCTCACCTTCGTTTTCAGTAAAGTTCGAGCCGAAGTCGCCGTGATAGCCC
Organism: Rhabdochlamydiaceae bacterium; assembly: GCA_027365315.1. Classification (GTDB taxonomy): domain Bacteria; phylum Chlamydiota; class Chlamydiia; order Chlamydiales; family Rhabdochlamydiaceae; genus DAHXNQ01. The sequence goes on along the minus strand of DAHXNQ010000091.1, from coordinate 43,542 downwards.
AGGATAGCGCTGAAGCGGCTGCCAGGGGTGCTGACGAGGAACCGAACGGTAGGACAAAAGAGGTTATTCTGGGGGGAGAAGCTCGAGACGGTGAAGTCGGTAGAGCCGGCAGCAAAGTGGGCGGTGGTGTGCTTGCCCATGAAGCGCGATTCGCGGGCATAGCTCGCCGACACTTCCAGGAGAAGCTCGTAGGTGCGAGCGCACTTGAGGAGGCTCGCTCCGAGGCCTACTTCGGGACGGAAGAGGTCGTAGCCCTTGCTATCGACGTGGAGGTCGAGCGCCTGGGCGCCACTTCCGGTGTGGGCTGTCTCGTGCAGGTAGACATAGTCTATGTTCAAAAACGGCCAGAGGCTCCAGGTCAGGTTGTCATCGCGATGGAAATCGAAATCGTAAAGGAAGCCCAGGTGGCTCATGTAGGAGTTGCCGATTTCGCGGTAGTGCTCTTTGGACTGCAGCGCAGCAATCTGGATCGTTCGGTTGCCGTGACCGGGGTTGTAGGCGTAGGAGAAGGCCACATCGAGAGAGAAGTGAGCCGGTGCCCAGACCCCTGCAAGGGTGCCTGAGTAGGTGTTGAAGTTGCCGGTGCCTTGGTGTCCCCAGTTGAGGTGGCCGTGGGCGTAGGTGAAGCCTCCACCGACGAGGAAATCGTGGCTGCGATAATCCACTCCGGAGGCAACCCCCCAGAACCATTCGCGGTAGCCGCTGCATTGACCGCCGTTTCGTTGCTGCACCTTTTCCCCAAAGGGAGTCACCCAGAGGCTCCAGGGGTGGCTCGCTTCGCTAGGGCAGGTGAGGCGGTGTTGCTCGAGGAGATGCTCGGTGTAGAGGGCGCGCACCCGTTCGGCTACGTTCTCTTCCGCGAGGGCCAGAGAACTGGCACACGCCGCGCTCATCTGATTGAAGGCTTGCTCGAGGGCGCTTATCGTGGTGAGGCTGTTGAGGGCGACGAGGACGGTACCGTAGCCGGGAGGATTGGTTGCGGCCAAATCATCGAAGGCACCGGCAATGGGCTGTTCCGTGAGGCTGTAGAAGCTGTTGGCATACACAGTAATGATCCATTGCCCCGGAGGATCGGAGATCGAAACGGCGCACTGTAGCGGCATAAAGGATGAGTTCACAGTGGGGGTGGAGCCTATGGTCCCTCCATCGGCCATCACCACTGTGTAAGTGAACGTCTCGCCTGGCAGGAATTTTGAGGAGAAGGCTGAGGTGGGCTGCAGGACAATCTGCGAACCCGACTCAAATTCGACCACTCCCGAAGAGGTGATCGCATCCGATGTGAGCTCGCCGCCCAGATAGATCACCAACTGCGAGCCGCTCGTAAAGGTGCAGGCGCCTAGAGTGAGGGTGGAGAAGAGATTGGCGCCGTATGCGCTCGGAGTGATCGTCCCGTTGACGAGCATTGTGCCACTAAACGAGAGAGAGCCATCTCCGCCCAGGGCTGTTCCCGCTGCCATCGTGGGTGAGTTGGTGAACGTTGCGCTGTTATTTATGACCACAGACCCCGCTGAGGTTTGGTTGGCGGCGAGGGCAAGTGACCAATTAGCTAGTGAGATCACACCACCCAACGTCAGGGTGGCGCTAGGGGCAACTTCTGTGATCAGTGCGCCCGATCCGAGTATGTTTTGGGCGTAGGTACCCGAGGTGGATTGGAGTAGGACAAGTGTTCCATTATCGGGATTGATGTTCCCCGTGGTAGGAAGTGTTTGGGTCGAAGCTTGGAGCGTGGCGCCTACGGCGATGGAGGTGCCTCCATCGTAGGTATTGGCGCCGTTGAGGAGCACGGTTCCCTGAGCGATCCCCAATACGCCGCTCCCCGAGATGGGGCTGTTGATCGAATAGGTGTCTCCTGAGGCGACAGAGATCTGCGGCGAGCCCGTGATCGTAATGCTCCTACTGGTGGAGGTTGTTGCTGTGACCGCTAGGATGGCAGTTCCAGAAAGGGCGACGGTATTGCTCGAGCCTCCTAAAGAAGTGTCATCGGAGATCTGCACAGTGCCGCTGGTGAATTGATTGGAGAGCACATAGGTGCTGTTCGGAGGGAGAACAAGGGTCCCCGTGCCGTTCATTGTGAGAGAGCCGCCAGAGCCCTTGATTCCTCCAATCGGTTGCGGGAAGGTGAGCATATCGCTGGGGTTGCAGACGAGCGTAGCGCCTCCCTGTATGAAGAGATCGGGACCCGAAGTTTGCCCCGGATCTCCCTTGTCGCCTGGATTATTGCCCCCGCCTCCTGCCCCCGCTACCACGTTGTTATTGGTATAGCTCACACCGGTGCCCAAAGTGAGGACCCCATTAGCTGGAACAAAGATCGCACCGCCGAGCCCTCCACCACCGCCTCCACCGGTGAAGCCGTCGCCTCCAAACGAGCCCGCATTGCCCTTGAGACTCCCGCCGCCGCCGCCGCCGCCAAATCCGCCGCCCCCTGAGTTGCCTCCTCCGGCTCCACCGCCGGCCAGGTACCCACCTGCACCTCCTGTACCCGACTGGTTACCAGGAGGTGGGGAGGTGGCCGCCGCACCGCCGCCTCCGCCGCCCCCGCCAAAGCTCCCCTGACCTCCCACGCCGCCTACATGGGTAGCGGAGATGCCCCCAGCACCGCCCCCGCCACCCCCGCCACCGAAGCTCCCGCTTGAATTGCCCCCCATGCCGCCATTGAAGGTGCTTCCACCAGCACCGCCACCACCGCCTCCTTCTCCTCCCGCGCCTCCTGCTCCCGCGATCGTTGTCGGTGGGGATCCGTTACCTCCACCACCGCCGCCTCCAGCGGAGCCCAAGCCTCCCGATGTGTTGCTCGAGCTGCCCCCAGAGTGTCCCTGGGTTCCTCCCGCTCCCGCCGTATCGCCGCTGCCTCCCGCTCCCCCTGTACCGCCCGTCACTCCTGAAGAGGCCACTCCTGCTCCGCTGCTCCCTGCACCGCCGCCACCGCCACCACCAGGTGATCCATCGCCCGAGCCTCCACCATTCTGGAAGCCGCCGCCACCGCCACCGCCATAGCTACCGGTGCCACCCGTTCCGAGGAGACCTACGCCCCCGCCACCACCACCGCCGCCACCAACTCCCGTAGAGCTGTTGCCCACGCCTCCTGGGCCCCCGGCAGCACCGAAGATCCCTCCACCGCCGCCACCGCCAGTGATGATGTTGGCTGTGCCATCTCCTCCTGCACCGCCTACGGACGAGCATTGATTGAAGGCCATATTGTTCACCGTCACATTGGCTCCTGGCTGCAGCAGCAAGCCACCACCAGCACCAGCAGCGCCGCCCCCGCCGAATTGACCTGTACCCCCGGCGCCTCCCGTCGAGTTGCCATTTTGGATCAGTAATGTAGAGAGAGTGAGTGGATTGGAGCTGTTGACGAAGAAAACAGGATACAGATTGTTCCCACTCACCGAGGCCCCAGCAAAACCCGTGATGCTCGCCAAATTGGAACCTATGGGGGGAAGTATCGAAGTGAGGACGATGTTATAGTTGCTGTCGAAGGTGATCGTGCTCCCAGCGCCACCCGTTGCATTCGCCTGTGTCAAGCAGTAGCGGAGCGTCCCCGCGCTTCCCACTCCCGTATTCGTGTCTGCCGCCGAATTCACCGTATAGGCCGTCCCCGCCATCAAGGGGCTCGACCTCTCCGCTAGCGCAAAGCAAATAAGACCGCACACCAAGGCAGTGCGCCGGGAGGCAAATGAAGCAGACATAAAGAGCTCCTCAAATCAAGAAATGTCATCCTGATTTGTAGAGCATAGACAGAAGAAAATCTATATCATATCCGCACCCCTGTCGCTGCAACTACAAAACCGGACAAAGAGAACAGAGTAAACGATGGAATTAATTTTATTTTTTAACTAAGCTCGAGATCCTGCAGAATCAGCTCGGTGGCCAACTCCAGCTGGAAGCGGCTGAGGTCGAGCCAGCGGAAGAGCGGCTCCTTGCGAAACCAGGTGAACTGCCTTTTGGCATAGCGGCGCGACGCCTGCTTGAACTCGCGTACCAGATGCCGATGCGCCTCTTCGTCCTGCGAGGAGGCGAGATAGTCCAGCACCTGCCGGTAGCCAATCGCCTGTGAGGCGGTCTCGTTCTGCTCGAGCCCCTGCTCTTTGAGACGCTCCACCTCTTCGATCAAGCCAGCATCGATCATCTTGTCACAGCGCGCCTCGATGCGCGAGTAGAGCTGCTCCTTGGGCAGATGGAGAAACCAGCAGCGGAAGTTGTATTTATCGGCGCAGCCACCAGCCGAGGCGGAGAAGTCGGAGACCCTCTTGCCACTCAGCTGCATGATCTCGAGTGCCCGCACAATCTTGTGGCGGTCGCTGCGGGTGATGCTTGAGGCGTAGAGAGGGTCTTTCTCTTTCAGCCTCTCAAAAAGAGGAAGCGGCCCTTTCTCATCCATCTCGGCCTCGATGGCGCGGCGGACAGCGGGGTCGCTAGCGGGGCCCGATGGAGGGCCATAGAGCAGCGCATGGAGATAAAAGCCGGTGCCGCCTGCCACAATGGGCACCGCCCCCTCATCGATGATCCGACGAATCGCCGAGGTGGCCTCTTCGTAGAATTCGGCTACATGAAATTTTTGGGAGACATCGCGGATGTCGATCAGATGGTGCGGGATCTCCTCCCGCTCGGCCATAGAGGGCTTGGCAGTACCGATATCCATGCCGCGATAGACCTGCATCGAATCTGCCGAGACCACCTGCCCGCCCACCAGACGTGCAATCTGGATGGCGAGAGCACTTTTGCCCACTGCAGTGGGACCCGCCAGCACCAGCACCTTCGCCTTCTTGGTGTTGGTGGGCAAAAATTGCCTCTCTGGCAGCGTAAAGTGCTGGAGCAGACGCTCCAGCTCTTCATCTTCAACTTCGATCCCTGGGATCACCCTTAGCGCCTACTGCTTTGTCTCACGGCCACGCAACGACTCCACCGCTTCATCCTCGGTGAGGAAGATGGGAAGAATCCGGTCGAAGCCGGACATCTTCAGTACCTGCAATACAGGCGCTGCAGGCCCAGCCAGCAGTAGCTTCCCCGAGCGACTCTCTAAAGCCTTCGAACCGGCCAGCAGCACACGCAGCCCCGCGCTACTGAGATACTCCACACCCGAAAGGTCGATCACCACAAAGCGCACGCCCCTCGAAGCGGAGGTGGTGATCACCTTATCGCAAAGAGGTGCATGCATCACATCCAGTCTTCCCACCAGACGCAGAAGCAGCACATCACCACGCTGCTCTTCGGCAATTCGAAGCTCTACTGTCATCGCAATCCATCCTTCTCTTACGGTGCCAGTCTAGATATCGAGCGCAAATTGTTCTACACAGGATTTGCAATCTCTTCGGCTGCACCTTCCCGCTTTTCGACGGTGGCCAGTTCATCGGCCAGATTCAGGCGCGCCTTTCTGCCAAAACGGGCCGCCACAGCTGTAGCCAGCGTGCGCAGAGACTGGATGTTGCGCCCTTTGCGCCCCACCACCCTCGCCGCATCGCCCGCATCGACGCTGATCTCAAAATAGAGCACTTCGCCCTCTTCGCGCATCGTCACAGCAGCGCTAGCAGGTTTTTCTACTAAGTTTTTCACAATGTACAAAACAAATTCTTTCATACTCCCCTCTTAGGAGTTCAGTTCCGAGTGCACTCAGCAGCATAATCAGCCGCCGCCTTCCCCACCAGAAAAGCCCTCATTTCCATCGCATATCAGCATAAACAAGATGAAACCCCATCTCTTCCCACGCGGAATAGGATGTAATCCTCATGCGAGATCCATTGTCAGGAAAATTCTGACCTCACCATGACTGCGTCCATTTTCCACTCGATCCATCTACCACTTCGTTCGCCAAATCCACGTAAACAAGCGGTTTTGTCATCAAACTTTGCTTCGCATAACTCTCTTAGAATCTCGATAGACTCACCCTCCAATGTTGACCAGGTCTCTGTAGTATGATCCCACGCCCGCACCATCAGTTCGCTCCAATCAGAGAAATACAAAACGCCTCTTCCAAGAGCTTGTCCTCCAGATAGATCCAACCAAGCCCCATCCACCATGACAACTAAGTGCTTCTTGCCATGCGATAATTCCATCTTTTCGACCAAACAATCTGGAAAAGAGAGGTGTTTCATCATCTCAGCATCCAATATCCTCATGGAGAATCCCCAAAAAGAATATGCGCCTCTTGAGAACATCGATCCACTACTTCTAAATCCTTGTTGAGGGAGTTCCCAAACTGATCATATATGTGCAAATGGTTATATTCAGTCACTCGATCCGGAGGATGCATTTTTACTCTGACATTGCCAAGCGCATCCTGAAATTCTATAAATCTACCGTCCGGACTCTTGCCTTTGATTTTAAAACCAATCGACTCCAGGTCATGAATAATTTGATCTCCACTTAATAACTTAGCATCAGATAAATAAGATCGAATTTTTTCCGTTGATACGGGCCAATCTCTTACAGCCCTGCCAGCACAAGCCTCGGCCTCGGCCAATTTTTCCAATCGATGAGCTGCGGGAGTCAGTTCGTTCGCAGCGATGCGACCGGCACGAACCTCTGCAACTGCCGCCTTCTCCAGTTGATGAGCCCCAGCAACGCACTCCTTTGCGAGGGCCAATTCGCCTCCTACATTGCGACCAGCATAGAGGAACTCCCCTAGCTCTGCGACCACCATTCTGGTGCCAATCTTCATGATTCCCTTGCCTATCCCGTAAACCCCAAAAGCAATCGATCCGATCTCGAGCGTCTTCTCTGTGCCTGAACGGAACTGTTGGTAGGTTGGATCTGAAGGATCGATATTGAACACATCCTGAACCCAACCCTCAACCGCGGCTTCCTGTGAGACCTGCGATCTCAAGAAAGAGTCCATGATCATTCTTCTTTCATCGAAAGAGGCCTCCACCTCTCCCGATCCAATGAGAAAGGCAAATGCCTCTAGGTCCTGAACGGTCCGCCACTGAAAGTCAATCGCTCCATGCACAATGCCCTTCACCGCCTCTACCCCTGCACGGTAGAGTTCCTCCGTATGGGCAGCAAAACGCGCTTCTATACTTGTCTCATCAAGAAAATATGCACCGCTATCAGAGAGAGAGGAAGGTACATCTTGCACCGTATCTACTGCGACAAGATCAAATACGAGAGTCTGAAGCTCTCGCTGTTCATTAGGAGGAGGTGACTCTGATCGCTCTTCTTGCCGTGGGATCGGTGGCGACGACTGTTCCGGAGGCAAAGCATTGCCATGAGGGACTGGATCAGCCGCATGCGAGGAAGAGTTGCAGCAGGTATAGATACCAAAGCCAAGACCCGCTGCAGCACCGGCGATGACAAGAGAGCGAACGGGATGTTCACGGATTTCTCTTCCAAGATGGCGTACCACTTTCACCACCTCGTGCTTCACAGAGGCAAGTCCATTCCCAATCCCTTTCCAAAAGCCCTTACTTTTGCACGGAATGGTGTGCCAGCCACTCTCCTCGTAAACAGGCTCTTCTTCGTCTAGCAGCTGCAGAAGCAGCTGCAACGTAGCCACTTCATAGGCCCACTTCCCCCACTCTTCCTCAGGGAGATAAGGCTCTGCCCTCTGCATAAGTCCCAAAAGCAGCTCTGTCGTGTGACGAATATAAGGTGTATCCTCTTCTCTATCTTGTTCGATTAGATCGGCAAGTTCTTCGCAAATAGAGGCCAATTCCTCGCAGCTGTATTGCAGGAGCTCGTAAGAAGAGGCCCCTTCTAGTGGCTGACACCAGACGCCGGAAAGAAGTCCATGCAGACGAGCAAGAGGCTGAGGAACAGAGTGAATCTCCTGTGCAGGCAGGCTTGGAGCAGCAAAAAAGAGAGAACAGAGAAAGATCGGGAGAAATAGCCTCCAGAGCCACATGCAGGGATAGTGCATCACGCCACTCCAAAGAGTTTTTGTGGCTTCTACACTATGCTAGGAAAGATTTTTCATCAATCGAGATAGACGAGGTGCAGGTCGATGACGCGCTATTCGCTCACCGGATCTTCTTCATGCTTCCGCAGCCGCTAGAGCTTTCAAATGAGCGTTGGTTATTTCTATCGCCCCCTCGAGGTCATTCTCTTTCAAGCATTCCCAAAGAGCTTGAGCGATGAGCTTTTCATCCACGAGAGCTTTGAATGGATCATGCTTAGACAACTTAATGCCCTTTTTAAGACGAAGCCTCGGCTTGTTTTTTGAGGATTTTTCTCGCTTGGAGGATCTCTTTGCTTTGGTCATTTTTGTTCCTCAGTCGAGATAGGCGAGGCGGGAGAGGCGCAGGTCGATGACGCACTCGTGAGTGGGCTCTTCGCCAGCGCGCAGCTGGTTCAGCTCCTGCTCGAGCAGCTTTTCGCGCAGGAGGAGGTAGCGCTTAAGGCCCGATTCCAGCTCTTTGGGATTGAGGCGCACAAAGCGGAAGAAACTGCGTAGGGGACCGGTGGGCGGCTGCAGCTTGTCGACCAGCACCAAGATGATCTCGCGCTCACCGCGGCTGCGGGCAAAAGCGCGGGAGCAGTCGATCTGCTCGACAGAGAGCAGATCGCGGTAGGGAGGCGCCTGGAGCATGGCAAGCAGTTTTTGCGCCAGCTCCCAGTTGGGGGTGGAGAGCTTTTCGCCCCATCTGCACTGCTTGGGGGTGAGCCCTAGAACAATCTTGGGCAATCTCTTGGGCGAGAGAAAGGGCGATACGGGAAAGAGTACGCCCTCACCATCGATAGCAGCATTCTGGAAATCGGCTAGCCAGGCTCTGGCCGAACGCACCTCGTAGTCGACATAGACCGTGCCAGGAGGCACCAGCTTCACAGCAGCGTGGCGAATCAGCGGAAAGGCGCGCAGCTGCCCCTCGGCCGCTTTAGGCAGAAAGCCGGCTGCCCGCACCGGAGCATCCATCGAGAGCTGCATCAGCTCGGCTAGCAAATCGCTGGGAAGCGATTCGCGAGAGGGTCCTGTCTGAGCAATCGCTGTGATGTAGCGCAGCGGCTCTGGCAGGCGCTGCCGCTTCTGCCAGAGCCTATAGCCCGCTATAGGTCCCGAAACCAACAGAATCGAAATGGCGATGAAGAGCCAGGCAAACCCCTTGGGCCAGACAGAATCGCGCCTCTTCTCTTTGCGCATAGCAGGTGTAAATGATTTTTTACGCGGTGCCATAGCTTGCTAGAAGATCGGGGCCAAGATGTGTGATGTCTCCAGCGCCCATGGTAAGCAGAAGATCTCCTGGCCTCAACGCTGCTGCCACTGCCTCGGTCAGCTGATGGCGGGGTGTATAGCGCACCAGATCCTCGCGCAAAGAGAGCGGCAGCTTGCCAGCCTCGACACCAGGAATAGGAGCCTCGCCAGCCGGATAGATGTCGGTCAGAAAAACAAGATCGGCTGCATCGAGGGAGCCCTGAAACTGATCCCACAGATGGTTGGTGCGGCTGTAGCGATGGGGCTGCCAGGCCACCACCAGCCTCTCACCGGGGGCGAGAATGGCGCGCAGCGCTTCGACTGTCACCCGCATCTCTGTGGGATGGTGGCCATAGTCATCGTAGATGAGAGCTCCGCGGCAGCTGCCCTTCTGCTCCATCCTGCGCTTGACGCCGCGAAAGGTAGCTAGCCCCTGACAGATCTCTTCGGGCGTCAGCCCCAGCTGTACCGCCAGCGCAAAAACTCCAGTCGCATTGAGGGCGTTGTGCTGCCCAAACAGCGGCATCGCCAACTGGTGAGAGGCGCCGCTAGGATCTTCGATGGTGAAGCGGATGCCCTGGCTACTGCTCTCTACATCACCGAGACGATAGTGACAATGGCCCGCTCTGCCGTAGGAGATGCCAGAGAGCGTAAACTCTCGCAGCACCGGATCGTCACCACACCAGACCAGCCACTGCTTGGTCGCGGCACAAAAGGCGCGCGCAGCCTCTTTCAGCCTCTCAAACGATCCCCAGAACGAGAGATGCTCGGGCTCTAGATTGGTGAATATGGCCCCTAGCGAGGGCGCCCTTAAAAAAGAGCCGTCACTCTCATCCGCCTCGGCGATAAAGTAGTCTCCGCCTCCTAGATGCCCATGCCTACCCAGCGAGGGCGGCAGACCGCCGATGGCGTAGGAGGGATCTTTGCCCGCTTCCACCAAAAGATGGGCCAGCATCGCTGTGGTGGTAGTTTTGCCGTGGGTGCCAGTAATCTGTAGCGCCCGTTTTCGTTTCATCAGACGGGCTAGCATCTCTGAGCGGTGGATGCAGGGGATGCCCCGCTTCTGCAAAAAGAGCAGCTCCGCCTGTTCCGGCGGAATATCGCTGCTGTAGACGGCAAGATGTGCATCGCTGCCCTGCCCCGCCTTCTGCCCCCAAAAGAGCTTTACACCCGCTTTTTCAAGCAACTCGGTGAGATAAGAGGCAGAGATATCGCTACCACTGACAGCGCAGCCTAGATCGCGCAGCATCAGCGCCAGCGCGCTCATGCCGACACCGCCCGCTCCAATCAGATGCACTTTCGACAGCCCGCTCACCTCTCCCACACCTCACGTACTAGATCCCAGAGAGTGGCGTGCCGCTGCTCCTGCTTTAAAATAGCCAGAGCAGTCCGCATGCGCTGCAATCCGCCCTCCTGTAGCTCTTTCAAACAGAGAGCCAGTTTCTCTACAGTGAGAGTCTCTTCCAGCTCAACCTTAGCACACCCCTGCCGCTCTAAAGCGGCGGCGTTGGCATGCTGGTGGCGATCCGACCCATGCGGGTAGGGCACCAAGAGACTGGGCACCTCAAAGGCCACCAGTTCGGCCACAGTGGCCGCTCCGGCGCGACAGAGTGCCAGATCGGCTGCTGCATAGGCAAGATCCATACGCTGCTCAAACGAGCGTACCGACACCAGCGGCAGCCCCGCATAGGCGGCCACCATCTCCTCGGCAGCAGCCGGCTGCCCCGCTAGGTGAATCAGCTGCATCGCGTTCAGCAGCTCGGGCCGCAATGCAGCCAGCTCTTTCATCAGCTGATTGAGCGAGGCGGCTCCCTGTGAGCCACCGAAGATGAGCAGCGTAAACCGATCTGGCTGCAGCCCAAAAAACTGACGCGCTGCAGCCCTATCGCTGCAGACGCTACAGCTGGTAGGCGCCGCCACCAGCTGCACCGCCCTGCCCAAATGGGGCGATGTCTCGGCAAATTGCACCGCGCAGAGCCTAGCCGCTGGCGCAAAGAGACGATTGACCCTGCCTGGAAAGATGTTGGGTTCAAAAAGAATAATCGGCAGCTTCAGCAGCCATGCTGCTGCCAGAACTGGAAAGGCGTGGAAGCTGCCAAACCCCACCACCAGGTCGGGCTTTTCGCGACGCAGCAGCCCTACCGCCTGCAGAACGCCCCTCACCAGCGCAGGCAGCGCCTTCATCCGCCGCCAAAAGCCACCCACAAAGGGGCTAGCGCTGGGAAGATCGCAATAGTTAAACTCCTCTCGATCGAAATAGCGACTGGTCGAGAGACCCGTCCCTGCAAAGAGCAGCTCCACGCCCGGCCGCTCCTCCAGAATCTTCCGCGCAAGCGCCTGCGCCGGGAAGAGATGCCCCCCCGTACCGCCCGCCGCCAAAATGATGCCGCCTTTTGAACCCACAATTCACCAAGGCCAGCTTCCTTAAGCGGAAGAAACATGTCAAGTTAGCTGCTAAAATGATGTGAGAAAGAGTATGGCTCGGGCATCTAACCCCAGATCACCCAATCGAGAATCTTTAAGCCATCGGGCGTGATACCTTTCTTAGCGGCCATAGCTTCCTGCACAGACGGGTCTGAAGAAAGTAGAGTGTACCTCACCCATGAGAGAGTGGTCTCTCCCAACATCTTCCTCACCTCTGCTGCGCGGGACTCGAGACACTCGAACTGAGGAGGCGAGAGACCATACAGATCGGCATTGCTGAAACGTCCAGGCTCTCCTTTGAGGGCTTGCAGTCGAGCTAGATTCTTCGCGCCCCATACCAGTCCATCCTGTGACAGCCTAGCCAACCGGAAAAACCCTTCCCGGCCAAGCCCCCCTACCAAGGCCTGCACCTCCGTGAGACAGGTCTCGCCTAGTAGCCGCAGCTGCTCTTCCGATAGTCTGATCAGAGAGCTTAACCTGGCATCCGCCGAGGATTTATCTTCAAAAGGCAGACCCAACTTCATCAGGGCGTCAAGCTTCTTCGCATGGCGGCTAAAGCTCTCTAACTGCGACTCTGTCAGATCACAGATCGTATTTCGCGGCACTCCTATGGCTTCGAGCTCGCGCGCATAGGTGCAGAGCTGATCGGCTCTCTTCAGCGATCCCGATCCCGATGACCGCAGCAGCTTCTTCCCTTCCGCTGTTCCCCAGGGCCAGATCTCGTACCCCTCGTACCCGATGCCGATGCGATTGATTTCGCGCCCATCTTGTGGTAGGGGGACACTCCTGTCCTCTAGTCTCTTCTTTAGTTCGTTCTTTATCTCTTCGTAGTTGTCCTCGTACTTGCCGAGAGGATTAGTATCGATAAGAAGTTGTAGTGTCTCGGGACTGGCCAAAAGTGCGTCATCAAATCTGTCCTTCTGTAGCTGGGGCAGATAGACAATTCCAAATGGAAACTTCAGCAACTTCTCCACCGTGTCAAAGGAGACTTTCTTCTGAAGCAGCAAGCGCACCTGATCGGTGGTTAACTCGAGCGCCTTCTTGGAATCGGGGGAGAAAATAGAGCTCCGCTTCAGATCACTCCACAAGAGATGGTGATCGAGGAAAAGCTTCACAAAAACTTCGTTTGCGCCAAATTTCTTCAACTCATCCTTGTCGTGAATCTGGCCAATCTCTTGCCGAGAGAGCCCGCACGATTCTAACTTCTCGGCATAGCTACAGAGCTCTTCCGCCTCTTGCATAGAGTTAAGAGAGTAAGAGAGTTTCTGATCCCCTCTCCCCCATGGCCAGATGGCGTAGATGCCAGATTGTCCATAGGAGGGCGGTTCGATCTTGGAATCTTTCGAGGACAACCTGCTAGGGTCGCTCCCAGGAGTGCTGGATGGCGCAGCTGTCCCCTGCCCTGGCGTGGGCGACGCGCTCCAGATCCGGTGGGCAAGCTTGATCCAGGTAGGGGCGTCCACCGAGGAATCCCCGCCCTCTTTCCAGAGCTCCTTGGCCGCCTTCCAGCCCTCACCTTTCGTGACAAAGGATAGCAGCAGCGCTAGCGCAGCGTGCGCCACAAAATAGATCTTCGCTGCCGCCCTGGCAAGCCAGTGCAGCGGAGTAGACGAAGGACGCGAAGCCATAGAGGCTCCGCCTGATAAAGGTAGTATGGCGCTAGACATGGCCAGGAGTATAGCAGTATAGCCTAGCACCAACAAAAGATAAAGAACTTATATAGTATGTTGAATTTTTTAATTTATACGATGGCGATATCATCGACCTTCGTAGACCCAGCGTAGGGTCGCAAGGTCTGCGTTCTCGATTCCAAATGCTCTCAGCGTATCATTACTCTGCATCAATATGAATATCATCTGCAGGCCGCATGTGCTCTTTTTCAGTATGGCACCGACCTGCTCCGCCCTGACCTCCAGGCGCTCTAGCTGCACAGGTGCTAGGCTGAAAAGATCGTCCAGTGGAAAACGATGGGGATCTCTTGCGAGACGCGTAAGACGTGGTAGGTCAGCAGCAAGCTCTCTGATGCGCGCCTCTCTTAACTGAATCAAGTCCATAAAGCCATTCTCAACTTGAACCAGCTTCCAGAGAGCCGAGACCTCGCTCAAACAGGTGGTTCCCAAACGTGTAAGCTGCGGCCCCGTGAGATCGAGCAGGCCTATACCACCGGAAACATAGATCCTACCCTCAGGGGGAGCGGCTTCCAAAGGCCAGCCCAGCTCCTTCAGACTATTGAACGGGATCAAATTCAGACCTAGATGCTTTAGCTGCTCTTTGCTCAGCTGCGCGATCAGTTTCTGCGCGACTCCAAGTCTATGCAGCCCCTGCGCATAGCCGCAGAGCTTCTCCGCCTCCTCATCATCTGTAATCCGGCATAGCAGCGTCTTATCATTCTGCAGCAACTTCTCTCCCCTATCTCCCCAGGGCCAGATGGTGTATTTACCAAAAATATCCTTCTCCTTCACGATTTTAGCCTCCCCCAAAGAGGGTGCCGGAGTAGCTGCAGGTGCGGGCTGTGCTGGCTTGGAAGTAGCTTGGGGCGGGGGCGTCGACGAAGCGGGCTGTTTGGGCGCAGCGGGTGACTGCGCAGGCGCTGCGGGGCTATTTTTTTCACGCAGCCGCTGCTGCAGCTGATCTCGACTGAGACCGCCTATTTGAGAAGCCGAAGGTGCTGGCTGCTCACGCTGACCACTCCCCTGACCACTCTGGGGTGCTGTAGACTGCGATGGCGTAGCAGTGGGTCCTGCCGGGTTGGGTGCGCGCGCGATCTGCTCGTCCAGCTTTTCCTTGACCCCCTCGCAAGAGGAGCAGCAGTTGAGCAGCTGTAGCGTGCTGGGACTGGTCAGAAGAGCGTTTTCATATCCAGCTAGCTGCAGCTGGCGCAGAAAGTCGATTTTGTGTGGAGAGCGAATCAGATTCTTCACGGTCTCAAATGAGACATGGTTGTCGAAAAGCAGGCGCACCTGATCGAGATTGCGCGTCCCTGCCTCGATATCGGAATCGACCCAGTACTTGAGATCCTTCACCTCCTTCCAGGGCAGCGGCTTTTCAAGCAGCAGCTTCACGAAGGCAATATTGCTGCTGAAACTCTTCAGGGTACTATCGCTCAGATTGGTAATCTCCTCGCGAAGAACGCCGAGAGAGTGTAGCTGCTGGGCGCTAGCGCAGATCTCTTCCGCCTCCTGCATCGATTCGAGATAGACAGAGAGCTTCTGATCCCCCTCTCCCCAGGGCCAGATGGTGTAGGCGCCGTAGGAAAATTTGGGTGGTAGAATCTTGGCCTCTTGCGGTGGAGCTGGTGGGTCGCCAGGATTGCTTCTGGGGTTGCCGTCTGTTCTAGGTGCAGCTGGCCCCTGTCCCGGCGTGAACCCAGGTGCGGCGCTCCAGATCTGATGGGCAAACTTGAGCCAGGTAGCACTATCGACCGAGGAATCCCCTCCCTCTCTCCAGAGTGCCTTGGCCGCATTCCAGCTCTTTCCAGCGGTGACAAAAGAGAGCAGCAGCGCTAGCGCTGCGTGCGCCACAAAATAGATCTTCGCTGCCGCCCTGGCAAGCCAGTGCAGCGGAGTAGACGAAGGACGCGAAGCCATAGAGGCTCCGCCTGATAAAGGTAGTATGGCGCTAGACATGGCCAGAAGCATAGCCTAGCAGCTATAAAAATGCTAATACTTATTATTTTTTATAATATAATATGAAAAATTAACATGAAATGCAATTTATCTTATGCATTATAAGTAATTTCTTTGCACATTTGAGCGGTTAGTAGATTCGGATGGCCGAAGAATCGGCCCACCTCTGCCTCCCAAGTTAGGGGCAGCTCTTTCCTCATGCCTTCATCCCAACAAAGAAAATAATTAACTATTTCATCCTGCGTTAAAATGCGGTCTACACAGAGCCCGTTCAGCAGCCCCTTCACCAGAGGATCTCTTCGCAGCATGACTCGATCACAACCAACCTTGAAGGCAGCCTCTTTCACACCGATGAGTATATTTCTCAGCTGCTTCCAGCGATCTAGCCTCTCTTTGTGACGCTGCACCCAATGATAGGAGACCTCACTAGTTTCTCTCATTGAAGCGATCACCCTCCTATCCCAGGATCCGAGCTCATGAGCCCGATAGAACTTGTCTACCTGCTTACTCAATGCTGCCATCTGATGCTCTAGCTGATACCAGCATTGATCGGTCTCGCTGGATGGAGTCAACGATTCCAACTCTTTCATGGAATCTAATAGATCATCTATCCGACCAATTGAGCGGATTTTATTCAGTTCTTTCGATACCAGATCTATCGACTTTTGAAATTGAGCACGCCTCTCAGCTTGAGTGGTGGCGAGATCGCTTGTGAACAGTTCTTTAGGTACCGTCGGAGAGTATAAAGATAGACCTCCCTCTCCTAACCGATCGCAGTTACTAAGAAAGCGGTTCAGTCTACTCTCATCATCGTATAGCTCATCGAGAAGGCTGGAGCAATCATGTTCAGGACCATCAGCAAGCAGCTGATCCAGCCACCAGACCACCTCTAGATAGAGCCGCCGCTCCTCCTCATATCCTCCTAACAATTTGTCAAATGTTGTTCGATGAGCAATGCATTTAGCGCGCACGCAATCGATCGCTTCAAGTGAAGCGCAAGAGACTAAAGAGCCTCGGGAAAGGAGGGTCGTGCTGGAGTTACCAAAAGAAGTGCGCGGAATCGCCTGCCAAGAAAGAGGCGAGGAAGCTACAGGATTAAGAAGCCTTGAGATGTCCATTTCCTTCCTTCTGAAGGATAGAAAGAAGAATCTACCTCAATATTACAAAAAAAATCAAGTGAGGCGCTCCCTGGCGCCCACCTCAACCCGTCACCCGTGTGGTTTGCTGGATGGATTCACCAGGCGAAACGAAAAAACAATCTATTTACTTGTGAGGGGTGATAGCGAGTGTGCCGGAGGGGCTGCGCTGAGCTGAGAGGATCAGGCTAACAGCGAGAAGATTGGCCCAGAGTGAGGAACCACCCTGACTGAAAAATGGTAGGTTGGTGCCTTTGCTGGGTAGCAGGCCCGAAACAACGCCCAGGTTGAGGAAAGCCTGCAGCACAATCAAGAAGGTGAGGATGGCGGTGAGAATCGCCCCTTCGTAAGAGGGGGCGGAAAGGGCGAGGCGGTAACCTAGGAAAGCGATGGCGGAGTAGAGAAGAGCCAGAAGCGCCATCCCGACAAAACCAAACTCCTCGGCAAAGATGGCGGCGATGTAGTCGTTGTGCGCCTCGGGA
The DNA here is from genome assembly GCA_027365315.1 of Rhabdochlamydiaceae bacterium. Classification (GTDB taxonomy): domain Bacteria; phylum Chlamydiota; class Chlamydiia; order Chlamydiales; family Rhabdochlamydiaceae; genus DAHXNQ01. Next base: position 26,753 of record DAHXNQ010000091.1, on the reverse strand, counting down.
AGGTAGTGCATCTTCTGTAGACTTTCGCCCAGCCCCTTGCCCCAGATGCCGCCCGAACCGGCAGCGATCTTCGCCTGGTAGGGCTGGTGCCCTTTGCCACGCAGATCGAGTTCGGGGTGCAGGTAAATCTGAATGCGATCGCTGACATGGGGCATCTGCGATGCAGCAGCACCTCCTGCCAGCACAAGAAGAGTGAGTGGCAGAGCCCAGAATTTAGCATTGATACGCATCAGAAAAAAGAGCGCCACCAGCGTCGCCAGCAGAATCGCTACGGTGCCGTTGTCCGGCTCGATCAGAATCAACCCCATCGGCAGGGCCATTTTGGCCATGATCTTGCAAAAGGAGGAGAATCGATCGATCCCCCCTATGTGCCCCACTTCGTAGATGAAGAAGGCGGGCAGAATCACTCTGACAAACTCAGAGGGCTGCAGCGAAGCTCCCAGAATGCGGATCCAGCGGTTGGCGCCATTTACCTTCTGGCCTATGCCCGGCACAAAGACCAGTACTAGCAGTAGCGAGAAGAAGAGTAGCAGCTTGCCACTCATTCTGAGGAAGAGGTCGTGTCCGATGAGGAAAACTCCCCCCGCCAGCAGCACGCCAATCAGGGCAAAGAGCAGCTGACGCAGCAGCGCATAGTCGGTGCGCATTGTTGAAGCGGCGTCGATCACATCGGCCGATGTGGTATCGAAGACCATGGTGACACCCACGGAGAAGAGCAGCAGAATGAAAAAGAGAAAGAATCCCTCGGTGCGCTTCACTTCACGCGCAAGCGGTCGCCTGGCTTCAGCTGACGCGCCTTCTCTGGATCGAGGTTGTTCAGCCGCAGCAGCTCATCCACATTGATGTTATGCTTCTGAGCGATGGTCCAGGGGCTGTCCCCTGGCTTGACGGTGTAATAATGTTCTGGGTGGTTGCTGGGCACCTGTGCAGGCAGCGCTGTCTTCTCGGCCTCGATTTTGCGGCCGGTGGGCACCTTCAGCAGCTGGTTGATATTCAGCCGGGTTGTGGTGAGATGGTTGATCTTCATCAGCTCATCCACCTTGCAGCCATGTGCCTTCGCAATTTTCTCAAGAGAATCTCCCTTCTTTACCCGCACCTCGATGAAGGCAGCGGTAGAAGAGGCTGCTGCTGGTGCGGTCTGAGGAGGCGCTGCAACAGGACGTGCAGGTAGAGCGAGCTCTTGCAGCAGTGGCGAACTCTTGGGCTCTGGAGTGGGCTTGCTTTCGGAGCGCTGAGGCGTCTCTTTCACTACCGCTGCCACCACCTCTTTGGATGCTTCCTTGGCCATCTCTTTTGATGGCGCTGCCGGCTGCACCGCCATCGGTTCTGGCTTGGCCGCGGGCCGCACTGCAGCAACCGGTTTTGTTGGAGCGGGACGCACAGGAGCTGGCGCCACTTTGGCAGCTTCTGGTTTGGCCTCAAGGGCAAGGGTCCCCTCAACTGGATCGGTCTTAAGCGCTGTCGCAAACAGCACCACCAGAAGAGCTGCATTCAGCAGCACTGCGATGAGGATGGTATCTTTACGGTTCATCTGTTTGTCCGTCCCGAGGAAGACTCCTAAAAGGGTAGGCGCCCCCGCACATCGACACGGCGCCGACTAGCTCTATAGCAAACCACCCTTAACTTCTCGACCCCTTTTTTAAAGACTGACCGATCCCATAGAATGGACGCACTGTTGGAAGGTGCGGCCGCGGTGGGCGTAGTCGCGGAAGGCGTCGAAGCTGGCGCAGCCGGGCGAGAGCAGTACCTGATCGCCAGGAAGAGTGCACTGTTTGGCGCGCTCGACAGCATCGGCCATCGAGGAGGCTAGTTCGATGGCGAAGTGGCCCTGTAGCTCACCTGCCATCTTGGAGGCCGCCTGCCCCATCAGGATGATGCGCTTCACCTTGGGTGTCAGCGGCTCGATCCAGTCTGTGAAGGAGAGCCCTTTGTCGAGGCCACCTGCAATCAATACCACAGGGCCGGGCAGACTGGTGACGGCGCGGATGACTGCATCGATGTTGGTTCCTTTGCTGTCGTCGATATATTCGACGCCGGCAAGAAGCGCCACCCGCTCCATGCGGTGTGGATGCAGCTTGAAGCTAGCTAGGCCGCTGGCAAAGAGCTGATCGGAGAGACCGAGCTGCTGACAGAGTAGATAGGCAGCCATGATATTCTCCTCTTCATGACGGTAGGCAGGGCGACCTGCAAAGCTGTAGCGGCCCGGCACAATCTGATGAGGAGCGTTCCAGCCGTAGTAGTGAGCTCTATTTGCAGGAAGAAGATGCCCATAATGCTCTCGAACTGCCTCGAAACAGAAGAGCGGTGCAGCTGGTTTGAGCGATCTGGCAATGCGCGCCTTGGCCAGAGCATACTCCTCCATCGAGGAGTAGCGGTCGAGATGGTCGGGTGTGATGTTCAGCAGCGCAGCGGCAGCCAGCACCGGCTCTTCTAGCAGCTCCAGCTGAAAGGAGCTCAGCTCGATGACTAGAATCTCTTCGAGATGAGGCGAAAGCATCGCCTCGCAAAGAGGCAGACCAATATTACCCACCGCTTTGGCGCGCAGACCTGCATGGCATAGCAGATGCGCCACAAGCGCTGTGACGGTGGTCTTGCCGTTGGTGCCGGTGATGCCGACGCAGACCCGCTGGCAGCCAGCAAGCGCTAGCTGCGCTTCACCAAGAAGTGTAGCACCTCGATTGACTGCGCGGCGGACAAGAGGGTGGCTCTGCGGCACGCCGGGAGAGAGAAGAACTGTCTCCCATCTCCCCTCCTCCACCTCTTGTCGCAAGAGCTGCTGGCAGCCTATCTGCAGTAGTGCCGTAGCGTCGGGACCGGCGCCCCGTTCCCATCCATCGTCAAATAGGGCGACGCCATAGCCGCGCTGACGTAGTAGCTTGGCAGCGGCAGCGCCACTCGCTCCCACTCCCATTACCAGAATCGAAGACATGATCACCTCCTGGTGAAGCAGGCCACTGCTGCAAGGGCCGCTATCCCGGAGAGGATCGATAGACGCGTCACCACCTTCGTCTCCTTCCAGCCCATATATTCGAAGTGGTGGTGCAGCGGCGCGCAGAGAAGAATTCGTTTGCCTCCGGAGCGACGGAAATACCATACCTGCAGCATCACAGAAAGCGTTTCGATGACAAAAAGAGCACCTGCAATGGCGAAGAGCAATTCGCAGCGCATGATGAGGGCGCCTGTGGCCAGAACTGCTCCTAGAGTGAGAGAGCCTGTGTCTCCCATGAAGAGCTTAGCGGGGTAGCGGTTGTAGACGAGGAAGGCTGCTGCAGCACCCGACATGGCGGCCAGATAGAGTGCCGCATCGCTACCGCCCGGAAACAAAAAGGCGACTGAAAGACCGAAGAGCGCAAGCACCGCTGCTGTGGTAGCCACGCTGGCGGCGGCAAGGCCGTCTAAGCCATCGGTGAGATTGACCGCGTTCGCACTACCCGAAAAGACAAAGAGCACCCAAGGAAGAACCAGCAGCAACAGTACCCCTTTCAGAGTGAAAAGGGGCGCTAAGCTCCAGGGCAGATAGAACCGAGCGGCTGAAACGGCAAACGAGGAGGAGGGCCAGTAGAGCACAGTAAAGACAACGGTTCCAATGAGCAGCAGCAGCCCCATCTTCAACTTGGGAGAGAGTCCGCAGTTGTGGCGACGCATCAGCTTCATGGCATCATCGTAGGCGCCAATGGCACCCACAGAAAGTGTGACAAAGAGAAGCAGCCAGCTAGTTGGTGAAGAGAGATCCATGCAGAGAAGAGCTGCAAAGAGCATCCCTGCTAAAATTAGAATGCCTCCCATGGTGGGGGTATCCTGCTTGATGGAGTGGAGCTGACCTAGCAGTGGGCTCTTCTCTTCGTGTCTGATGGGCTGTCCCATTTTTTTGGCGCGCAGAAAGCGGATGCAAAATGGCCCCAAAAGCAGCACAAAAAGGGCTGACGAACAGAAGCTAATGCAGGCGAGAAGAGGAAGCGCCATCTGTTCAGAAAATAACCATCTCATGAGAGCGCCTCAGTCAGCAGTCGCCACATGGCAAGCGAGTTGGCCCCCTTCAGCAGCACCAAGTCGCCCGGCTGCACTCTCTCTTTTGTCTCGCGCACCAGCTCCTCCCACTCGCGGCAGAAGATGCCGCTACCCTGCTGCTGGCAGAAGGTCTCCCAGAGAGGCAGCGCCTCCTCGCCATAGGCAATCAGCTCGTCCACAAAATTGGCAGCCATCGCCCCTACTGCGCGGTGGCAAGAATGGCTCGCCACGCCAAGCTCGGGCATCTTGCCCAGAATGGCGATCTTTCTACCTGGGTGCTCTCTGATCTGCAATGCGGCAAGGGCTCCCATCATCGCATCGTAGCTTGCGTTGTAGCAGTCGTTGATCCAGATAGCGCCCAAGTGCTCGGTCAGCTCGAATCTGCGATCTCCCTGGGGAAAATGGTTGATTCCCTCTTGGATATGCTCCCACGAAAGATGAAGCTCGCGCGCAGCTGCAATCGCCAGAATAGCATTCTCCAAAAAGTGGGGCGCCGGCAAATCGATGGTGAATGTCGGCGAAAGAGTACGCCCCTCGACCAGCTGAAACTGGTTTGGAGAGAGCTGGCGGAAGCTATAGTCTACATCGGCCATCGTGAGCGATAGATGCCTCTTAACAGGCACTACGCTCTCTTGGATGGCGGAGTAGTTCCAGCACTCTCCCCCCAGCAGCGCCACTTCGGTGGTACCGCGAACAAAGATCTCGGCTTTAGCGCGCGCCACCCCTTCGAGACCATCTGAGAAATTTTCTAGATGAGCGAAGCCGATACGCGTGATCAGCGCCATGCGAGGCGGTGCAATCTGCGCCAGACGCGCAATCTCGCCCGCCTCTGTCATCCCCATCTCCAGCACCAGCATCTGCTCTCTTCCCGACAGCTCGAGTAGAGCCAGTGGAAACGAGGTTTGCGAGTTGCAGTTGCCCGGAGTTTTGCCTACCACAAAATGGGTCGAAAGAATCGCTGCCAACATCTCCTTGGTGGTGGTCTTGCCCACCGATCCGGTGATGCCCACCACAAAAGCGGACGAGCTCTCTATCGTTTTTTTGGCCAGCAGATGAAGCGAGGCCAGCACATCCTCGACCCGCAGCAGCAGCATGCCAAAATCGGATCCTCGATAGTCGCTGCGCACCACAGCAGCAACTGCGCCATGTCGCGCCGCCTCGGCGAGAAACTGATGCCCATCCATTTTGCAGCCGGGAAGCGCAAAAAAAAGATCTCCGGGCTGCGTCAGTCGGCTGTCGACGCGATAACCCAGAATGGGCTGCTGCTTTTGCGCCCAGTTGTCTGGACAGCGCAGGCCAAGCAGATGTACAATTTCGTGAGCGGTCCGCATAACGGACATGTATGCATGAACCAATAATTCTGACGCTACCATGGAACCATCACTCAATCTCTCCCCACCTGCTATAGCCAAACGAGATAGCGGAAGAACCAACATCTGCGCCTATCTGGTACTGCGGCGCAACAGTCAAGTGCTGCTAGGACTGCGCCAAAACACCTCCTATTGCGACGGCTATTACGGCCTGGTCTCCGGTCATGTAGAGAATGGCGAAGCGGCCACTGCCGGGATGATACGCGAAGCCTACGAGGAGGCAGGGATCGAGCTACTTCCCTCACAACTACGTCTCGCCCACATCATGCATCGCAAGACAGCGCGTCTGAATATGGATCTCTTCTTTGAGTGCACCACCTATGGCGGCTCCATTGTCAACCAAGAGCCCGACAAGTGTGCCGAACTGACCTTCTTTCCTCTAGATCGACTGCCCCTCAATACTGTGGACTATGTGGCCGAAGCGCTCTGGTGCATCGCACGCGGCCAGATCTATTCCGAACGAGGTTGGGACAGTCCTTAAGGAGGGGTTGACCTGATTGACGGGAATCACCGATAATCCTCTCTGATCCTTCCCCTGGTGGCATGGCCAAGTGGTAAGGCAGAAGCCTGCAAAGCTTCCATTCCCCAGTTCGAATCTGGGTGCCACCTTCTCTTATGTTAACTCTGATTGCTACTCCTATTGGAAATTTAGGTGACCTATCGCCGCGAGCGGTCAAGGCGCTCTCCAGCTGTGACTACCTGCTGTGCGAAGATACCCGCCGCACCGGTGCACTGCTCCATCATCTAGGAATCAAAAAGAAAATGATCTCTTTTCATTCCTGGAACGAGCGTTCCACAGAGGATGTGGTGATCGCCGACCTGAAGGCTGATAGAGAGATCGCCCTGGTTAGCGACGCTGGCACTCCCTGCATCAGCGACCCTGGCGAGCTTTTGGTGGCGCGCTGCAGGCGCGAGGGCATTCCTGTAACCGGCATCCCCGGTCCCAGTGCTGCCATTTTAGCCCTCAGTCTTTCAGGACTCCCCACAGAAAGATTTCAGTTTTGCGGCTTTCTGCCCAAAAGCGGTAAGGAACGTTCTTTAGCACTATGGCAGCTGCTCTCTTACCTCGGCAGCTCGATTGTCTACGAGAGCCCAACCCGCCTAATCGCCACCTTAAAGGAGCTAGCCGAGCTGGCTTCAGAGAGACGGGTGGTGCTGCTGCGCGAGCTGACAAAAAGTTTTGAAGAGTGGTTGGGTGGCAGCCCCAGCGAGCTGGTTAGCCAGCTGAGTCAGAGAGACGAGGTGAAGGGAGAGTGTGTGCTTGTGATCGCACCCCCTGCCGAGGAGAACGAATGGACTCGCTACGAAGGAGCCGAGTTGGTCGCCTATCTCGAGACGACCTTCCAACTAGCCCACATGGAGGCGATCAAGGCGGCGGCGCAGCTGCAGCAGCGATCAAAGAGCTCTCTATACAAAAAACTTATTGAATAGCGAACTTCTGGCAACCAAAGGTGCCGTTTGCTAAAATCCACCTCTACCATTCATTCGATTCCTTAGGAGGAATAGCGCTATGTCAGATGCAGCCAAGGACCTGATTTTTGACGAAGAGGCCCGCGCCAAACTGCGCCAGGGACTCGATGAGATCACGCAGGTGGTGGCCGTCACGCTGGGTCCCAAAGGACGAGGCGTTGGACTGGAAGCCTCATGGGGAACACCCTCGATCACCAGCGACGGAGCCAGCATCGCCAAAGAGGTGGAGCTAGCCGATCAGTATGCCCAAATGGGTGTGATGATCGCTAAAGAGGTGTCGGGCAAGATGAAGGAGAAGTGTGGTGATGGCACCACCACCAGCCTGCTACTTCTCGGCTCTTTGGCGGGACAGGGACTGAAGCTGGTCTCTGCTGGCCATAGCCCCATCGAGGTGAAGCGCGGCATGGAGGCTGCTCTGGAAACAGTGCTGGCTAAGCTGGCCGAAACCTCCCACCCTGTACAGGGCAAAGAGGAGATCCTCAGCATCGCCTCTGCATCGAGCAACGCCGATCTGGGCAGCCTCATTGCCGAGGCATTCGAGAAGGTGGGCAAAGAAGGTGTCATCACCATCGAAGAGGGCAAAACCACCGAAACCACCATCGACATTGTGCAGGGCATGCAGTTTGACCGCGGCTATGCCAGCGCCTACTTCTGCACCAATACAGACACGATGAATGTTGAGTTAGAGAACTGCAAGATTCTGGTGACCGACAAGAAGATCTCCTCCATCCAGGAGATTCTGCCGGTTCTGCAAGCTGTAGCCGCTACAGGCACTCCCCTTCTAATCATCGCCGACGACATCGAAGGCGACGCTCTCTCGACACTGGTGATCAACCGTCTACGCGGCACCCTCAAGATCGCAGCGGTGAAGGCCCCTGGTTTTGGCGATCGCCGCGAGGCGATGCTGCAGGATATCGCCATCCTCACCGGCGCTACTCTCATTTCCGAAAAGGCTGGTCTCCTGCTGAAGGATACCGACATGAGCTCCCTCGGTAGTGTGGAACGTCTACAGATCAACAAAGAGAAGAGCACCCTCATCGGCGGCGGCGGAGAGCCCGAAGCGATCCAGATGCGTGCTGCGCAGCTGGCGCACGAGATGGCGCAGAGCAAAAATAGCTACGACCGCGAACATCTCGAGACCCGCAGAGCCAAACTGCTGGGCGGCGTCGGTGTGATTCGCGTCGGCGGCAGCACCGAACCAGAAGTGAAAGAGAAGAAGCAGAAGCTTGGGGACAGTCTCAACTCGGCCAAAGCAGCCTCACGCGGCGGTGTGGTGACAGGTGGCGGCATCGCCCTCCTGCGCGCTAGCGACGCTGTGAAGTCTCTGAAGCTCAAGGGAAGCGAGAAGTTGGGCGCCGACGCGCTGCGACTCGCCTGCCACGCCCCCTTCCGCCAGATCGTAGCTAACGCCGGCAAAGATAGCTCGGTCTTGCTAGAAGAGGTGCGGCTCCAGGAGCCCTCCTTCGGCTTCAACGCCCTCACCGAGAAGGTGGAAGATCTGGTGAAGAGCGGCATAGTCGATCCTCGCGAAGTTGTTGAAAATGCCCTTAAATATGCTGTCTCTGCAGCGGCCACCACTCTCCTGACCGAAGTGCTGATTGGAGATGCGGCCGAAGAGGATCAGCCTGCAGCCAAAAAACCGCGAAAAGGATAACCTGACTTGCACCAAGAGCTTCCCCTCACGTCCTTAAATGTGGGGGGAAGCTCTATCTTGTAAGGTTCTCGTTCGCATGGCGATAAAACGTGCTGCCGTCATCCCCGCTCAGGGGCTTGGCGACGCTTTGATGATGATGGTGGCTTCGCACCAGTTACAGCTAGCTGGTTACGAAGTGGTCACCTTCCAACCCAAATTCCAAGAACTCAGCGACTGGTTTTCGGGCCATTGGTTTGCCTCGCTTCCCCGCGGTGGCAACTGGGCCGAACTGCTCTCATCGTTTGATCTCATCGTGGCACAGAACGATAACTCTGCCCTGATGTCTCGCCTGCGCGAACTACGCGCCAAAGGACAGATTCCCCCCTTAGCCATCTTCTACCCCATCTACAAAAAAAGAGAGCATGGCACTCTCTATGCGCTCGATAGAATCTTCTGCCCCACCCTCAGCATGGTGGAAAACATCGCTCGCGCTGTCGCCTCACTGGTGGGAAGAGGAGGTGTCAGCAAAGACAACGGCCTCACCCTTCCACAGAGCCCCTTACCACGCGCCTTCAAAAAACGCATCGTCATCCACCCAACCAGCGGCAGCCCCCTGAAAAACTGGCCCGCCGAAAAGTTTATCCTCCTGGCAGAGAAGCTGCTAGCTAGCGGTTGGCAACCGGTGCTAGTGCTGCGCGAGGATGAACTCCTCAGCTGGCGCCCACTGGTGCCAGATGAAATCGCTATTGTCACCTTCCCTTCTCTATCCGAGCTGGCCACCTTTATCTGCGAGTCGGCCTTCCTCATCGGCAACGACTCCTTCCTGGGTCATCTCGCCTCCAACCTACACATCCCCCATCTCATCATCGCCGACAATCGCAAGCGCATGAGGATGTGGCGCCCCGGTTGGCTATCGGGAGGAGTGCTCACCCCTCCCATCTGGGTGCCCAACTGGAAACCTTGGCGCCTCAGACAGCGCAAGTGGCACAAATTCATCTCGGTAGCCTCTGCCTACGCCGCAGCTACTGCGGCAGCAGAGAGATAATTTGTTTTTTAAAACTTCTAATTCTCCTACAATTAATTATAGGAGGTGGGTTGCAAAACTCCAGCTCCTGGAAAAATCGATGATTTTGGCATCCGTTGTCAGAGCCAGCTTGCTGGCTCGTGCCGTTCTGACGAGACCATACCCGAGAGGGTAGGCGAGGAAGAACAGCGACAGGGGACGGCAAAAGGGCGATTTTGCTAGGGGCTGGGGTTTTCAACCGCCTCTAACAGGAGGTGGAATATGAACCGAGGCCGCTACAGCAAGGACGAGCACTCAGCCCGCAAAGTGCACCGCGAGGTGCGTAAGGGACTGCGCGAGAACGACCAGCTCTTCAAAGAGAAGGAGCCGCTCTGCTCCAACACTGCCGATCCAGAAAAGCGCATCCGCCTCCACCCCAAGAAGCTAACGCGCAAAGACCGCAGCATGCTGGCCGAGCTACAACATCAGATCAAAACAAAAAAAAGCCACCTTGCCGGTGGCAAACAGTCCAAGCGCACCACCCCTGGCAAAAACATCGAGGGACAAAACGCCTCCCCCAAAGTGGTGCAGACCGAAGGCCGGCGTTGGGCTAAGACCGTCGTGAAGCAGAGCATTCTGCGAGCGAAGCGCCTCAGCCGCAGACTCTCCCGCGCCTTCACCCGTTAACAGACCAAAATTCTGTTGAACGGCCAACTCTCTAACTTGAGCGCTTTAGCGCTCCCTGGAGTGCGGTGGTTGGCCGGTTCGCTATTCGCTCACCTGCTCCGCATTACGAAGACCCACCGGGTCTTCTTCATGTCTCCGCAGCCCTGCCCTCGAGGCCAGTCCCCCGGTCTCGATATTGCTGAGTTTGTGCTGATGCAAATTGCACTTTTCTCATAGAAATAAACGACCATGTCTAGCTAGCCTTTCCACTTAAAGCTCGAGGTACTCTCTCAATATGTATACTCGATGCCTGGTGTACTTATAAGTCATTGGATGGTGCTAGTATGGCATTCATAAAAGCTCAGGTGGGACCACCTAACTACGGGGATCCCGCAGGCAAGTTTACAGTCCAATATTTTGATGAGCAGGGGAACATGACCATCCGCAGTGGAGGATCACGAGCATGGAGGTGTAATAACCCAGGAAATTTGCTTGCCAGCAACTATAGCACGGGTAAAAACCGTCGCTCGATAGGTCGAGCCGGAGATAGCGAAAATGAATATGCTGTCTACCCAGATTATGCAACGGGTCATGAAGCTCTGGTTGTCATGCTAAAGGGAGGAGTCTACTCTCCACTTTCCCTACGAGCTGCCGTGAAAAGATACGACAGCACCAATAAAAAATACATCGATGCCATAGTAGCAATTACTGGCTTTGACCCAGAACGAACAATAAAATCGCTAACCGATGAAGAATTTGAGTTGTTTTGGAAAGCGATGGAGAAGGTAGAAAGCTGGGAAGTAGGTCGCGAGGACTTTATTGATAAGTTATACATCTCAGGCGTACATAAAAAACGAGGTGTAATTACCGAATATCTTGTTAAGAATAGTAATGAGCTTGTTTGGTTCTCAAAAGAAGCTGCTATCCAGTTAGCAGTGGAGGGAAGATTGCATGCGGTGCTCGTCCACATGAAAAAAGGCTGCGTTTATCTTCGTCCTAAATTTAGAGCTAGCTCGTTCGAATTAATTAGATAATTGTGATGAAAAAAAATAAATATATTTTTATATTATTTACGTCGATCTTCTGCGCAATATGTGGATTGCGCTGCATCCTTTTCCTAAGAGCTCAAAAGGAGCATTGTGAGCTATCGACTACCTGCTTGGAGAAGCTAGTAACACTAAGAGGTCTTGTTACCTTGAAACGCTTCCCAGGCCCTCCCGAATATTCTTCTATAAGGAATGGCGATCGAGAGGACTATTGTTGGGTACTTCAGCTGGAAGAGGCTTCCGTGCCCTTTGCTATAACTCTGCCAGTAGCAGACCCGCTGGATGATTCACAACCGATTAAAGAGTGGTCTACTCTCACCGATTCCACCGAGATCATCCTCAATCTCGCGGAGGGAATGGAAGGAACTTGCACTGCAAGCGATAGCCAACGGGTCACGGTGGAGGGCTACCTCTTTCACGCCCATACAGCCCACCACCATACCACTATCTTAATGGATGTCAGACATATACTGTTTTGAATTTCCATTGCTTGTCGACCGTAGCCTCTCCTGCACCTTCACTCGCTAAGATCGTTCAATCGCCTCCATTGCCAGATTGTACCATTTTTGGTACAATCTAAGATAACGGAAGTGAGACGAGTGTGAGCGCAACTCCCCCTAAGAAAATTGTTAGCGTGCGATTTTGGCAGCAGGACAATGGAAAAGAACCAGTTCGGGAATGGTTGCAATCTCTTCCGAAAGAGCAGAGAAAAATCATCGGAGAAGATATTAAAACAGTGGAAATCGGATGGCCACTAGGAATGCCTTTAGTCCGCAATCTCGGGAAAGGCCTATGGGAAGTACGCAGCTCGTTCCGTGATGGCATTGCACGGGTCATCTTCACGATGCTCGATCATGAAATGGTGTTGTTGCATGGCTTTGTGAAAAAGAGTCAAAAAACACCCTCTCAGGATTTGGAACTAGCCTTGCGCAGAGCTAAAATGTTGGGGTAATTATATGAAAAACAAAAAACATATCGGCTCTTCCTTCGATGATTTTCTTCAGGAGGAGGGCATTCTCGAAGAGGTCGAAGAAGTTGCAGCCAAGCGAGTTTTTGTCTTTCAGTTAGAACGAGAAATGCAAAAACAGAAAATTGACAAAGCAGAGCTAGCGGAGCGTATGGAAACAAGTCGCTCCGCTATCGAACGAGTCCTGGATCCTGAATCGCCCTCAACATTAAGAACATTCGCAAGGGCCGCAAGAGCCCTTGGAAAGCATCTAAAGATTAGCCTAGCTTAATCTTTCGGAGTCGGAGGAGGGGGTCACCTGGCCGAGGTATTGAGGTAGTTCCAGGCCGGCCATGGAGGCGACGTCGTGCAAGGCAGGTAGCGACTTCACAAACTGGCTGATGAAGTTAGAGGTGGCCGAGCCGCCTTTGCCTCCCGCTTCGCCATGCTGGCCGCTGTCCCAGACGGTGATCTTATCGATCTTGATGTTCTTGATCGCCTCGACCTGCAGTTTGACAATCTCTTCCAGCTTCTCGATAAGGAGCATGGTGGAGGCGCTTTTGGCATCGTCTCCACAAGCTTCGACAAGCTGCTTGTAGCCCTTGGCTTTGGCGTCGAGCAGTTTTTGGATACCCTCTGCTTCGGCTTGGCGGACAGCGAGGATGGCTTCCGCTTCACCGCGCGCAATCAGGACATTGCGCTGCGCTTCGGCTTCGGCATCGATCTGAATCTTCTTCTTGTTGATCTCTTGGGGCACCACCTCTTCGGCCTCGAGGCGCTGCATCTCGGCGAGGGCGCGCGCTTTTTGAATCTCCACTTCGGCCTGCTGTCCTGCCACCTGACTACGGCGAGTCGCTTCGGCCTGTTTCTCAGCTAGGGAGGCATTGGTGAGGGCGATGTGAGCTTTAGAGTCGTTCTCTCCCTTCACAGCTTCGGCGTTGAAGGCGGCTACCGAAACGCGGCGGTCGCGCTCGGCAAGCGCCTTACCGATCTCCCCCTGCTTCTCCTGCTCAGCCACATCCACCTTAGCCTGGTTGACTGCGGTGGCAGAGGCCTTCTTCCCGATGCTCTCGATGTACTCCGATTCGTCGGTGATATCGGTGATGTTGACGTTCAGAAGCGTTAGGCCAATCTTGTGCAGCTCGGGCTCGATGTTTTTCTTTACCCACTCGAGGAATCTCTCTCTGTCTTGGTTGATCTCCTCGATGCGCAGCGAGGCGATGGTGAGGCGCAGCTGTCCCACAATGATCTCGGTCGCCATCGATTCGATGCCGCGATGATCGAGATCGAGCAGGCGGACGGCGGCGTTGTTCATGATGTCGGGCGTGATGCCTACAGCGATGGTGAAGGTGCTGGGTACATTGACGCGGATGTTCTGCTGAGAGAGCGCCCCCTTCAGAGGGATGTGGATGTTGCGAGGCGTTAGATCGAGGAAAGCGCAGCCCTGAATCAGAGGCCAGACGATGGTACCTCCACCGTGGTAGCACTGCACCGTTTTGCGCCCGCCCATGCGCCCATAGACAACAAGAATTTTGTTGGAAGCACATCTGCGGTAGAGCTTGGCGAGAGCTGCGACTAATGCAGCAACAGATCCTAGAACTACGATGGCAACAAAATTGAGATCCATAAACACCTCTTGAGGTCGCCATGATCTCACGAACTAGGAAAAGGAGCAAGCTTAACGCGTGAACTCTTCTTTTCATAGAGCAGACAGGCGCAGACAGTCAGCGCCAGCAGCGCGGGATAGATACCGGCGGCGCCGGCCCACCCGGTGAGGTGCAGAAACGATAGAGAGAGGGAGGCGCTGGAGGCGCCAAACAGCTGGACACCCAGCGCATAGCCAACAAAGAGCAGGGTAGGCCGCCCCTCATCTCGGCCCAGGGTGAGCGACCAGGCGCGGATGGGCATGCAGAAGAGCACCCCCAACACCACCAGTAGGCCGCGGATCAGCATGAGCTGGAGTAAAGAGGCCCCCTCCATGGCGGCAAATAGGGGTACAAAGAGGAGGGCCAGCGCGCCACTGACGCCAATCATCATCTTGCGCGGAGGGATGTGAGAGGAAAAAAGCGCCACCACAAACAGAATCAGAAAGTCAAACAGCATCAATACCGGTGTCTGCTCGGCCATCTGCGCCTTGGAGACAGGCGCCACAAAGGGAGCCATCCCCTGCGACAGAGCAAACGGGACCACATAGCAGCAGTAACTCAGACCTGCCACCAGGATCTTGCGTAGGAGGGGACCAATCTGGCTGCGCAGCACCGTAAGCGAAGAGAGGGAGCTGCTCTTGTGATCCTCTGCATGCAGATTCTCGCCCCGCAGCCACCAGCCAAAGAGAGCCACCGAGCCTCCCGCCAGAAAGAGCCAGCGCCAGCTGCTCTCGACAGCATCTTGCAGAGCAAGCGCGGCCACTGCCACCGAAGCGAGCCAGATCCCCGCCATGGTGGAGGCGCCATAAAGACCATTCAACAAACCGCGGGCGGGAATTTCGGTGCGCCCCATCAGATAAAGACCTCCACCGATCACCTCGCTCGTCGAGCAGAAGTTTTGGAGCAGGCGCGCTAACAAAATCAGCAGAGGAGCCAGATAGCCCACCTGGCTGTAGGTAGGGCAGAGTCCCATCAGTATGGAGGAGAAGCCCATCCAGAGCAGCGTCGCCTTGAGCATCGAAAGCAGACCGCGATGGCTACTCCACCGACCAAAAAAGAGCGCCCCCAAGGGCTTGGCCACCATACTCAGCGGCATCAGCGCATAGCCCAAAATCAGCGCTATGATCGGCTCTTCATGGGGAAAGAGCAGGGGTGCCAAAAATGGAGTTAACAGACCAAAGAGGGCGTTATCGTAATGTTCGATGAGGTTGCCGGAGAGAATACGCCGGGCACCGACTGGCAGTCGTGTGGAAAATATTTTTTTCATCACTCTTCCTACGCAGGCTTTAACCTGATCAGGTTCTAAGGGTTGTGAAGAGAAACTGCCCCCTTCACTCTCAGCCAAATCTCTTCGGCACCCCTGGTGTTCAGAGCCAGTTTGAACCGGTCGCTCCTTTTGCGCAACAATAGTGAGACAGGGTAGAATTAACCCATGTCTTTAAAACTTCGCATCGCCCATCTCTCCGACCTCCATTTTTGGAAAAAAAGCCATAACCCATTCCAGTTCTGCTGCAAGAGGTGGTTGGGCAATCTCAACTCCTGGCTGGTCAGGCGTAACGAACTGGACACAGGACGGCTAGAAGCTCTGCCCGAATTCTTCAGTCAGCTGGGGGTGAATCTGGTGCTGATTGCCGGAGATCTCACCACCACCGGTCGGATGGTCGAATTCCGCATGGCGAGAGAGCTCATCCAGCAGATAAAAGAGCGCGGTATCGAGGTGGCGCTGGTGCCGGGCAACCACGACCACTACACCCACCTCGCTTACTGGCAGGGGCGCATCTACCGCTACTTTCCCGAAGAGACCTCCGATGCACTGAAGCGCAGACGGGTCGCCCCGCGTCAGCTGCGGCCCGGTCTCTGGCTGGTCGCCATGGATACGGCGCTCGCTACCTCTTGGATCTCTTCCGAAGGCTCTTTTAGCGAAGCAATCGAACGAGAGCTGGAGCGCACGCTGCTCCAGATTCCCAGCACGGATAGCGTGATCCTGCTGAACCACTTTCCCCTCTTCTGCCTCGATCATCGCTTCAAGAAGCTGCGGCGCGATAGTGAATTGCGACTGCTGCTCCAGCGCTTCCCGCAGGTAAAGCTCTATCTGCATGGACATACCCACCGCCACTCGATTGCCGATCTGCGTCCCGATCGCCTGCCGATCGTGGTGGATAGCGGCTGCGTCAGCCTCTGCAAATGGGGTCGCTGGAATCTGATCGACCTGACGGAAAGCAGCTGCACCATCTCTCCGCACGCCTGGAAAGAGGGACTCTGGAGCGGCGTTGAAACCGTGGAGTACAGTTGGCGATGAGTGAAGAGAAAAAGCCCTGGTTTCATGAAGGTCTACGATTCGGCTGCACCGGATGTGGAGGCTGCTGCACCGGCAGCCCCGGCTATGTCTGGATTAGCGAAGAAGAGGCGCAAGCGATGGCCAGCCACCTTCAGATCGGCTACGAGGAGTTCCTGAAACGCTACACACGCCGCGTCGGAAATCGCATGGCGCTACTGGAAGATCGAAAGAACTATGACTGCGTCTTCCTGAAAGAGAATCGCTGCGCCATCTATTCTGCCAGGCCCACCCAGTGCCGCACCTTCCCCTGGTGGAAAGAGAACCTCACCTCCGAACATGAATGGCAGGAGACAGCGCGCAGGTGTGAGGGAATCGACCACGAAGATGCCCCTCTCATCAGTGCGGAAGAGATTCTCTCTCACCTAGATTAGAAATCTGCTACCATTCAGCGCATGACAACGCTTGCCCTGATCACTGGAGCCACCTCTGGCATAGGAGAGGCGCTTGCCAAGCGACTCGCCTCGGCAGGTATTCCTCTGCTGTTAACTGGACGCAATAACGAAAAACTGGAGCTGCTTCAGCGCGAGCTCTCGCGCCTCACTACGGTGCAAACCTTCAGCGCAGACCTCGCCACTCCCGAAGGAAGAGCGCTTGTAGTGCGCCGCATCCAGAAGGATCTGCCCGACCTTTTAGTGCTTAATGCAGGCCTCGGCTTCTACGGCGACAGCATCAACCTCTCTTCGCAGCAGCAGCGCGAGCAGCTCGATGTCGATCTAATCGCCCCTACCGAGCAGCTGCTCGCTGCCGCAAGAGCCCTGACCGACGCTAAGCGTCCTGGTACCATTCTGCTTGTTGCCTCGGCACTCGCCTTTCTTCCCTGCCCCGGACTAGCTCTCTACGCCGCCGCCAAAAGCCACCTACTGTCGCTAGGCCAAGCGCTCGATCTCGAGCTCTCGCCCCTTGGCATCCGCGTGCTGGTCTCCTGTCCCGGACAGGTGGCCACCAACTTCTCCTCTCGCGCCACCACCAAGCAAAATCCGCGCAAGCATGGCCACAAAATTGCCTCCTCCTACGCCGCCGAGCGCATCTGGAAGCAGATCCAAGAGAAAAAGGGAGTCGACCTCTTCGATGCTCGCTACGCCCTCTTCATCCGCCTAGCCCAGTTACTCCCGCGCCGCTGGGTGATGAGCGCGCTCTATAGCTCCATCAAAGCCCGCATCTAACATGCAAATTTCATGAAAGGTTATGACTCTTGAGCGCGAAGCGCACAAGTGCATCACTGTCTGCAATATTTTTTATACAAAACCTGCAACAGCGCGATGATCACTGCCAGGGCGACTAGAGCGACCACAGCAGCTGCGGCTCCTACTGCTGCAAGGGCACCCGACTTGAGAGCGACAATCACTACCATCGCCGTGAGGGCAGTTTCAACAACTGCCACCGACGCTACCACCATCCCTACCTTGAGGACTAGGACGGCTACTTTTCGCGCGGTAGCCCATCGATCCTGACTGGAATCGTTCTCGATGGTGAGTGGTTGGCTTGCTGCCAGGGAGAGAAGGGCGATCGACATAAAAAACTCCTGATTAATAAGCCCTTTTCGATTTGTTGAATTGTGGATCGGGTGCAACCCGATTGCGCTCATCCCTTCCCATTTCTGCAACTTATTGATACTCAATGTAAGTGTAACTAATCAATTGACTCTGCCAATGGAATAATGCTACGATGTATATACAATTGAATCCACAATGGGAGAACTTAGGTGACAATTCGAAAACGTCTTACCAAGCATGGCAATAGTTACGCACTGATCATCGAACGCCCTATCCTCGAGCTGCTAGGAATCGATAGCGACACCCTACTCCAGATCTCGACACCCGATGGCTCCTCTATCGTCATCACCCCCGTAAAAAGCGAACAGCAAAGAGAACAGTTCGCATCCTCTCTTGAGAAGGTCAATAAGAAGTTTGGTCGTGCGCTGAAACGTCTTGCTGAGTAGGTTAATGGAATTATACTTTTTGACATTTGATGATGTCTTAGAAATCCATTCGGACCAACTGAATCGATACGGTGGCATAAGAGGAATACGCGACCACACCCTGCTCCTTTCCGCAATCGCTCAACCCCACAGCACCTTCGAAGGACAATATCTCCACAAAACAATGTCCGATAAGGCCTCTGCCTATCTATTCCACCTTTGTCAAAATCATCCATTCCTAGATGGCAACAAAAGAGTCGCCGCAGTTTCGGCACTGATGTTCCTAGAACTGAATCATTGCTCGATTGATTTTGCAGAAACTGAATTGGAGAAAATGGTCAGGCTAGTTGCCGAAGGAAAGGCAAAAAAAGAGACAGTTGCTGCCTTTTTTGCAAATTGTGTCTAACTAGAGCTGGAGTTTTGCAACTACCTCACTAGATCAATTTTATCTGCTATTTGCGGGCTGCTGGATAGGGGCGAGTTTCGATGACGAGAGTGGGGTCGAGTAGCGGCTTTTCGTAGCGGACACGCACGTGGCGGGTGACGACGAGGGTTTTGGCGATGGCGCGCTTGACGGCGCCTAGCTCTTCGAAGGTGAGGGGGCATTCGTCAAACTGCCCATCGTCTGCCTTCTCTTGGACGAGGCGGTCGATCATGGCGGTGAGCTCCTCTTCGTCTACCTCGCCAAGGCTGCGGGAGGCAGCTTCGACTGTGTCGGCAATCATCACAATGGCAGATTCGCGCGAGCGGGGCTTGGGCCCTTTGTAGCGGAAGAGCGCTGGGTCGACTAGGTCATACTCTTTGCCCACTTTGCGCAGCAGCTTCTGGTAGAAGCTGAAGACGATGGTGGTGCCGTGATGCTCGCGGATGATGTCGATGATCGCTTGGGGTAGCTTGTGCTTGCGCGCCAGCCTCTCCCCTTCTGTCACATGGGAGATGATCACCTGGCACGATTCGAGCGGGGTGAGCAGCTGGTGGATGTCGAAGCCTCCCAGCTGGTTTTCGGTGAAGTAGTGGGGACAGGCCAGCTTGCCGATGTCGTGGTAGAGGGTGCCCACCCGACAGAGCAGCCCCTTGGCATCGATGGCGGTGGCGGCCGCTTCGGCGAGGTTGCCCACCACCAGGCAGTGCTGGTAGGTGCCGGGCGCCTCGAGGTTGAGGCGGCGCAGTAGATCCACCTGCGGATCCATAAACTCCATCAGGCTGAGGTCGGTCAGCACCTCAAAGAGCCCCTCTAGCAGTGGCAATACCGCAATCACCACCACAGCGGTGACGATCAGCATCAGTCCTGCTACCGACAGGTCGACAAGAGTAGTGACAGACCAGAAACAGCCCTCGAGCAGCGAAAAGGAGAGAATCACCAGCACAGCGCTGAACCACGCCTTGAAGCAGACATAGAATATCTCTTTTCTTTTATGCAGACCGCGCGAAAAGAGAATGGTAGCGAAGGCGCTAACTAGGTTGACCACCAGGAAGTGCTCCTCGTTGCTACCCAGCGAGACAGCCAGGAAGAGCGAGAGCAGCGTGGCGAAGAAGAAGGCTAGATGGGCATTGAGAAGCAGCGAAATCAGCAATGCCGCAAAGGGCACCAGGATGGGATAGGTGACAAGGTCTAGAAAAGGTCCTGGACCGCGTACCAGTAGATGCTCGGCTATCTTAGCGACGGCGATGGTGCCCAGGGCTATGGTGGTGAGAAGGCTCCAGGTGCGCAATGAAGAGACCAGCAGCGAGAAGTAGGCCTTGATCGAAAGAAGGGCCAGTCCAATGAAGAGGCAGGCGAGGCAGAAGCTACCGAAGAGTGAGCCAAAATCCATACCGCCGCGCTGGTGATGCATCGCCTCGCGCATCGCCTTCAGCATAGCTACATGGCGCGGAGCAATGTGCTCCCCCTGCCCAATCAGCGTGCTACCTGCATGGACGCCAGTGGTGATTTCGGGCACCTGATGCTCGACACGTCTACGCACCCATCTGGAGACGGCGCCATCCTCCAAAAATTTCCAATTAATATTGCTGTAAGCCTCGATGAGATAGCGATCGAGAGAGGGGCGCCCCTCCCAGAGAGAGGAGGGAAGCGACTCGGGAGGGCCTAGTAAAAAAATCCAATCACTTGACTTGTCAAACTGGGCGATGCGGCGCAGGGTGCGGTTGTCGGTCCAGCGCGCGCGAGAGAGAAGGAGGGTGATCTGCCCCACCTCGTGCTGCAGATCTTCAAAGGTGGCCTCGGGAAGACGCTTTCGCCACGATCCATCACTGATCAGCTGCTGGAGCTGCTGACGCTCTACCGCGCGCAGCTGCGCCTGATCCAGCTGATAGATCACCCCTACATCCTTGACCGCCTCGCGCCGTAAGATATCGGTCGCCTCTTCGTCGGGGAAGGAAAAATCAACCTGTGCGATGACGTAGCGGGGAGCTATGCTTCCCACTTCGGGGATTTCAATGCGGACAGCCCGCTGGTGCAGCAGGCAGGTAAGGCAGACGAGCGCAAATAGCAGAAGAAGCGCTCTTCCGAGCCGCTCGCGCCTCTCCTGCCGTAACGGAGAGCGAAACATCTCCTCAGAAGATAGCTGTCATTTTGAGGAATTGCAACCACTGCTACACTCCAGTAGGGTGTGCTAGAAGAGAACAGGGGTTGTAGAGTGTACAAAAATATATCTAGAATCTACCGTCCAAAGCTTTTTTCCGAGGTGGTAGGACAAGAACCGATTGTCACCACCCTCAAAAACGCTCTAAAAATGGGTCGTATCGCTCCCGCCTATCTCTTCTGCGGCAGCAGGGGTGTGGGCAAAACGACGCTAGCTCGTCTGCTAGCCAAGGCGCTCAACTGCCAGGCACGCAACAGCGAATCAGAGCCCTGCGGCAGCTGCAGCTCCTGTCTTGAAATTGCGGCGGGACATGCCCTCGATCTACTCGAGATCGATGGTGCCTCGCACCGCGGTATCGACGACATCAGGCAGATCAACGAAACGGTGGGCTATGTCCCCGCTCGCGGCCCCTACAAAATCTACCTCATCGACGAGGTACACATGCTGACCAAGGAGGCGTTTAACGCCCTTTTGAAGACGCTGGAGGAGCCGCCTCAGCATGCTAAATTTTTTTTCGCCACCACCGAGCCTCACAAGATGCTCCCCACCATCACCAGCCGCTGCCAGAGGTTCGACCTGCGCAGGCTTCCTGCCGAGGCGATACTGGCCAAGCTGAAGCTGATTGCCAAAGAGATCTCACAGGAAGTGAGCTGCTGCATCGAGGAGAGCGCCCTCGCCCTTCTGGCGCAGCTTGCCGACGGCTCGCTGCGCGACGGAGAGTCGCTGCTCGACCAGATGGTCTGCACCCTCTCCGAGGGCTCAGGCCCCCTGAATGCAGAGGCAATACGGAAAGCGCTGGGTCTACCCCCACAGGAGCTGCTCCAGCAACTCGATACAGCCTATCAGACCGGATCGCTTTCGGCAGCGCTGGAGCTAGTCGAGCAGATGGAGAACAGCGGCACCGACCTCAGCGGATTTCCCGAGGCGCTCTTGCAGCACTACCGCGCCCTTTTGGCCTGCCATCTTGTGGGAGCGCCCAGCTGGATTCTTGACCCTGCCACCCGCGCACTCTACCGAAGCTCGGCCACCCACTACACCGTGTCGCAGCTACTGACAATTGTCGAGCTGATCACCCGTTTCCTGCAGCACCCCCCTCGCCTCTCTTTGCGCTCGCTGATGGTGGAGGCGCTGCTGCTGCAGATCCTCAAAACCAGAAGCCAGCTTGCGCTGCCGGTGCTGATCGAGCGGTTGGAGCAGCTAGAGCAGCAGCTCAAGAGCCCTGAGGCAGCGGCGCCAGTCAAGGCTCCTATGGAGCCGGCTATGCCACCACCCCCAGCACCACCCATCACTGCCACCCTCCCGCCTCAGCCAGCCGAGGCGGCAGCCCCTACTACCGGCGACTCCAAAAGAGATAGAGCGCGACTCGAGAGCATGGTACAATTTGCAGCAGTAACCTTCGACGGAGTGATCAAACATGGGTAGTGGATTTTCCAAAATGAAGAAGCAGGCTCGCATGCTCGAGCAGCAGTACTCCAAGATCAAAGATGAGATGGCGCAGGCGCAGTTTGTGGGCGAAAGTGGCGGCGGCCTGGTGCGGCTGGTACTGAATGGCGACAAAGAGCTCCAATCGATCACCATCCGCCCCGACTGCGTCGACCCCACCGATGTCGAGGGGCTGCAGGATCTCATCTTCGCCGCCTTCCAGGAGGCTGCCGGCAAGGTGCGCGATGCCCAAAAAGATATCTCCCCTAGCAATCTTCTAGGCTAAGGTGCACCTCTGAGCGAGCTTTCGCTCGCTCCAAAGAGATCAAACTATGCTGTAACAGATGGTTTGGCTGGGCGGATCAGACTCACCAACCAAGAGAACCAGCCAAACAGCAGCCAGAACGAAATAAATCTCTTCAAGATCCCCTCTGTTGGCAAAGCTGGAGTCTCCGTAGCGACGGCCTGAGGAGCGCTTCCTTCACTCTTCTCACCTAATTTCTCGGCAGAATCGGCCGGTACAGCGAGCTCCTCTTTCTCTGTGGTAGGTTTTGCAGAAAGATCGAGGCTTTTCTCCACCTCTTCTGTAGAAGGGGGCTCAGGAATTTTGTTCTCTTCTTTCCTTGTATGGGCTGCTTGATGCTTCGTATGTGGATGATGCGTATGCTTCTTCTCATGCTGTTTAGCAGCTGCTGCAGAGGCTACCTGAGACGCAGCAATTTTCTTAAATTGTTGCTCGGTAACGAATTGAATTTTCTTCATCTCTCCGCTTCCATCTAAGTAGATGAATTCACAGCCCGCTAAACTCTTTAGATGGGTTGAATTGGCGCGTCTTTCAGAGACCGCCTTCTCCTTTTGCTTATCTATCCTCGTTATGAAGAGAGTGGATGCCTCTCGCAGTAGCCGAGTTTCTGGTTGCAACCAGCCTTGGACCTCACGGGGGTGCTTGCAGAGCGGCTTATCGCTACACTTACTATGGGTGCATTTCCCCACACTCTTGATCACAAAATAGCCAGCTGCTACTGCATCTTTTGCTATCATCTCTGCCGCATCTTTCGCTACCGCGGTGGCTGCACTCGCTGCTGCAATTCCCACCACTCCTGCGACTGCCCCTGCTGTAATCATACATCACCTCAAAACAGCCTTTTATGAACTACTAGGCTATTTTTATGGCTGCAAGGGTACGCCTGAGGGCATTTTGCAGCTAAGAAGTTGTTTGTAAAAAACGGCTGAGATGGTTGTAGGCCGCTTCGGTGCTGCTACAGGCGAGCATCTGATCGACCAGATGGCGCAGCGGCGCCCACTCCGATTTTCGCAGCTGCTCTTTGACGCGCGGCACTGCTCTGGGAGGACAAGAGAGGTTGGTATAGCCAAGGCCAATCAGCACCGGAATGAAGTGAGAATCGGAGGCCAACTCTCCACAAAGCGTAACAGACTTTTGCTGCAGCAGCGCCTCTTCAGCGATATTCTGCAAGGTGGAGAGCACACGAGGGTGGCAGGCTATCTTGTGTAGCTCACCCTCTAGGGCATGCCGGGGAGAGCCGAGAAGTTCGGGCACTAAATCGTTGGTACCCACCGAGACAAAATCGGACTGCAGAATCAGCTCGCTAGCAAGAAGCGCTGCCTCTGGCAATTCGATCATCGCTCCCATGGGGGGTGACAAAATACCTAGAGTAGCCGCCTCTTCGAAGAGCAGCCTCTGTGCCGCCGCCATCTCCTGTGGAGAGTGGATCAGCGGAAAGAGGATCTGCAGCGGACCTTCTCTGCTGGCGCGCAGAAGAGCGCGCAGCTGGATGCGAAACATCTCACGCTGCTCGAGCAGCAGAGCGGTGCCCCGCGAGCTACCCAGATTCCAGCCCGAGGAGATCTGTTTATCACCGCCTAGATCAAAGGCGCGGATAGTGACCATTAAACCTCGCGCTTTTGTTAGTGCCATCTGATAGATCCGATACTGTTCTTCTTCATTGAGCAGCAAAGCGGGGTGGGAGAGCACTGGATACTCCGAGCGAAAGAGGCCAATTCCTGCAGCACCACAGCGCAGCGCCAGATCCATCTCTTCTGCGCTGCCGATGTTGGCGCGCACGACCACTTGCCTGCCATCGCGCGTGAAGGCGGGAGCTGTGGTCTCGCGCTTAGGAATCCGCACGCGGCTTCTAGCTAAAATCGCCTTCTGCGCATAGCGGGCCAGCGTTTCGTCTGTGGGGTTCAGAATCACCAAGCCTGCGCCGCCATCCACCACCACACAGGCCACCTCGGCAAGAGTGTAGGCGCCGGTATCGATGCCCGAAACATAGGGAATCCCCTTGGCGCGCGCAATCAGTGCAGCGTGCGAGCTGCTCCCACCCTGCGAGGTGACAAGCGCCATCACGCGGGTAGTCGAAATGGCCATCATGCGAGAAGGCGAGAGCTCTTCCGCAAAGAGTATGGCGTTGCGCAGCATCCCCTCCCGCGGTCTAGCAGGTGGGGTCTCGCGCAGATGACCCAGGATTGTTTTAGAGAGATCGACCACATCGGCTAGGCGACTCTGGAAGAGCTCGGTGTCGGTAGAGAAGCGCTCGCGGTAGCGGTTGATCTCGGAGGAGAGCAGCGCCTCGATGTTACGCAGCGTCTCGCGGATCTTCTCCTCCATCTCGATAGTGATCCAGGGATCTTCTAAGATATCGAGATAGGCTCCTAGGATGGTAGCGCCCTCTTCGACCCCCTCTTTTTGGAAGCCGCTCTTCAGCGCCGCTAAATCGCGCTTCGAGCAGTCGAGCGCTTCGCGGTAGCGGGCAATCTCTCCTTCTACCTCGCGCGCGGAGATAGAGAACTCCGGCACCGACTCCTCCTGAGGGACGCCAAAGAAATGAGGAGCACCAATAGCGATGCCTTCGCTCACCGATGCTCCTACCAGGACAATCTCCTCGCGCCAGCTCACTGCCTTATGGCTCTCCAAACCCCTGTTCGAACTCCTCTGCAAGCAGCAGCAGTACCTGTTCCGCATCGTCACCCGATACCGTCACCTCGATCTGCGCATTTTTGGGTGCAGCCAGCATTAGAAGACTCATGATGCTGCGAGCGTTAACCGTCTCGCCCCTATACTGAAACGCCACTGCGGATTTGGTCCGCTGCAGCAGCCTCACAATTGCAGCGGCTGGCCTGGCGTGCAGACCCAGAGCATTCCTCACCTTAAGCTTTCGCGATACCTTCACTCTTGTTCGCCCTTTAAAAGATTACGAATTTCAGTTTCTCCCTCTCTCCCTGTGGGGAGTGGACGAGAGGATTTACGAGAGATCGTCTCGAGCAGTTTTGCACTAAACTCTTTGGCCGAATGGTAACCCATCTCCTTCAGCCGATGATTCAGGGTGATCGTCTCGATCAGCAGCGCCACATCTCGTCCCGGCTTCACAGGCAGCGCATAGAAGGGCACTGAGATCTCCAGAAAATCGACACAGGCCTCATCTAGTCCAATGCGATCGTAAAATCGCGCCTCATCCCACTCCTCTAGATTGACAATCAGATCGACCCTCTTGGCCTCGCGCACGCAGACCGCTCCATAAAGGTGGGCCACATTGATGATGCCAATACCGCGGATCTCGAGAAGGTGGCGCGTCAGCTCGGGCCCCGAGCCCTCCAGATAAGAGCCCTCCCGCACACGGATGCGCACCACATCGTCCGAAATCAGGCGGTGACCTCGCTCGATCAGACTAAGAGCCGCTTCACTCTTGCCAATCGATGAGTAGCCCTGGATCACCACCCCGACGCCAAACACCTCCACTAGGGTCCCATGAAGCGACAGCGTGGGGGAAAATTCCTCCAGCAGAATCAGCGTCAAACGGCTTAGCAGCTCGGTCGTCTTCTTCTGCGAGCGAAAGAGAGGAATACGCAGCCCTTCGCACAGATTGATTAGCTCAGGAAGAGGGCGGTACTTGCCCGCCACCACCACAGCAGGCGTACTGGCTGTCAAAAGACTCTCGAGTCGCTCCTTCCGCGCCTGCCCCTCCAAATCTTTGAGGTAAGCCTGCTCTACATTGCCAAATACCAGGAAGCGTTGTTTGACAAATCCCTTTAAAAACCCGCTTAAGGCCAGCCCAGGGCGGTGCGCCTCCGACAGCCGCACCGCCTTCTTCAGGCCATTCCTGCCAGCCACCAGTTCCAGACCAAGTGAAGCGCCATGTTTGTTGTAGAGATCTTGTACTCTGTACATTGGGTATATGTAAATGTCTCCCAGGTGGATTGTAGAAGAGCCGCTCTCTTTTTTGAAACCCGATTGGTACTCGCCGCAACGATTCAGCAGACGAAAATAGGATCTGACCCACGTTTGTTGCTAAAAAATTCCAGATAGCCATACGCTCTAGAACTCAATCTTTTGCTGAATTCTTCTCATGCGCTTCCTCCTCGCACTTCTTCTTCTCCTTCCCCTGCATGCCGAAGAAAAAGAGGATCTCCTCCCCTCCACACCTGAACAGCTCGTCACCCTCTTCAGCCATGAGGAGCAGTTGATCGGTGGCCTGGTCAGTCCTCTCAGTGGTCAATTAGCCCTCCAGCGCACAGACCTCGTCGTCAATGGCGCAGAGCCACTGCGTCTCACACGCAGCTACGTCCCACCACAGATGCCCACCTCTTTCGACAAAGATCACCAGTGGGATCGCTACTATCTAGGCCAATACCTCGCGAAGCACTACAGCGGCTGGCAAGCCTTCGGGCATATCAAACTCACACTTAA
>DAHXNQ010000057.1 GCA_027365315.1 Rhabdochlamydiaceae bacterium | reverse complement strand
GATCGTCTTCACGCGGGTGGCTAATTTTTTTACGGCGCTGCTGCTCTCTCTCTTCTGTGGGGAGGCGCCTGGATTGGGTAGATTTGACGAGATTTTGGACATCTTTTGCCTCTAGCGTGGGGTAGTGCTCTTCCGGATTATTAGGTGTCAGTTTTTTACAAAAACAAATTTTTCCAATACATCCTCTCCGCATGCACTTCGCTGTTGAATGGGCCAACTCAGCAAAAGATTGAGTTCTAGAGCCTAGTGTTGATGAGAATTGTTGGTCAAGCCGCCGCATCCTACTTGCAGAGCTGATCAGCGAAGAGCATCTCGTGAATCGACACGCCCCCCTTTGGGGAAAAGGCTTCCTCGGTATAGAGTGCTTGATTTAAGCCTCGATACAGGAGACCCATGGCGGAGCGCTGGCCCATCAAGATTGAACCCTCTATCCTGGCAGGAAATTATGGAGCTCTTGCCCTAGAGAGTAAGAGAATGGAAGAGGCGGGAGCCGATGCCATTCACATCGATGTGATGGATGGTCATTTTGTCCCCAATTTCTCCTTCGGTCCAGGAGCAGTAGCGGCCGTTCGCAAAGCGACCAAACTGTTTCTTGATGTCCACCTGATGATCTATAACCCCTTCGACTTTGTCGAGCGGTTCATCGAAGCGGGCGCTAATCGTATCACATTCCACTTTGAAGCGACAGAAGATGTAGAGGATACCATCAACTACATCCGCCGTCTCGGAGCTGAAGCAGGAGTGGCCTTTCGCCCCGAAACTTCCGAGAGTCTCATGGTGAGATATGCCACCCTCTGCGATGCCATTTTGGTGATGACCGTCAATCCAGGTTTTGGTGGCCAGGCCTTTTTGCCAGAGATGCTGAGCAAGATACGCTTCCTGCGCGATCTGTGCGACAAACTGCGCATACGCAAGGGAGGGGTGGTGGTCTCGGATAAGGAGTCGCTCCCTCCTTTTGCGATCCAGGTAGATGGTGGTATCGATCTCGAAACTGCTCGCAGCTGCTTCGAGGCGGGGGCGAATGAGTTTGTTTCGGGTACATTTCTTTTCCGCGCTCCCGATATGCCAGAGATGCTGCGGCAGATGCGGGATAGATTGAAATGAAGAGAATCGTAGTCGTTGGAGGGGGTACCGGCAACTTCACAGTGCTGAAGGGGCTGAAGGAATATCCTGTCGAGCTGAGAGCCATTGTCTCGATGGCAGATGATGGAGGTAGTACCGGCATCCTGCGTGACGAGCTGGGGGTTTTGCCTCCAGGAGATGTGAGACAGTGCCTGGTGGCGCTCTCCAATTCGTCTCGCCTCATGCGCAGTCTCATGGACTATCGCTTTGAAAATGGGGGCCTGGGCGGGCACAGTTTTGGCAATCTGCTTCTCTCAGCCCTCGAGAAGGTGACCGGTAGCTTCGAGCATGCTGTCGAAGAGGTGGGTAAGATCTTGGCCATCCAGGGCAAGGTGATCCCTGTCACCACCCACCAAGTGCGGCTGAAGATGGTGCTGAACGATGGCAATCTGCTGATAGGAGAGAAAGAGATCTACCTCTCTCGCCAGATCGAGAAGGGCTATAGCAGCATCGCTCTCGAGCCCCATCCAAAACCCAATCCCAATGCCATCCAAGAGATCATGCATGCCGACATCGTGGTGCTAGGTCCGGGTGGTCTACACACCTCTTTAATTCCTAATCTGCTGGTGGAGGGGATTCCTGAGGCCTTGAAGGCAACACACGCCAAGAAAATGTTTGTGGTGAATCTGATGAATCGCACAGGACAGACCACAGGCTATCAGGTGGGCGACTACCTGCGCGAACTCAACCATTTCGTCGGCGAAGATCTCTTCGACTACATTCTGGTCAACAGCCAGATTCCGCCACCTCACCTCATCGAGGCCTACGCCGAAGAGGGGGATTTAGTGCACAACAACCTGCGCGAAGAGCGGGTCATCGAGGCTCCACTTCTTGGAGAGCTGGTGGCACCGAGCTCGCGCGATCTCATTCGTCGCAATCTGATTCGCCACGATTCCAAAAAACTAGCACAGGAGATCATGAAAGTTGTGGATCGTCTTTGATCTGGACGACACTTTGGTCGAGACCACCAGAGTGCTGACCCCCTTTCAGTATCGTCGCACGCTCGCCCATCTAGCGGCTCTAGGCGTAGCTCTAGCGGAGCGCGAGGAGACACTCTCGTTGCTGCTGCGCATCGATGCACGCTCCGAAAAAGCCTCCATGGCCTGGACCGAAGGGGGGGAGCTGCTAGGTTTATCAAAACAGGAAGTTGATATAGCTTTAAATTTTTTCTATGGATCCTTGCCACCTCAATTTCCACTCGAGCCACTCCCCGGTGCCAAAGAGACCTTAGAGACTCTGCGTCAGCGACATCAGCTAGCTCTAGTCACCGTTGGAGAGCCTGCTAATCAGCTAGCTAAGCTCGAAAGAGCTGGTCTCGAACCGAAGCTGTTTAGTAAGATCCTTGTGGGATCGGGGGATAAACGGCCCCATTACCAGGCTCTTTTAGCCCATAGCGGCCTTCCTCCTGAGCAGGTAATGGTGTGTGGCGACCGTCCGCTCATAGACCTCCTCCCAGCGAAAGAGCTGGGCTGCCTGACAGTGCAGATGCGGAATGGAAGAGGCCTGGTATCACCCGATTGGGCAGGCGCGGTCGATCTGACGATCGGCAGACTAAAAGATCTTATTGATATTGTAGAAAGGATGGACGATGAGCACAGGACAGCAGCTCACTCCGGGCGCAACACTCAGTCTTGAAGGCAGGATCTACAGAGTAGAATCCTGTGTGAAGGTGACCCTTAAGGGCTCTTCTTTCGTTAAGGCTAAGTTGAAAGATTTGGCAGATGACAAAGTCATCGAAAGAAACTTTAAGCCAGGCCAGGCGGTGGAGGAGGTTCAGCTTCTAGAAAAACTGCTAGAGTTCCTCTATCCCGAGGGAAAAAATTATATTTTTCTAGATGTGGGCAATCTCGATCAGATCTCGGTGCCCTCTGATAGAATTGGAGAGAAGGTTCACTTTCTCAAAGAAGGTGTAGAGATTCGTGCCACCTTCTATGGAGAGGTGATCTTCGGTATCGAGCTACCGCAATTTCTCGAGCTGATGGTGGTGAAAGCAGAGGCGGTTGAAAGTACCGCAGCAGTGGGAGGCTCCTCCAAAATGGCCTTTTTAGAGACAGGTGCGAGCCTTGAGGTTCCCTCCTTCATCGAGGCAGGTGATGTGATCCGGGTTGACACACACCATAAGGAATATATCCAGCGCGTGTGAGGATTTTGTGGATAACAAGCAGATAAAAGAGCTGATGACCGCCATGGAGCGGTCGGGAATCACGAAACTGATCCTGAAAGAAAAGGGTGGGGTCGAGCTGCATCTAGAGAGACAGGATGAGCACCGTCCTGCGAGTGGCGAAGCGGCCCCAGTGCACCATGCGCTGCCCTCCGCTTCTCACCAGATGCCTCATTACCCCGTGGGCTACCACCACCCCCACCTTCCCCACGAAAGCTCGCGATCCTCTCCCCCCTCTGTCGAAGAGAGCAAAGAGGGGACCGCCCCCTCTACCGGTTCGGGACTCTTCATCAAATCACCCATGGTGGGCACCTTCTATAACTCCCCCTCGCCCGAAGATCCACCCTTTGTGAAGGTGGGAGATCGCGTCGAGCCCGACACAGTAGTCTGCATCATCGAGGCGATGAAGGTGATGAACGAGGTGAAAGCAGGAATTAGCGGCACGGTGGCCGAACTGCTGGTAAAGAGCTCGCAGCCAGTTGAATTTGGCACCAAATTACTGCGTATAGTCCCATAGAGGATTTGAGAGATGACCAAAAAATCTATCCGTAAGGTTTTGATTGCCAATCGCGGAGAGATTGCCGTACGCATCATCCGTGCCTGTCACGATCTGGGGATCCAGACCGTAGCTGTCTACTCTCAAGCAGATGCCGAAAGCCTCCATGTGCTGCACGCCGACGAGGCGATCTGCATCGGTGAGCCTCCCTCAAGCCGTTCCTATCTCAAGATCCCCAGCATCCTTTCAGCTTGCGAAATCACCGGCGCTGATGCGATCCATCCCGGATACGGATTTCTCAGTGAAAATGCAGGCTTTGCCTCCATATGCGAAAGCTGCGGCCTCACCTTCATCGGCCCTTCACCCAAAGCCATCTCGACCCTAGGTGATAAATCGCAAGCCAAAGCGATTGCGCGGCAGGTGAAATGTCCCGTCATTCCCGGATCAGCCGGCATCATCTCCGATCCCAAAGAGGCGCTCGCCGAAGCGAGAAAGATCGGCTTTCCTATCTTCATTAAGGCGACAGCAGGGGGAGGGGGCAAGGGGATTCGCATCGCCCACGATCCCGACGAGTTTCTCAGGCAGTTTGCTGCCGCCCGCGCCGAAGCAGAGGCCGGCTTTGGTAACCCAGATGTCTATCTGGAGAAGATGATCGTCAATCCCCGCCACATCGAAATTCAGGTGATTGGCGACCAGCATGGCAACTATGTCTACCTCGGTGAGAGAGATTGTACCATCCAGAGGCGCAGACAGAAGCTGATTGAGGAGGCGCCCAGCCCCATCCTGACTCCCGCACTACGCAAAAAGATTGGCGAATGCGCTGTCGAGATTGCCAAAGCGAGTCGCTACCACTCGGTTGGCACAGTCGAATTTCTTCTCGATGAGAACCGTAACTTCTACTTTATGGAGGTGAATACCCGCATTCAGGTGGAGCACACCATCACGGAAGAGCTGACGGGAGTCGACCTGATTAAAGAGCAGATTCGCATTGCTCAAGGCGAAAAGCTCTCCTTCAAGCAGAAAGAGATCGAGCCGAAGGGGCATATCATCCAGCTGCGGATCAATTGCGAAGATCCATCTCGCAACTTCGCCCCTACTCCAGGCAAGCTAGAATATTTCATCACTCCTGGTGGCCCCCATGTGCGAGTCGATACCGCTTGCTATTCGGGCTGCATCATCCCGCCCAACTATGACTCGATGATCGCCAAGCTGATCGTCAAGGGGTCTACCCGCACCGAAGCGATTCAGGTGGCTAAACGGGCTCTTAGAGAGTTTCATATCGGCGGAGTGGGCATTGCCACCACCATTCCTTTTCACAGTTACATGCTACAGGATGAGAACTTCCTCAATTCCGACTATACCATCACCTACATAGATCGTCTGATTGCCGATGGCTGTCAATTCGTCCTCCCCGAATCTTAAGCTCCTCATCCCGCGCGAAGTGCTCGCCGCTGGTGTTCAGAGCGCCGCTGGCTGGATCGATGCACAGCAGACTGAAGCAGTCGAGCCGCTTCTCATCGTCGCCATCCTCAAAAGCAGCATCTGCTTTGTCGCCGACCTCATCCGCCAGATCAAAACTCCCTTTCATCTCGACTTCATCCGCTGCAGCAGCTACGGCATGAAGGGGGTGCACAAAGGGGAGCTACAAATCCAGGGCATCGAGAACCTCGACCTGAAAGGCCGTCGTGTTCTTCTAGTCGATGATATTGTCGATTCGGGCGAAACCCTTCAACGCGCCAAAGAGGCGCTCCTCAAAGGAGGAGCCTCCTCAGTCGAAACTCTCGTACTGCTCTCTAAAAACAGCTCACTTGCATCGTTTGTGGTCTTTGAAATACCCGACCAGTTTGTGGTGGGCTATGGAATGGACTACAAAGAGGAGCTACGGGGGCTCCTTCATCTCTATGCTCTACAAGAATAGACTTCCTACCAGGGCATCTCTTCGGGCTTAGGCAGCAGAAACTCGTTCCGCTCAGTCCGTGCGCGCATATCTTTCAGCCAGCTCTCCAGATAATTTAGAGGTGGGTTGTAGAACTGAGGATCAACCTGTCTTGCCTGATCGCTCACCATCATGGCCATGATGCGCACCAGCTCATTTGGGTGAGTCTTAGAGCTCTCATACCACGAGTCAAATCCTTGCGTAAACTGCTCTACAGTCATTGATGGAGCGATATTTCCCATACGCCCTTCGTAGAGAAATGAGTTGTGGAAGTGAGGATGTTTGCCGGCCATAAGGAAGTAAAAGATACGCCCTAAGCCGTGCAGGTCGATGTTGCTTCCTTGTCCATAACGCGAATTCGCTAATTTGGTTCGTGCTTGACGTAAGCGCTGTAAAGCATCTTGATTAGAGATCTCTTGACCCCAACCACTCGCTCGCAAAATCGAGGGGGGCCAAAACTCTGGTGTACCATTGAAGCTATAGGGACCAATAGGAGCGGCCAGTCCCATGTCGGTAATGTGTAGATCACCGTTAGAATCGATCAGGATGTTATCGGTCTTCATGTCGCCGTTGTAATGGCCGGTGCCATTGTGCAGATGCTGAAGACCCGCTACCAGCTCGAGCATCATGTCAAGAATAGCGATTGTGCGTGCACGCTCATCGCCACGAGCTACCATCTCTGCCATCCGTGCGGGATAGAGGTGGGTGACATCTCCCTCGCACCAGGGTTGGAGTAGCTTGAATCGAACCTGCTTCTCTTCGGAAGCCTCAGGTCTTCCAATCTCTAGTTGTGCACCGAAAGTCTCGAGCAGTCCTGTTAGATCGGACAGCTGGTTCACGCGGCCGCACACATCCAGTTCATGCTCGGCTAGACCACCCTGATTGAATCGAAGAGCTCCTGTCAGATAGGCCAATTTTGTAGGATGGATCGGATTCAGATCGACAGAGGTGAGATCGTAGGCGGCCCGCAATATTTTAAAGCTTCCACCACCCTTCTTCTCTAGAAAAATAAAGAGAATCTTACCAGAAGTGGTGAGGATGATCTTAAAAGGACCCTCTTTTCTCTCTCCTGCAATTAGGATATTCTTGTTCTGCTCGCGCGCCTTCGCCAGCAGCTCCTGACGCTGACCAAGAGCGCGTCTTAGCGCCGCCTTGGCCCTGATCTGTTGCCTTCTCTCAATTGATGAAGCTTCAGGCTCGGTGAAGCAGCGCTCTAGCTTCTTCAGTATAGCTGCATCTTCAGGAGGAATATCCTCGCTCTGAGCAGTCGAAGCGATGACCCGATCGATGGTCTCGATCAGCTGGTTCAGCTCCTCTGTATCGGCACCCTGCTCATTGGCTGTGTCGCGCAGTATATGGAGTTTTGTGGCAAAGAGAGGTGTGCTCTCCAGCTTACCCTCCAGTTGCTCGGGAGTCATCGTCTGAGCGTTCTTTTCAAGCACCGCAGCCACGGCCCGTGCTACAGGAGAGATCACTCGAACTACTCCCTCCGGCTTGGCTGTAGTGCGCTCGCGGAGATCCTCCTCCGACAGTGCGCAAAAGGCCTCCATTTTGGCAACCATTGTAGCATCCACAATCACACCAATCTTTACATTT
The DNA here is from genome assembly GCA_027365315.1 of Rhabdochlamydiaceae bacterium. GTDB lineage: Bacteria > Chlamydiota > Chlamydiia > Chlamydiales > Rhabdochlamydiaceae > DAHXNQ01. The sequence goes on along the minus strand of DAHXNQ010000057.1, from coordinate 6,746 downwards.
AGTTATAACTATTTTAACATAGAATTAATTTATTAAAAAATAGTTTGTAACTAATTTAAGATCAGTTGGTTGTGGTTTTTTTTGACTGGAGAGGAGGTAGATGGCCTATTGGGCCAGTAAGTTAGAAGGGCAGGATCTTAGAGCGCTGCTTCTTCCTATGGGAGGGGACAGCCTGCTTGCCATAGACCACCTCGTGAAGGTTCTCCACAGCCATGAAAGCGGTGGGGTCGATGCTCAACACCAGCGATTTGAGGTCAGCCAGGTCTAGGCGCTCCACAATCACAAAGAGAATCTCCCTAGCGTTGCCCGAGAAGCCGCCTCGGCCATGCATGATAGTGAGCCCTAGACCCAGTTCTTGAGTGATCGCTTCGGTCAGCTCTTTAGGCTTGGAGGAGATGATCGTCGCCGACTTCAGCTCGTCTAGACCCATGATAACCAGGTCGATCATCTTGAAGGCGACGATGTAGGTGATCAGCGACTGCGCAGCGATGTGCCAGTTGTGGAAAATCAGGCCGTAACCTGTGAAGACAAAGATGTTGATGAAGAGAACCACCTGACCCACAGTGAACCCCTTCTTGCGGTTGATCAGGATGGCCAGAATCTCAGTGCCATCAATGCAGCCCCCATACCGGATGATGAGACCGCAGCCGATACCCAGCAGCGCACCGCCAATCACTATTACCTCAAGCAGGTCGCCATAGAAGGGGGTGAAGCTGCGCAAGAAGCTACTGAATCCAGCAAATAGCAGCACCGCCACAAACATATGCAGCACAAAAGTGCGGCGAATCATCCGATAGGCCATTACCAAAAAGGGGAGAGTCAGAATCAGTACCAAAAGTGGAAAGTAAGCAGTCCCAAAAAGCCTGGCTAAGATCAGAGCCACGCCAATCACACCGCCGTCGATCAGATTATTGGGTAACAGAAAGATCTGGATCGATGTGGCTGCTAACAGAGCTCCCAGAGTGATGAAGAAAAAGGAGAACAGGTGGTGACCAAGAGTAGTGCGATTTTTGGTTTTGCCGATAGGATGCATAGAGATTCCTCGTCGTGAGGATAGAGAAGTTTGCTCCTTTTGTAAAGAGCGGCGTGATGCGCCTTGCAAAGTGTGGTGTAACGTTTGTGCAAAAAGATGCGCGGGAGACGGGACTCGAACCCGCAACTTCTGGCGTGACAAGCCAGTGCTCTAACCAGTTGAACTACTCCCGCAAGGTCGATTGGGCGCAACAGGACTCGAACCTATGACCACCTGTGTGTAAGACAGGAGCTCTACCAACTGAGCTATACGCCCGACCAAGGAAGGCCCAAGCTTAGCCACTGGAGGAATTTAGCTCAAGCAGAGTAGGATGCGACCTATGAGATTTCTGCTATTTTTCCTTCCATTTTTGCTGCTCCTCTGTAGCTGCAGCTCCCATGGACGCTCTAACACGCAGGCGGTGCGCTACGCCCGCTCCCTCTGCCAGGAGCTGGAGCAGGTGGAGAGCGTGGATGAGCTGAAGGAACGGGAGTTAAAAATAAAAAAACTTTTTAACAATATTGCTCAACTCCTGATCGAGAGCAGCCACTCTTCTGATGAAAGACAACCTCTACCCCTGCCACCCGAGTTAGCTCATAAGCTGAGAGAGCAGCTCGAGAGAATCTACCGCATGGAAGAGGGGCGCGAGATTATGGAACGGGCTCAAGGGGAGGCGCTGCGCTGGTTGGATCGAGGTCTCCCCCGAAATTCAGAGAGGCCTCGAACATCTCCTTTCTCTCTTTAAGCACAGTATGGTCGGTTAGCTCTTGCACATGAATCGGCACAGCTGTCACAAACCCCTGCTTCAGCAGAGCTACATCGCTCTCCTCATGCTCATCGAGATTACACCAGGCGCCCCCTTGCCAGTAGTAGAAGCCCCCATCGGGATGCTCCCGCTGCTCAGGATTTTCTGCCCAGTAGCTCATACCCTGGCGCGCTAGGCGAAACCCGCGGATCTCGTCAAAAGCATCAGGAATATTGACATTGAGGAAAGAGCCCTTTGGCAGAGGATGGGCCAGTATATGCCTGACAAGAGGCAACACACATTTTTCAGCCAGCAGGTAGTTGGGACTCTCAAAAGAGACACAAGAGAAGGCGATCCCCTGGATGCCGCGAAAGGCCCCCGCAATCACACCACCGATGGTACCGCTATGCAGCACCACTCTACCCGAATTGGCGCCGCGGTTGATGCCCGATACAATCAGGTCGGGCTCTTTGCCCAGAATCACCCTAGAGCCCAGCCGCACACAGTCGGCGGGGGTGCCATTGATCTTCCAGGCGGGTGTCTCTTTCTCCCAAATGGTCTTGCGGATCTGTAGGGGCTTATGCAAAGTAATTTTACAACCCACGCCCGACTGCTCGAAAGCGGGTGCCACAATGAAGACATCCGCCACATCCACGAGCGCCCGCCAGAGGTGGTAAAGGCCGGGGGCCTCGATGCCATCATCGTTCGTAATCAGAATGGTAGGTCTATGATCCATGCGTTCCTGTCCAAGATTCCTACCCATGATGCCTATCTCGACGATAAGAGACCACTTCGCAGGTCTAATAAACTTCTTTACACCTAGTCGTGCTGGTCAGGCAAGAGACAGCTGCAATTGCAAACAGCCCTCCGGCAAACCCAGGAATGAGTGGGGGCAACGTCCAGCCCAGCAAGTGGTTGAAGTAGGGCCAGGTGGCCGATAGAACGCCCCCCACCAGAATGCCTGCCCAGGCTCCATACTTGTTGACGCTCTTGCTATAAAGCGACATTAACACCAGTGGTCCAAACGAAGAGCCCAGCCCCGACCAGGCATAGAGCACAAGCGAGTAGATTGTCGTTTGAGGATCGAAGGCAATTCCCAAAGAGATCAGCGAAGCAACCACCACTCCCATGCGCGAAACCCAGAGCCTTTCATTCGAAGAGGCATCTTTTCTGAGGATCTTCTTGTAGATATCTTCGGTGAAGCTAGAGGTGAGTACCAGCACCTGCGAGCTCATCGCGTTGATCGTCACTGCCAAAATAGCGCAGAGAAAGATACCGATCACAAAGGGGTTGAAATTCTCCCGCACCATCGCGACAAAGAGCTCTTCTGGATTGGCCATCGATCCCGAAAAATAGGTGATGCCCACCAATCCCACTAGCGTTGCAAAAGAGAGCGCCACCAGCATCCAGCACATCCCCACAATAGTCGCCTTACCAATCTCCGAGACATTGCGGATCCCCATAAACTTCGTCACAATATGAGGCTGCCCAAAGTATCCCAGCCCCCATCCACCCGCAATTGCTAGCACCTGTGGCCAGGTGGTGCCCGAAGCCGCTGGCAGCAGCGAGAGGGAGCGGCCATGAGAGGTGATCCCCTGCGCTACCACACCCCAGCCTCCCATCTTAGCCATGATGATCAGGGGCACCAAAATGATCACCACCATCAGAAACAATCCCTGAAACAGATCGATCCAGGCCAGCGTCGTGTACCCGCCTGCAAAGACGTAGGGCACCACCACCAGCATACCCAAGATGATTCCCCAGTGGTAGCTCAGGCCAAACAGACTTTCCATCAGGATGCCCATACCGTAGATGCCGGCAGAGATGTAGATGGTATAGAAGAAGATGCACATGAACGAAGTGAAGAGCCGAATCAGGCCCGACCGATCAGAGACCCTATTCTCGAAGAAAGAGGAGAAGGTCATCGAATTGTACTGCTCGGTTGCCACTCGAATCTTAGGCGCCACCAGCAGCCAGTTCAGCAGCATGAAGACAAGCAGCCCAATCGCTGCCCATGCCTGCTGCATCCCCAGTAGAAAAACAGTAGAGGGGTAGGCGATGAACATCCAGCTGCTCATATCGCTTGCATGCGCCGCTAGCGCCGTCAGCCAGAAGTTTAGACCCCTTCCGCCAATCATGTAGTCAGAGGCAGTCTGGTTTTTTCTGAATGAGAGAACGCCGATTACAGCAAGAACAGAGAGGTAGAGCAGAATCGCCAAAAATTCGTAAAGATAGCCAGACATTGCAGTAGTCATAATAGCTCCCTTTTTCCCTTGTACGCTACTCGAGAAAAATAGCCCAAGACCGTTTTACGGTTCGAGCGCCTTAGTTGATCCATAGAGCAGACCACACTGCAACAGATTGTCGCGTGCAGCGGGAAACTGCTCTTCTAGCTTCTGTAGCAGTTCTTCCGTTTTTCGCCTCAGCGAAGTCTGTCCCACAGGGCACTGGCACATCACCCTAGCAAAGCCCTGCTGCCTCGCAAACTGACGCACCTCCTCCTCTTCCACTAGAAGCATCGGCCGCAAAATCGTGATACCGTAGTGCACCATCGGAAGCTTAGGCAGCATCCCGGCAAACTCCCCCTTGTGCAGCATATTCATCAAAAGCGTCTGTATATAATCGTCGCGGTGATGACCAAACGCCACGGCCGTGGCTCCCAGCTCCTTTGCCTTGTCAAACAGCAACGACCTTCTCGTTCTCGAGCAGCTATAGCACTCAAGAGGTTCCACTCTCTTCGGCGGTTCCATGCAGATCAGCTCCACCTCCACCACCTCGCAGATGCCAGTCAGATAGCTCCGACTCACCCCCGCTCCGCACGAATAGTCGCCCCCCACAAACAGAGCACTTACCCTACAGTCTGGTGCGCCCCTGCCCAAAATCGCCTTCAGCATCAGCAGCAGGGTCACACTATCCTTTCCTCCGCTCACTGCCACCGCCAGATGCTCCACTCCCTCTAACAGACCAAATTCAAACAGGGCTCTACGCACCTTGCTCTCAATCCTCTTCCCCACACCCGTCCAGGGAGGGGAGAGACCTTCTCTTTCAGAAAAAACAGGTAACGGCATAGCCGTTCCATTCTATCCATCACCTCGCCCCTTAGGCAAACAGTTCCTTCCTTTCCTAGACCAAAAAGGATATTCTTGGTTAACTCGACGCCAGTTTTTGGAGTCTCACCCCCATGCTGAAAAAACATGCTAACGTAGGGCGCAACGACCCCTGTCCCTGCGGTTCAGGAAAAAAATTCAAAAAATGCTGCGAAGACAAACTGCGCCATCAGAGGTTCGAGGCCTCTCTCCTTCCTCCTCCCACCGCCGCCCCCAGTGCGGCCAAGCTTCAGCAGGTCAGCAAAAGCCTCTTCTCCTCCCTCAAGCCCCTCCCCAAAAAAGAGCCCGCCTCCGACGAGCTGCCCCCCGAGCAGCGCGAAGTGGACATGTAGGAGTTGCCCACAAACAGACCGATCGCTAGAATCACAAGCTCTTACGGCTGGCGCCCAAGGCGTCAGTCCTGAATGCCGGCAGAGCGCCTTAAGGCGCCTGCCCCTGCATGCTGGAGTAGCTCAATTGGTAGAGCACCCGACTTGTAATCGGACGGTTGAGGGTTCAATTCCTTTCTCCAGCATAGATCCGGGCCAGCCCCGCTGGCCCTCTCTTCCACCGTGGCCAGCGCTCCTGGCCATTCCGTCTGGGGGTGTCGCATAGCGGCAATTGCAGGGGACTGTAAATCCCCCGACTTCGGTCTTCGTTGGTTCGAGTCCAATCGCCCCCAACAAAAAAGCTCCACAAAGTGGAGCTTTTTTATTGGGGGCGAAGCAGGCCACCTGCGTGGCCTGCGTTTGGACTCGAAGCCCACCGGCCTGCATGCCGGTGGGCCGGCAGGAGTCCACCCCATTCAGGTGTGGCGAAGCCACCTCCTCTTGGACTCGAAGCAAGGAAGAGGCCTGCGTGATGGCTCCGCTCTAGATCACCGATACACTTCACGCCGATGACCGATCTTCACAACCAGGACGAGTAGTTTTTTCTCAAAAACCGAGTAAAGGATGCGATAGTCGCCCTGTCGGATCCTGTAGAGATGATCCTCACCTTTTAGCTTTTCGTGCCCGGAGGGAAATGGGTTGTCGGTCAGTTTCTCAGCCTTTTTGACGATTTTCTTCTGGTCGGAAGCGGGGATATTTTCGAGCTGCTTTTCCGCGGCGCGGCTAAGCTCAACTTTCAATGTCACAGGCCGAGCTTCTTTTTTATGGCTTCGAGGGGAATTGATCCGCGTTTCTTAACGTCAGCTAATGCGGCTCTGGCATCTTCAAGGTCGATTTCGTCCTCGATAGCCTCAAGAGCTTCTAAGTCCTCAATGGGGACAAGGGCTGCAACCTGCTTTCCACGTCTTGTCAGAACAATCCTTTTGCCGCGATGCTCAACCCGGTCAGTAATTCCTCCCAGGTCATTTCTCGCGTCAGAGATTGAAAACTCTTCAGAGTGAGATGCTGTAGACATTGGTTACCTCGCTGGCTGTATTGTACGTTTTGTACAAATTGTACACAACGGCAACTTTTAAATTATTATTTTTAATTTTAGGTGTAACGGACTCATCTTGAGCTATTCTAAAGTGGCCTGCCCCTCTCGTTTACTTGGGGGCGAAGGAAGAGGTCTTTAGCCTCTCCCGCTTGGACTCGAAGCCCGTTGTCATGCAGGATAGCGGGCTAGCAGGACTCCACCACCTTAAGTTGCTAAATATAAGTTTGTTTAGGCTTGGCCGTAACTCAGTTGATCGAAAAATGTAACTGAGTTACCATTTTGAGGAAAGTGATCAGATGTGAAGTGGGGCCCATTCAACAGTGAAGTGCAAGGCCCATTCAACAGCGAAGTGCAACAAATAGACTAAAATAGAAAGTGGTCAGAGATGGCTACGAACTCTATGGTGATTTTTTTAGAAACATACCAGGAGGAACGTATGCCCAGAGGCTACCATCATCTGACCTATCCAGAACGATGT
>DAHXNQ010000032.1 GCA_027365315.1 Rhabdochlamydiaceae bacterium | reverse complement strand
CATTCAACAGCGAAATGCAACAAATAGACTAAAATAGAAAGTGGTCAGATGATGATAGCCTTTGGGCATACGTTCCTCCTGGTGTATCAAAAAATCACCATAGAGTTCGTAGTCATCTCTGACCACTTTCTATTTTAGTCTATTTGTTGCACTTCGCTGTTGAATGGGCCTTTAAAATAAGTTGATTTGCGGGTGTGTGTTAAAAGATTTGTTCGATTTTTGCTTAGAGACGTTCGCGGGCGAGGAGGGGGTGGGTTCGCTCTTCAACCTGGTCGCCAAAGACATAGCCGAATGTTTTGAGTTCGTGTGTGTGAGGATCTTCTGGAGTGAGGGTATAGAGCGCTTTGTCGCCGAGGTAGGCGATCAGCCAGAAGGCGCAGTCTGGCTCTTGATGGAGGCGATCTTGATCGATGGGCAGGGTGGGGGAGAGAAAGGTGCCGTGGCCAGGTGTGGTGGGTAGCCAAGGATGCTGTGAGGGATGCTGTGAGTCATCGGCAGAGTAGCCAGATAGTCTGATCAGTAGCCCTCCTACGATAGGCCGTACGCTTCCTATCGATTCTAGAACGGCGGCCCCACATGAAGAACTTTTTTGATTGTAGAACTGGTCGAAGGCGAGGCGCAGGGTAGGCTGGCCGAGTAGGCCACAGCCGGCTGAGTGGGGCAGCTGCTTCATCAGGAGAGTACGCAGCTCTGCTGATTGTCGCGAAGGCTCCCAGTCCGATTTTTGACCCGATAGTAAAGAGAGGGCGCGCTCCAGCAGGGGGGGAGTGAGCAGCTGCTCGAACTCGATGTAGCCTCTCTTGGAGAAAAAAAACCTTTGCTGGGCGGTGAAGGTGTAACGCATGAGAGAAAGCTTCGCATACTGCTCCCATTCTGCACTAGCAGAAGGAGAGTGGGTGAGATATGATGATCTTTTATGACAGATTTTTCAGACGCGCTGAAGGCAAAATTATCCGAGATGGAAGAGCGCATCCACTACCGCTTCCAGAAGGCGGAGCTGCTGCTGCTGGCTATGACGCACCGCTCCTACTACAACGAGCATCGCGCTGAGCTCTCTAGCTACAACGAGAGATTAGAATTTTTAGGCGACTCGGTTCTGGGGCTGGTGGTGGCCAGTCTGCTCTATGAGTGGCTGCCGGAGGCTCCCGAGGGGAGGCTCTCTCATCTGCGCTCGCTTCTGGTCGATGCCAGCTCCTGTGCTCGCTATGCAGAGAAGTTGGGACTGACCAAGTATGTGCTGCTGGGGCGCGGGGAGCGGATGAGCGAAGGAAGGGGTCGCGAGACCATTGCCGCCGATCTGTTTGAGGCGCTAGTGGGAGCGATCTATCTCGATGGCGGGCTTGATGCGGTGAAGAGCTTTTTTCATTCTGCACTGCTGGAGGATCTGAAGGCGTTGATGGAGGAGCCTCCTCAAAACTGGAAGGCGCTGCTGCAGGATCTATTGCAGAAGCGTTCGCAGCAGCTACCGATTTATCGTGTGATGGGCGAATCAGGTCCCGAACATGGCAAGCTGTTTGAAGTGGCTGTCTTTCGTGGTGAAGAGGAGCTGGGTCGCGGGGTAGGCCCCTCCAAAAAGCAGGCGGAGGTGGAGGCAGCGCGGATTGCCTGCAGCAAGTTTACAGAGGGAACAGATGGGTAAGCAGAAGACGATCTGGAGCTGCCGCGAGTGCGGCCATCAACAGCCCAAATGGACCGGCCACTGCGGCACCTGCCAGAAGTGGAACACCCTCGAAGAGGAGAGCGCGGCAGCGGCTATCCCCTCTCGCTTTGCCGGCAGCAGCACTCTTGCGCAGAGTCGCCCCGTTAGAGTTGGAGAAGTTTCGCGCTCTCCTGTTCAGAGAATGACTACCGGAATGGCCGAGGTGGATCGTCTGCTTGGCGGGGGGATTGTACCCGGTTCGCTCACTCTGCTGGGCGGCGATCCAGGCATTGGCAAATCGACTCTGATGCTGCAGCTGTGTGAGCAGCTGGCGCAGCGGGGGCAGAAGGTGCTCTACATCTGCGGCGAGGAGTCTGTCGAGCAGACTTCGCTGCGCGCTGAGAGATTGAATGTGGGGCATGATGGACTTTATCTGCTGCATGAGACTCTCTTTTCTCAAATTGAGGCGGTGGCGAGTCAGCTTAAGCCCGATCTGATGGTGATCGACTCCATCCAGATTGTCTACAAAGGCGATCTTCCCTCCTCTCCTGGAAGTGCGCTACAGGTGCGCGAGCTGGCGGCCGAGTTCATGCATCTCGCTAAGGGGCGCAAGATGGCCATCTTCCTGATTGGCCATGTGACCAAATCGGGTGAGATCGCAGGGCCTAAGGTGCTCGAGCATATTGTCGATACGGTACTCGATTTTGAAGGCGACAGGCACCACGGCTACAGGCTGCTGCGCGTGCTGAAGAACCGATTTGGCCCTACAGAGGATCTCGCTCTCTTTGAGATGGCGCCCGCTGGTCTGAAGGAGGTGGCCAATCCCTCCAAGCTCTTCCTCGAGCAGAGGGTGGTGCATTCGGCTGGATCTGTGATTGTCCCTACTGTAGATGGCAGCCGGCCTATTTTAATCGAGGTGCAGGCTCTTGTCTCCTCCTCCGCTTTTTCCACTTCGACGCGTCGCTCAACAGGGCTCGATAGCAATCGCCTCAGCCTGCTGCTGGCGGTACTAGAAAAGAGAGTGGGCTACCCGCTTCACCAGTGCGATGTCTTTGTTTCGGTGGCGGGCGGCGTCAAGATTTTTGAGCCTGCGCTCGATTTGGGAATCATGTCAGCTCTCGCCTCTTCTCTGTGCAACCGTCCCATCGATCCCAAGACTGCTGTGGTGGGAGAGGTGGGCTTAGGTGGCGAGGTGCGGCGCGTCCCCAAAATTGAGTCGCGCATCAGAGAGGCGGCGCAGATGGGATTTGAGAGGGTGGTGCTGCCTAAACGCTGTGAGAAGCAACTGACCTCTGTCTCCGATATCGAACTGCGTTTTGTTGATCGCGTTGAGGAGGCGATCGATGTCTTGGTCGGGTAGTCCCGTCAAAGTGGCTTCGCGCGCCTCTAGGTTAGCGCGGCTTCAGGTAGAGGAGTTTTTTAGAGAGCTCTCTTTTCATCACCCCACCATCAGTTACGAAGCGGTCTGGCTGGAGACGGTAGGAGATCGCGATCAGACAAGCTCGCTGAAAGAGATGGAGCGGAGCGACTTTTTCACCCGCGAGATCGACGAGATGCTCCTGCAAGGGAAGGTGCGGCTGGGCATCCACTCTGCCAAGGATCTCCCCGATCCATTACCTCATGGCCTTAAATTAGTGGCGCTCACCAAAGGAATCGACTCATCTGATGTTCTGGTGATGCGCTCTGGTAGTTCGCTCTCTGATCTATCGCGGGAGGCTATAGTAGGCAGTTCATCCACCAGGCGCGATCAACAGCTGCTGCAGCTCAGGCCCGATCTCACAATCAGGGAAATTCGCGGCACCATCGATCGTCGTCTACAGCAGCTGGATGAGGGGCTCTTCGATGCTGTGGTGATGGCGAAGGCGGCGCTGATCAGGCTGGGGATCGATCGTCCCACGATCGATCTACCGGGTCCCACCGCACCTCTACAGGGAAGGTTAGCTGCTGTGGCGCGCGCAGATGATCGAGAGATGGAGCAGCTCTGCGCCCCGATCGATAGGCGCCGCACAGTGCTCTATCTGGGCACCGAGCTTCCTGCTGCTGTAGCGCACGACGAGAGGTGGGAACACTACCCACTGATTCAGCTGATTCCACGTCCGCTTCAGAGTGTAGATCTAGAGCGCTTTTGGCAGGAGCTACCCCACTTCACCCATCTCTTTCTCACCAGCAAGCAGGCAACCGATCTGCTTGCAAAGGCTCTTGCAGAATTAGGGCTCTCTCTTCAGAATGGCCAGAGGATTGTCGCTGTAGGACCCTCTACAGCGGAGCGCGCGGCTAGGCAGGGATGGAAAGTGGCGCATCTGTGTCAGAAGATGTGCCAGGAGGGGATGATTCAGTTTCTAGAGCAGCACCGGGGTGAACAGCTCTACATCGGCTACCCTCACTCCTCGCTAGCGAGGCCTCTTTTGAGGGACTATATGACAGAAGCGGGAGTGCGCTTCTGTAGCGCCCTGCTCTACGACACTGTAGAAAGAGTTCCCGACTATCTGATCGATCCGGAGGCGTTTGACCGCATCGTCTTCAGCAGCCCCTCCACCGTGCGCGCTTTTTACAGCCATTTTGGCTATCTTCCTCAGCCCTCTTCTGTAACTCTGCAGGGGCCGGTGACAGAGCGAGAGTTTCTTTCATTATCTAGGAGTTGTTCATGCTAGACTATACACCAATCGATCTTCCCGAACTTGGCTACGAGTTTGCCGCTCTTGAGCCGCAGATTTCCGCCGCCATCATGGAGCTGCACTACAGCAAGCACCACGCCGCCTATGTAGCGGGCTACAACGCAGCGATGGAGAAGTACCGAGTGGCCGAAAAAGCGGGCGATATCGCCGGCATGGTGGCTCTACAGTCTGCCCTGAAGTTTCATGGTGGGGGGCATGTAAATCATACTATTTTTTGGAAAAGTCTAGCTCCCGCAGGAAAAGGTGGAGGGGGCGAACCCTCCGGTGCGCTCGCTCCGGCGATTCAAAAACAGTTTGGCTCTTTTGCCAAGTTCAAAGAAAAGCTTAATGCACTCTCACTGGGGATTCAGGGCTCTGGGTGGGGCTGGCTGGGTTACAACAAGACTGAAGGGACGCTGGCTCTAGCCGCCTGTGCCAATCAGGACCCCCTCAGCACGCAGGGGCTCGTTCCGCTTCTGGGAATCGATGTGTGGGAGCACGCCTACTACCTACAGTACATGAACCAGCGCGCCAAATATCTAGAACAAATTTGGCAGGTGATCTGCTGGAGCGCTATCGAGCAAAGATTTCAGAACGTACAGAAGTAGGGTGAAACGACTCCATAATTTTTACTGGGGAATTTGCTCCGCGGTGGTGCGGTGTGGTATACTACTCGCCTAAAAGCATTATTTTAATTTGAGGTTGTTGCATGGGGCTCTTTTCCCGTGAAAAGCCCAAGATCAAGGTGCAGTCGGCTAAGCCAGATGGCTTCAGTGGCTGGGTTAAGTGCACGCAGTGCGGCGAAATGATCCACGCTACAGAATTAGAGCAAAATCTTAACTGCTGTCCCAGATGCGATCATCACTACCGGCTCTCTGGACTGCAACGGGTGGCTCTGCTCGTCGACGATGAGCAGTTTGATGAGATGTTTACCGAAATCCAATCGACCGATCCTCTTGATTTCACTGATAGCGAATCCTACAGAAGGCGCCTCGAAAAGGCGCAAGCCAAAACAGGGCGCGACGAGGCGGTGCTGGTGGGAAGATGCAGGATTGGGGGCATTCCCGTAGCGCTGGGCGTGCTCGATTTTGGTTTTCTCGCAGGCTCGATGGGTTCTGTGGTCGGGGAGAGGCTCACCTCTCTGATTGAATATGCTATCCAGCACCGCCTTCCTTTGCTGATTGTGGCGGCATCGGGAGGTGCCAGGATGCAGGAGTCGATTCTCTCTCTCATGCAGATGGCCAAAACGGCAGCTGCGTTGCAGCGTCTGCATCAGCAGGGGCTGGGATACATCTCTGTTCTGACCAACCCCACAATGGGTGGAGTGACCGCTTCGTTTGCCTCGCTTGGAGATGTCATCTTGGCCGAACCCGATGCCCTCATCGGTTTTGCAGGCCCCCGCGTTGTCGAGCAGACAGCCGGCATGAAGCAGATGCCTCAAGGGGCGCAGCGCTCGGAGTTTTTACTGCAGCGCGGCATGGTGGATCGAGTGGTCCGCAGAGCCGATCTGAAGCAGGAAATTGCGACAATCCTTGAATTTTTTACTCCAGATCGCGGAGAATCGGCTCCAGAAGTGGATTCCTGCCTTGTTTCGGACCTGGAGAGATCTCCGGCTGAAACGCTCAGGAAACTGCTCGATGTAGCTCAGAAAGAGCGGGCGTAACAAACCATGTCTTCCCAACTCGAATTGCCTACCGATGAGGTAGTCTGCCCTCTATTTTGCGAAGAGGCTTCACTTCTACCCCACTATGCTACAGCGCTGGCCGCTGGCGCCGATCTTAGAGCTGCTCTGAAAGAGCCGCTGCTACTAGCTCCGGGCCAATATGCCCTCATTCCCACCGGTCTGAAGATTGCTCTTCCCAAGGGACTCGAGGCGCAGGTGCGTCCACGCAGTGGTCTTGCTTTCAAGCATGGTGTGACGGTGCTCAACGCTCCTGGCACCATCGATGCCGATTACCGCGGTGAGATTGGCGTCATTCTGATCAATCATGGAGCCAGTCCTTTTTTGATCGATCCTGGTATGCGCATTGCGCAACTGGTGGTGGCTCCGGTAGTGAGACTCTCGTTTGAGAGATGCTCGCAAGAGGAGCTTTTAGAGGCGACCCAGCGTGGGGAGGGGGGCTTTGGCCACACAGGTACCAGCTAAAGAGCCTACTTCGCAGAAGGCGCGGCGTCTGATTGATGAGCCCGCCTCGCTCTCCTCGATCGAACGTCTTCTGGACGAGGTGGGACGCCGCCTGAGAAAACCAAAAGAGATAGACCTTCTTGAAGCGTTCGATCCCTCCTGTGTCATCTTCATTGAAACCCCTACCGATCGCGACGAGGTTTTAGCGAAGCTAGCCCTTCTGGTGCGGCAACAGGGATGGGTGGAGAGTGCGGAGGAGTTTCTCGAGCTGGTTCGCGATCGAGAGCGCTCTGTCTCCACTGGCATAGGACTAGGTGTCGCCATTCCACATGCCAAACTGCCTCCTCTGGCCAAGTTTTTTGTGGCTGTAGCAATTCTACGCGGAGAGGGTGTAGCCTGGAATGCAATAGACGATCAGCCCGTCAGGCTGGTTTTTCTGATTGGCGGGCCTGAGCAGCGCACGATGGATCATCTGAAACTGCTTTCGCAGGTCACCTCTGCTGTACGAAAAGAGCCGGTGCGCAGCGCTATGCTGCAGGCGGATGGACCGCAAAAGATCTTGGAAATATTGAAGGAACTATGATGGATCTACGATTAGAAGAGGTGGCCGACCTACTTAGGGTCTCGCCCGCTACGATTTCCAAGTGGCTGCAGGAGGGGAGAATCCCTTCCTACCAGATCGATGGTGTGGTCCGCTTTGATCGGATGGAAGTAGAGAAGTGGATGGTTGACCCGCAGTTTCTGGGGCAGGGCGAATCGGGATCTCCTACTCTACAGACCGGAACTAAGCAGTTTGGTCTCTATCGAGCGCTACATAGGGGAGAGCTCTTCCATATCTCTTCGGTCTTCTCCAAAGAGGGGCTAATCCGCGCCGCCACGAAGCTCGCCTCGCCATCACTAGGGCTCGACTCTGAGATGATCAGCGATCTACTCATCGATCGCGAACAGCTCATGCCAACAGGTATTGGCCGCGGTGTGGCTGTTCCCCACCCGCGCGATCTGGTGTTGGCAGGCCCCTCTGACCGTATTGTGGTGGTCTTTCCGGAGAATCCCATCGAGTGGGGTTCGCTCGATGAACAGCCTGTGCACACCATCTTTTTTCTCTTCTCCGGTTCGGACAAGAGACATCTTCATCTGCTAGCCAAACTGGCGCACCTTGCCAACGCACCCGAGGGGTTGGCACTCCTCAGGAGGCAGCCCTCTAAAGAGGAGCTCCTACAGTATGTGGGAAGTTGGGAAGGTGGCCTAAAAATCCCCTGCTAACGTTCCTATGTATTTTGCTCTTTCTCTTCTGGTTCTGTTTTTTGTCACATCCTTGTTTGGTTTAAGCGACCCTGCAAGGGGGCGCCCAGCTAGCTCCTATATTCAGGGCAGCGCACACCGCGTCTCAGAATCTCAGCACCGCTATATCATCACCGGGGGCCCCGGAGTGGGAAAGAGCACCCTCATTCGCCAGCTACAGCAGCTGGGGCAGAGTGTGGTGCACGAAACAGCCGCCGATCTAATTCGCGAGGATCTCGCTAAACAGGTGGAGGCCCCCTGGGCTCAATTTGGCTTCAATGAGCGGGTGGCTACAGTGCAGGCGCTGCGTCAGCAAGAGGCAGCCAGCTCCTCTGCTCGGGCGATTTTCTTCGATCGATGCGTCATCGATGTTCTCTGCTACGAGTTGATGGAGGAGTGGGAGCCGTCTAAGAAAATTTTGGCTCTAGCCCAAGAGATGCTCGATACAGGGTTTTACGAACCTACAGTCTTTCTGGTCGATCCCCTTGGAACAGGTTACCGCAGCGAGACGCAGCACGAAAGCGACGAAGAGGCTCATCACATCAGCCAGTACCTAGAGCGGCAGTACCGATTGCTCGGCTTCGATGTGGTGCACATTCCGCCCGCCCCCATCGAGGAGAGGGTGCAGCATCTCATCTCCCAGCTCTCCGCTCTCGATTGCTCGAGAGAGTTTTCCCTTGCCACAGCCTGCCAAGATGCGAGATAACTGGTGAGTTCATGCCAGTTGAGGCCTAATTTATGTGGAAGCAGCTACGTGCTAAAAAATCGATTGATCACGCCCCCACAGGCGGAGAAAAGGGTGAACTCAAGCGCTCCCTAGGAGCCTTTCAGCTCACCAATCTCGGGATCGGCGCCATCATCGGAGCGGGGATCTTTGTTCTCGCCGGCAAGGCTGCTGCCGAATATGCCGGCCCCGCTGTGGTACTCTCCTGCGCCTTTGCAGCACTTATCTGCCTTTTAGCCGCTCTCTGCTACGCAGAACTAGCTGCAGTCATCCCCGTCTCAGGCGGCGTCTACTCCTATGTTTATGTCATCATGGGAGAGCTTGCAGCCTGGATTGTAGGATGGGGGCTGACGCTCGAGTTTCTCTTTTCCGCTGCCACGGTGGCAGTAGGATGGTCGGGCTACTTCAATAGCATCTGTTCCGATTTAGGATTTAAGGTTCCCGACATCGTAGCAGGTGCCCCTCTGCTTTATAACCCTGCCACGGGGTGGGCCTTTACCGGCAGCCTGATCAATCTTCCAGCGGTGATGATCGTGCTGTTTCTAGGAATCTTGGTGGCACGCGGAGTGAAGGGCGCTGCTAAAGTGAATAATGTTCTTGTTGTTGTGAAGATGCTGGTGATCGCCATCTTCATTGTGCTGGGCGCGCTCTACATCAATCCCGACAACTGGCATCCCTTCATACCGGAAAACACAGGTCTCTTTGGACAGTTTGGCTGGAGCGGTGTGCTGCGCGGCGCTGGCGTGATGTTCTTTGCCTTCATCGGGTTTGATGCGCTCTCTACTATGGCGCAGGAGACCAAGAATCCGCAGCGCGATCTGCCTCTTGGCATGATCGGCTCGCTGGGTATCTCGACAGCAGTCTACATGCTGCTGGTTCTTGTATTGACCGGTCTGGTGAGCTACAAGGCGCTCGCTGTGCCCGACCCGATTGCGGTGGCTCTAACGGCGCTGGGGCCCAAGTTTGCTTTCCTTCGCCTCTTCATGAACCTGGCGATTTTGGCCGCCCTCACCTCGGTGGTGATGGTGATGCTGATGAGCCAGACGCGTGTATTCTACAGCATGGCAAGCGATAAGCTGATGCCTCCCGCCTTTGCGCGCGTCCATCCTCGCTTTGGCACCCCCTTTAGTGGCACGCTTGTCGTCACCTTCGTCTGTGCTCTGGTAGCAGGTCTCTTCCCGGTCGAAATTTTGGGTCAGCTGGTCTCGATGGGTACCCTGATGGCCTTTGCCTTTGTCTGCTTTGGTGTGCTGCTGCTGCGCCGCAGCGCCCCCAAGCTGCCACGTCCCTTCAGGACACCCTGGGTGCCCTTTGTGCCCATTGCAGGGACCCTCATCTGCCTCTTCCAGATGGCGCTGCTTCCAGGAGTCACCTGGATCCAGGCCCTTGTCTGGATGGCCATCGGTCTAGCCATCTACTTCTTCTACGGCATCCGCCACAGCAAGATGCGTAGCTAGAGCTTTTCGTGGAAGGCTGTTAGAATGGCGCCCTCGTTGGGGGCGCTGTGCTGATTAGAGATATAAAAAAGAAAATTGTAGTTGGCATGTCTGGGGGGGTCGACTCCTCAGTAACGGCGCTTCTTTTGAAGCAGCAGGGCTACGAGGTGATTGGTCTCTTCATGAGGAATTGGGAGGAGAGCGGCCCTGCCTGCCCCGCCGAGCAGGATTACGAGGATGTGCTGCGGGTTGCTAAGCAGATCGACATCCCTTGCTATCCGGTGAACCTAGCGCGTCACTACTGGGATCATGTATTTAAGATTTTTGTTGATGAGCTCTCTCAGGGGTTCACCCCCAATCCCGACATCCTCTGCAACCGAGAGATTAAGTTTAATTTTTTCCTTCAAAAGGCGCTCGATCTAGGCGCCGAGGCGATCGCCACTGGTCACTATGCGCGCAAAGGGATGCGAGATGGCAAAGCCTCCCTTCTGAAAGGGCTCGACTCAGGAAAAGATCAGAGCTATTTCCTCTACACCCTCAACTCCTCCATCCTGGAGAAGGTGCTCTTTCCGATAGGGGATCTTCCCAAATCGGAGGTGCGCCGCATTGCTAAAGAGGCGGGGCTAGCGACAGCCGAAAAGCGCGACAGCACCGGCATCTGCTTCATCGGTAAACGGGATTTTAGAGAGTTCCTCAGCGGCTACCTTCCCTACAGGCCGGGAGCCTTCCGCACCCTTTCAGGAGAGACAGTGGGGGAACATCTGGGTGTCGCCTACTACACCATCGGTCAGCGCAAGGGGATAGGCCTAGGCGGTCCTGGCGACGCCTGGTTTGTGGTGGGTAAGATTGTCGAAGAGAATGTGGTGCTGGTGGAGCGCGGTGTCGATCATCCCGCCCTCTACGCTAGCGCACTCACTGCCACCGAAGCCTCTTGGGTGGTGGCGCCGCCTCAGACCTTTCCCTATCGCTGCCAGGCCAAGATCCGCTATCGCCAGGAGGACGAAGAGTGCGAAATTCTCTCCTGCGATGGAGAGCAGCTGACTGTGCGCTTTTCCCGCCCCCAGCGTGCCATCGCCCCGCGCCAGTCAATCGTCTTCTACCAAGGTGATGAGTGCCTCGGTGGCGCTATGATCAAGAAACCGATCACTCTTCAGCTGCCTGCATAAAAAGAGGGTAGGCGAGGAAGAACAGCGACAAGGGACGCCAAAAGGGCGATTTTGCTGGGGGCCTATAGTTTTGCAATTGCCTCAGATGGCTATTTTGCTTGACCCTCCTCTGCCTTGGGGGCAGAAGAGACCAATTCCGACTCCTGGAAGACCAGTTTGTCCCCTTCCACTGAAACGCGGAAGTGGCCTTTGGTGTTCGGGCTCATCAGCATCTTCTCGGCGAGTGGATCTTCGAGATACTGCTCGATGACGCGGCGCAGCGGACGAGCGCCCATCTCGGGGTAGAATCCCTTTTCCACCAAGAAGGCTTTGGCCGCCTCGTCGAGATCGAGAACAATCTCTTTGCGGGCGAGGCGGCTTTGCACCTTGGCCACTTCGAGATCGACCACCTTCTCCAGCTGCTCTTTGTTCAGCATGCGGAAGATGACGGTATCGTCGAGGCGGTTGACAAACTCGGGTGGGAACTGCTTTCTCACAGTCTCCATGATGGTACGGCGCATCGTCTCTTGGTCCATCATTCCCTCTTGCGCGCCAAAGCCCATCTGGGTGTTGCGGCGGATCAGGTCGGCCCCCAGATTGGAGGTCATGATGACGATGGTGTTGCGGAAGTCGATCTTGCGACCAAACGAGTCGGTGAGACGTCCCTCCTCGAGGATCTGCAGCAGGAGGTTCTTCACATCGGGGTGCGCCTTCTCGATCTCGTCAAAGAGGATGACGCAGTAGGGGCGCTGGCGTACCTGCTCGGTCAGCTGGCCGCCCTCTTCGTGACCCACGTAGCCGGGAGGAGAGCCTGTCATGCGGCTGATCGCAAACTTCTCCATGTACTCGGACATGTCGATCTGGATCAGGGCATCTTCACCACCAAACATCTGGACGGCCAGCTGCTTGGCTAGCAGCGTCTTGCCTACGCCTGTTGGGCCGAGGAAGAGGAAGGCGCCGATGGGGCGGTTGGGATCTTTGATGTCGGCGCGGCTGCGGCGGATGGCGCGGCAGACAATGCTGACCGCTTCGTCTTGGCCGATGAGGTTTTGCTTGAGCAGCTCCTCCATGCGCAGCACCTTCGTGGTTTCGCCTTCGGTCAGGCGAGTCAACGGAATGCCGGTCTGCTTCGAGACAATCTGAGCCACCTCCTCCTCGTCGACGATCACCTTGCGCTCCTCTTTCATGTTCTCCCACGAACTTCGCAGTTGATCGAGTTTGTCGCGCAGCTTCTTCTCTTCGTCGCGCAGGCGGGCGGCTGTCTCGTAGTCCTGTTTCTGGATCGCGCCCTCTTTGCCCAGGCGTACGCGCTCGATCTCGATCTCGCACTCGGAGATTTCGGCCGGCTGCTGCATGGTGGCGATGCGCGCTTTGGCGCCCGCTTCGTCGATCAGGTCGATCGCCTTATCGGGTAAAAAGCGGCCGGTGATGTAGCGATCGGAGAGGAAGACGGCGCTCTGGACCGCCTGATCGGTATAGAGACACTTGTGGTGCTCTTCGTATTTGGTCTTCAGGCCGTAGAGGATCTCGATCGCTTCGTTCACCGAAGGGGGTGCTACCAGGATTTTCTGGAAGCGCCTTTCGAGCGCAGCATCCTTTTCGATATGTTTGCGGTATTCATCGAGCGTGGTGGCGCCGATGCACTGGATCTCGCCGCGCGATAGGGCGGGTTTTAAGATGTTTGAGGCGTCGATGGCTCCTTCAGCGGCGCCGGCGCCCACGATGGTGTGGATTTCGTCGATGAAGAGGAGGACATTGCCGCTCTTTTTCACCTCATCCATCACCGCTTTGATGCGCTCTTCGAACTGGCCGCGGTACTTGGTACCGGCGATCATCAGGGTGAGGTCGAGGGAGATTAGCTTTTTCTTGGCGAGATGGTCGGGGACGTCGCCCTTCACAATGGCGTGCGCTAGTCCTTCAACAATAGCAGTTTTACCCACCCCCGCTTCGCCAATCAGAACGGGGTTGTTCTTGCGGCGGCGGCAGAGAATCAAGATCAGCCTCTCCACCTCGTCCTTGCGTCCGATCACCGGATCGAGTTTGCCTTCGCGGCAGAGTTCGGTGAGGTCGTGGCCATAGGCCTTCAGGGCGGGCATCTTTTCCAGAGCCGAGGGGCGCTCTCCACCTCTAGCGGCGCCGTTGCCATTGGGGGTGGGGCCTCCTCCCATGCCCATCGGGGGCAGTTGCAGATTGAAGGTCTCTAGCTCTTTCAGCACCTCGCGGCGCACATCTTTTAGGCTGATATTGAGATTTTCTAACACCTGGGCGGCTACGCCGTCGGTCTGCCGCAGCAGGGCTAGCAGAAGGTGTTCGGTGCCGATGTAGTTGTGGCTGAGTGAGGCGGCCTCTTCGGCTGCATACTCAAAAACTTTTTTTACCTTGCCGGTGAGCGCTGGATCGCCATAGACCTGGATCTCGGGACCAAATCCCACCATCCGCTCCACTTCGGCCCGGACAGTCTCGTAGTCGAGATTGAGATTGCGCAAAACATTGACTGCGATCCCCTGGCCTAGCTTGAGAAGACCCAGCAGCACATGCTCGGTTCCAAGATAGTTATGGTTGAGCCGCTGCGCCTCTTTTTTGGCCAGCTTGATCACCTGCTTGGCGCGGTTGGTGAACTTGTCGAACATAGACCCCTCGTTTTTTCTCTTTTTGGCAAAAGAGCTCTGCTGAAATCAAGAAAATCCCGGTTTCTGCGATAATAACAGGCTGGCCACTAAGATGGATTGTCAAGTTCTCTCTACCGGGGTGCGCTCCGCCGAAGACAATATGCAGTTTGATACCGAGCTGCTAGAGGGGTTACATTCAGAGGGTTCGATGATTTTGCACCTCTATGAGTGGAGCCGTCCTTCCATCACATATGGCTATTTTTTTAAAAAAGAGCGCTGGCTGCAGATCGATGAGCTGAAGAGGCGCGGAATCGACCTGGCGCGCCGTCCAACCGGAGGGGGGGCGGTCTTCCACCTATGGGACTACGCCTTCTCACTGCTGCTGCCCGCCTCCCATCCCGCCTTCCAGGGGGGCCTACTTGCCTCCTACCAGTGGGTGAACGAGCGGGTAATGGATGCGTTAAAGCCTCTTTTAGAGAGCGAAGCGCTTCTGATCCGCGAGGATATGAAGCCAGCCGCTGCCGCAAATGCCCACTTCTGCATGGCGCGCCCCACCCAGTATGATGTGGTGCTGGGAGCGAAAAAGCTGGTGGGCGCTGCGCAGCGCAGGACAAAAGAGGGGCTGCTCCACCAGGGGACCATCGCTCTGATGATGCCGGAGAGAGAGATTCTCGAGGCGGCGTTGGGAGCAGACTCTCCGGTAGTCCAGGCGATGCTGAAGCATACGCTGCCGCTGGCCGGCTCGAAAGAGGCCGCAGACCAGCTGCGCAGGCAGCTGCCCGAAATGTTAGTAAACTCATTTACCAATTAGACATCATGACCCATGCACTGAAGACGACACGAAAGCAGAACTACGCCGATTGGTACCAAGAGGTGGTTAGCGAGGCAGAGCTGGCCGAGCATGCGCCTGTGCGCGGCTGCATGGTGATTACGCCTTGGGGCTATGCCATCTGGGAGTCGATCCAGCGTCTGCTTGATCGCAAACTGAAGGAGACCGGCCACCAGAACGCCTATTTCCCGCTCTTCATCCCGCTCAGTTTTCTTCAGCAAGAGGCGGAGCATGTGGAGGGATTTGCCAAAGAGTGTGCCATCGTCACTCATCACAGACTCGAGCAGAATAAAGAGGGCAAGCTGGTTCCAGCAGCTCCTCTCGAAGAGCCCTATGTGGTGCGTCCCACCTCGGAGATGATCATTGGCGCCATGTTTGCCAAATGGATCGAGTCCTACCGCGATCTACCTCTGCGTATCAACCAGTGGGCCAACGTCGTGCGCTGGGAGATGCGCACCCGTCTTTTCTTGCGCACCACCGAGTTTCTCTGGCAAGAGGGACATGCAGTCTATGCATCGGCTGAAGAGGCGCAGCAGGAGACGAGGATGATCCTCGATCTCTATGCTCAGTTTGCCAGGGACTATCTCGCCATCCCGATGATTCGGGGCGAGAAGAGCGCCACCGAGCGTTTCCCCGGCGCTGTCGCCACCTATTGCATTGAGGCGATGATGCAGGATCGGAAGGCGCTTCAGGCGGGCACATCTCACTTCCTTGGACAGAATTTTTCTAGAGCGCAGGGGATCCGCTTCTGCGATGAGGGGGGGCAAGAGCAGTACGCCTGGACCACCTCTTGGTGTGGAGCGACCACCCGCCTCATTGGGGCTCTCATCATGACCCACGCCGATGATGACGGGATGGTCATCCCACCTCGCATCGCCAGCACCCATCTGGTCATTCTGCCGATTGTGCATAAAGAGGAGAATCTATCAGCGGTGCACCACTTCTGTAACGAGCTAGCAGCTTCGCTTGGTAGCGTGCAGTTGTCTGGCGAGCCACTCGGTATTGTGGTGGATAGTCGCGAGGGCAAAAGCGGTGACAAGAAGTGGCGCTGGGTGAAGAAGGGGGTGCCGCTGCGCCTCGAGATCGGCATGCGCGAGGTAGAATCGGGCGAGCTGATGCTCTACCGTCGCGACCTGGGCCCAAAAGAGGGAGTGCGTCTGAAGGCGAGCGAATTGGCCACGCAGCTACCCACCATTTTGCAGCAGATGCAGGACGCGCTTCTGGCTAAGGCCGAGGCGTTCCAGAAAGAGCATATCTGCACCATCGACAGCCGCGATCAGTTCTATGAGTTCTTCACGCCTAAAAATCCCGAGCAGCCGGAGATCCATGGAGGCTTTGCCTTTGCCCACTGGTCGGAAGATCTCGAGGTAGAGGAGCAGCTGAAGCGGGATCTGGGCGTGACATTGCGCTGCATTCCTCTTGAGGATCACCTACAGAGCGACCCTGGAATCTGTCCAATCAGCGGCAAAAAAAGTCTGCGTCGCGTACTGTTTGCCAAAGCATATTAGGAGTTCATCATGTGGAGTCTACTGCGTCGATATCAGAAGTGGATTTTTGGAGTGGTAGGGTTCTTCACCATTGCTTCGATGGCCTTCTTTGGCACCTATAGCGCGATAGCGCGTAATGGCCCGGCAGATGAAGAGGATCCAAGAGCTGCTTGGACGGTGGTAGGCCACCGCCTTAGAGGGACTCCCATCTATGAAGAGGAGCTGGCCGCCTATGTCACCATGCTGGGCTGCGGACAGCGCGAGCTAGCCACACTCTCTCCTAACGCACTACCGCTTCTCTTCAACGACGGTCTGCTGCGCTCCGACCTTATCGAGACCGGTCTGCTGCTGGCCATGAAGGAGAAGAGAGGCTCTGTCGCCATCGAAGATGAGCTGGAGCGCTCTTTTGCTAGAGCGCGCTCGTTCCATCCTTTTGTCCATCCACGTCAGCCTGCGCTTTCCCTTCAGACAGTCTGGCACTACCTTTCGCCTCAACTCGAACAGGAGGTAGCCTCTATCGCGGGACTCACAGTGAAAGATCTAGACCGTTGGCTTGCGCTCTATGGCCTAGCGAGCGATCTGCCGCCTTACTGGGCGCGCCAGCTGCTGATGATGCAAGCAAAAGAGGGGGGAATGCAGTTACCAGACGAATATCTGGCTACTGCCGATCTGACGCTCTTCCGCTTCCACTCACTCGAGGATTGGCTAGGACCCACACTGTCTCGCCTTGCCGCCGAAACGCTGATGCAGACAGGTGATCTAGCCGCTTTGCGCGGATTTACCATCGAGGAGAGCGCCGTCTGGAAGCAGATGGTGGTCGCCTCCAAGATGATGTTGGAGAGTAGCTTCCGCGAGTCCTGTTCGATTCAGATGGCCGAGCAGCAGCTCCGCTCGCAGCTGGCTGGTCTGGGTATTCCTGTTAAAGTGGCGATTGGATTCTGGCGCGATGCGCTGGCGCTGCGCTCTTTGCTTGCTGAAGCTGAGGCGAGGATGCCAGCCCTTCCAGATGAACTGCTCACCTTGGAAGAGCTGGCTAGCTTCGAGCAGTTGGAGCTCGAGATCATGGAGATGCCGAAATCTCTTCTCGATGCAGTGAGCAGGTCGCCCGCTGCGTTTGGTGGTTATCTGAGTCTGGTGGCGCAGCCTGTCTGCGATGAGTCGCTTTTGCCAACCGCTCTGCGCAGCGCAGAGGAGATCGCACTCGAGATGCCCTCTCTTGTCGAGAGAAGTCTGGTAGTGGAGATGGCCTCTGTCACCGAAGAGGAGACGATGCAGACCATTCCTCTCGATCAGCTGCTCGCCTGGCAGCTTAGCGATGCAGGGTGGGAGAGGCTGCGTCGCGAGCATCCCTTTATCAGGGGCTCTGCCCAGCTTGACAGAGCGGCTCGCTACGAGCGCATCTCTGCTTGCGGAGTGAAGGAACGCACCCAGCTCGATCGCTACGCCGCCAAACAGATGCTGATCGAAAGACCCGAGCTACAGGTGGAGCGCCTCGCAACCAAAACTCTCGAGAAGAGGACCCTTCGCATCCGCGGCGATGGAAGCTCGCCCGATCTACCGGGACTCTCGCATGAGATGGGAAAAGAACTGCAGGAGTTGCTGCCCCAGCCACTGGTGAAATTGGAGGGGGTGCTCTACACCATTCAGCCGCTTGAACTCGTGGCTTCGTCACGGATTCTCTGCTTCACCGAGCTTGCCTCGCGCGATCTAGCGTTACTGGCCGAGAGAGGAGGGGAAGCCTACGCATACGACTCTCATCGCCTCACCTCTTCGATTCTTTCTGGCATGGGACAGATCGCGAGCGATCTAGAGTGGGCGCCCCTACGCCGCCAGCAGAAACTTCTGCTAGATGAGATCGCTGCCACCCCTTTCCGTGAAGCGGCCACGCTCTCGATAGGTGAATGGCGCATCAATGAAGAGGCGAAATTGGGCTATCGCGTCATCGGTCGCAGTCTAAATGAAGAGGCGGTCAGCCGTCTGAAAGAGCGCAAATTGCAAAAGCTGCATCAGCAGCGCCGCGCCGAGGCGGCAAGCGAACTGATGGAAGGGCTATGAGCGCAGACCATCTCGAACTGCTAGAGAAGCTTCCGCCTGTCAGGCCCTGGCGCTTTTTTGACATCGAGGTGGATCTCCCCAAGCTGCCCAGCAGCGGCCCCAAAAGAGAGAAGAGGGCTCGTCAGCTTCCCGATCTCTCTAGCTGGCTGGACGAGGAGCGGTTTGCCACTCTCTATATGGGCTGGTCGGATGAGGGGCTCTATCTGCGCGCTGAAGTGGAAGAGCCGATCACTCGCTGCGCCTATCCTGAGTTTGAAGAGGGAGATGCGCTGGAGCTCTTCATCGACACCCGCTGCCTGAAGGAGCTAGCGCGCCCTACCAAGTTCTGCCATCAGATCCTGCTGCTACCCAGCAAAGTGCATGGAGTGCAGGCTGTCGAGCTGACCCGCATCCGCAGCGACGATCCGAGACCATTACAGGATCTGAGCGATCTTGAGCTAACTACCCAGCCCACGAGGGGGGGCTACACACTCTTCTGTTTCATCAGGCGCGATCAGCTCTTTGGATATGATCCCACTTTAGGCACTCTTGGCTTTGCCTACCGCCTGCACCGCACGGATAAGGAACCGCAGCATTTCCCCATTCCATCGCGGGAATGTCCCATCGAGAGAAGCCCCGCACTCTTTGCAACTCTAGTTTTGGTGAATTGATGCTCTACACAGAGACACATGATTGGATCTTGACCGGCGAAGATGAGAGTGTCACCATTGGCATCTCTCGTTATGCAGTGGAACAGCTGGGAAGCGTAGTCTATGTCGAGTTGCCCAAAGTGGGAACCCATCTAGAGGAGAGCGCGCCTGTCTGTGTGCTGGAGTCGACCAAAGCTGCCGCCGATCTCTACGCTCCTCTCGCTGGTGAGGTGGTGGAGGTGAACCATGCCCTTCTTCAAGATCCCGACCTCATCTGCCGCTCTCCCGAAAAAGAGGGATGGCTCTACCGCCTTGTCCCTGTCAGGGCACAGTTGCCCACCACCCTCCTTAACGAAAAGGACTACCTGGCACTGGTGCGCTGAAGAGGCACTTCAATTTCTAGCGCCCCGTTTCTGCCTTCTCTGCCGCAAAGAGTCGCATTACAATCTCTGCAAAAATTGCTTGCCTCAGCTGCTCGATCCCGCCACCCGCTGCCGCATCTGCTTTGCCGAGAGTGAAGAGGAGCATAGACTCTGCGCAGAATGCTGGCATCAGCGTGAAGAGAGAGGGCACTTTCCCGACCTAAAACTGGCCTCCGCTTTTCCCTATCACGGCGCTGCGCGTTCACTTCTACGTTTCTACAAATTTTCCGGCCGCCAGCATTTAGCTCCCGCTCTTTCTAGCCTGCTGCTTCTCCAGCTACTCGAACTGCGCTGGCCCTGGCCCGATCAGATCACATGGGTCCCTTCGCCCCTTCTGAAGCGCTGGAGCCGCGGCTGGGAGCCCACCCGCCTGCTTGCCGAGGAGCTAGCCCTCCTCATCAACCGCCCCTCCCGCCGCCTACTCTCCGCCCAGATGGGCCACCCCTCCCAAAGCCGCCTCGGCAAGCAGGCACGCCAAGATCCCTCCCGACAAAACCGCTTCTCCTGGCTCGCCTCAGTCGCCGGCGAAACCATCCTCCTCATCGACGATGTGGCCACCACAGGCGCCACCATCCAGGCCTGCACCGAGCAGCTCTACCTAGCAGGCGCCTTCCGTGTCTACGCCCTCACCCTCTGTCGTGACTAGTAGGATCATATAAAAATTAACAATATTATAATGTCAGTTGATCTTTTGTTTTTATGACCGCTCAGGCGAACCATCTTGTGCTGCCGTCTGTTGTTCATGAATTCGATGAAGACTAAAAAAAGCCCCCTTATTCTCTGAGGATAAGGGGGCCATCTGGCCGTGAAAAATCCACGGGTAACCCGTGGATTTTCCATGACATGTCATAGATGGCTGAAAATCAATCTTGTAGACTTACTTTGGCCTAGGCGGCTTTGTGTTTTTGCGACATATTTACGTTAATTCTGTCGCAAAAAGTGTCGTAAAAGTGTCGTAAAAAGAGAAAAACAACTTGCCAAATGGTCTTTTTATGACATAATAAAGGAAAAAGTGTCGTAAAAACATGCCGTTTCATCCAAAATTCACCATTTCCATCCCTATTGCGTCCGCACTCACAGCCATTGAACGTACCCGGGGATTTTTAGAGGCCGCCAATCTTTCAAAAGATTGGGTATCTAAAATGCAGGCCCGTGCTCTGCTTTTAGAAGCTCACCACACCACACACATAGAGGGTACTCATTTAAGCCTAGATCAGTCAGAGCGGCTGATCGCTGGTGAAACAATGTCGGGAGTTGATTCTGAAGATGTCAAAGAGCTGCTGAACTACAGAAAGGCCTTCGATTTCGTTGCTGACTATGTTTTGTCTCAAGGTCCTATCACCGAGGGTCTAATTAGGGAAATCCATAGACGTTTAGTCGAAGGCGTACGGGGAAACAGCGCCCAACCAGGACAATACAGAACCATTCAAAATTATGTGGCCAATTCAAAAACAAGAGAGATTATCTATACTCCGCCAGCACCCTATGACGTTCCCGTCTTCATGGCCGAGTTGGTAGATTGGCTACAGAATGAACGAACTATTCCACCCGTTCTTGTAGCCGGGATCGCGCAGTTTCAGCTCGTCCATATCCATCCCTTTGTGGATGGTAACGGCAGAACCTCTCGATTGTTGTCGACCCTCTCTCTTTACCGTTCAGGTTATGATTTTAAAAGACTTTTTACAATTAGTGAATATTACGATCGCAATCGACAGGACTATTACCAAGCACTGCAATCGGTCAGAAATAACAATATGGATATGACTGCTTGGCTCGAATATTTCACCAGGGCATTAGAGACCCAAATGCATGAAATCCAACTCAAAGGATCTCATGCTATGAAATTGGATCTGTTAGTGCCTCAGTACAAGCTTTCTGAAAGACAGAAACAGGCGCTGGAAAGCCTGCTGACGCGGGAGGAAGATTTTACAATTCAAGACTATGAATCATTCTGCCCCGGGATCAATAGACGCTCTTTGCAAAGAGACCTCGCCGACCTGGTAGAAAAAGGACTGATCATTCAGGAAGGGGCCAAAAAGGCGGCCCGTTACAGAGTCAATCGCTTAGATTGATCTTTTACGACGCCCTACTCTTCGAGGTTGCGGCGAGCCATCTGACCGTGAAAAACAACGGGTAACCCGTGGATTTTTCATGACATGTTCTAGATATCTGAAACCCAAGTTCATAGAGCAGCTTTTGTGAAGTGGAAAGTTCTCACTCTTGAGCGCGAAGCGCTCTCTGGAGTGCGGGGCTGTGCCCCGCTCTCACTTTTGTTCAACTTGAGCTAGCACAAACTCAGCAATAAACAGGGCAGGGCACAGCCCCGCACTCCAGGGAGCTCGCTTCGCGAGCTCAAGTTAGAGAGTTAGCCTTCTAACAGACTTTCTTGGATGGAGACTCTCCATGCATTCCTGTTTTACTATTCTTCGAGGTTGCGGCGGGCCATCTGGATCTGACGGCGGAGGGTCTCGTCCACTTCGGCCTGCTTGCGCACCTTGTTCCAGGCGTGCAGGAAGGTGGAGTGGGTTTTGCCACCAAAGGAGCTGGCGAGCTTGACGACAGAGTCGCTGCTGATCAGCTCTTTGGCTAGGTACATGGCCACTTGGCGGGGGAAGGCGACTCCCTTGGTGCGGGAGTTGCCGCGCAGATCGCTTACGCGGACGCCAAAGATGGTGGCGACGCTGCTGAGGATGCTGTCCACCGAGACCCTTTTCTGGGGGGTACGCTGGAACAGCTCGCTGAGGGTTTTTTCGACAGCCTCTTCGGTCACCTCCATTCCCATCAGGCGGCAGTAGGCGCTCAGGCGATTGAGGGCACCCTCCAGCTGTCTGACGTTATGAAAGATGTGCTCGGCGATGAAGAAGGCCATCTGGCTGGGCAGGCGTAGCCCCTTCTGCTCGGCTTTGTGCTGCAAGATAGCGACGCGGGTCTCTAGATCGGGTATGCCCACATGGGCGACAAGGCCCCACTCCATGCGCGCTACCATCCGCTCGGAGAGCTTCAGGGCGCCGGGTGGTTTATCGCTTGTCACCACAATCTGCTTGTTCTGATGGATGAGGGTTTCAAACATGTGGCAGAACTCCTCCTCAAAATTGAGGCGGCTCTGCAGAAACTGGATATCATCGACCAGCAGTACATCGAGTGAGCGGTAGAAGCGCTTCATCTTGTCGACCGACTTATTCTTCAGACTGTCCACCAGCTCGTTGATGAACGCTTCTGTGGTGATGCACTGAATGCGCAGCCGTTTGTGATGCTGCCTAACATGGTGACCGATCGCATGAAGAAGGTGTGTCTTGCCTAGACCTACGCCGCCATGGATGAAGAGGGGGTTGTAGGATTTGCCTGGCCTTGTCGCTACGCCAAGAGCTGCCGAGCGCACAAACTGATTTGCTGGCCCTTCGATGAAGCCAGAGAAGGTGTAGAAGGCGTTCAGCTTCAGCTCGGGCTGACCGGGAGCTTCGGCTGCATCGGCAGGATTTTCTGCTGTGGCAGCTGCGGCTGGCGCAGATGGTTTTTTGGGTTCTGCGATGACAAACTGAAAGGCGGGCTCGCCGCTTGGTTTCATCGGCAGGAAGCTAGCCAGCTCTTTCTTGTAGTTATCGAGCAGATACTCGCGCACGAAGATATTGGGTACTTCGAGTGTAAGTAATCCACCTTCATCTGGCGTGACGCGAATGGGCGCGAGCCAGTTCTGAAATTCGGTCGAGGAGCAGCGCTCCTCCATGAATTCGAGGAACTGCTGCCATGCAGTTTCGTGATCGTGAGTCAACATATCCAACGGTCACATTAGCAGTCGCTCCGAAAGGTGGCAACTGCAGTTCTCTTATTCAAACCGCGCGCCACGCCCTCAATCAGTTACAGAATGGCAACCAGTTTTGTGGAAGGCAATGCTTCACTTTTGAGCTCGCTTCGCGAGCTCAAGGTAAAGAGTTAGCCTTCTGAGGCAGTTGCACGAATAAGAACTGTTATCAGACTAAGAAGAAAGTTTCATTCGTTCGAGCAAGCTTATGCTGTGAGAGTGGACCGTCTTCGACTGTGATGAATCCATCCTTGTCGTCCGGGTGTGCACAGCACTACCCGGCGCGACTACGGAGCGCTTGCGACCTCGCAGCCTCTGCCTTCTTTAACCAGCCTTGAGTCGCAAGCGCCAAGCGATGATGACTTGCTGCGGAGACATGAAGAAGACCCGGTGGGTCTTCGCAATGCGGAGCAGGTGAGCGAATAGCGAACCGGCCGAGACCAGCTCTCTCGCGAGCGCTCCGTAGCGACCGGGACAGTGCTGTGCACGGCCCGGGAGCAAGGATCGAGGGATCGAAGCTGCAGCCGGCCCATCTTATAATGAGCAGTCTGCTCATTCACATCCAACTTCTCCCCTCGGTCTGATAACAGTCGCCTTTACTCCGAAGTGCAACAACTCCTCCTCGGGGTGCGATTGAGGGTAGAATTTCAGTATATCGTCAAGAAGTATCAAGCTATTTCTTCATGCAATTTCCCTGCTCTACGATATTGTTTGGATGCGATTTAAGAGGGGAGGAAGCCGCCCGCCTGCATGCTCCACATGCGTGCGTAGTGGCCACCCTTAGCTAGCAGTTCGCTGTGGTTTCCATCTTCGGTGATCGCTCCCTTGTCAAAGACAAGAATGCGATCCATGCCGATGAGGGTAGAGAGGCGATGGGCGATGACGATGGTGGTGCGGCCGCGCATCAGCCAGGAGAGACTTTCTTGGATGTAGCTTTCGGTCACCGAGTCCAGCGCGGAGGTGGCTTCGTCTAGAAGCAGGATGGGAGTGCCTGCGAGGATAGTGCGGGCGATGGCGACGCGCTGCCGCTCTCCACCGGAGAGTTTGGTGCCGCGCTCGCCCACGAGGGTGTCGTAGCCGTGCGGTAGCAGAGAGATGAACTCGTGACAGTGAGCCCTCTTTGCCGCCTCGATCATCTCCTCTTCGGTGGCATCGGGTCTTCCGTAGAGGATGTTGTCGCGTAGCGAGCGGTGAAAGAGAGCGGGATCTTGAGGAATAAGGGAGATCTGGCTGCGCAGCGAGGCGAGGCTGATGCTAGCGATCTCCTGACCATCGATGAGGATACGCCCCTCCTGCAGGGGATAGAGGCGCAGGATGAGATTGACAAAGGTGGTTTTACCTGTGCCCGAATATCCCACCAGACCCACCTTCTGCCCGCCCGGAATGGCAACGCTCTTTTTACGAAATAGCCTGTGCTCGCTGTACTGGAATGAGACATTGTCAAAGAGGATTTCACCGGCTGTCACATTCAGAGGGAGAGCTCCTCTGCGGTCGTGTAGATCCTGCGGATCGTGCATAACCGTCAGAGCCTGTCTAGAGATACCCAGCGCCTGGAAGAGGGTGGGGATCTCGGAGCTGGCCATCCAGACCATCCAGATCATATTCCAGGTGGTGGTGAAGATCTGCGCCACTTCGCCTGTGGTGATGCGCCCTTTAGCCCAAAACCAGATCATCAGACTATTAAGAGCAACTCCCGCCAGCAACACGCTCTGGATTCCTAAAACTAGACGCATCCATTCGACGTAGCGGCGAGCGCGGACGCTAGTCTCGCGCTCTTTGCTCTGCCACTGTTCGATGAAGTGCCTTTCGTGGCGGAAGCGGTAGAAGAGATTGACCGCCACATTGTTGGTGAAGCTGTCAACAATCTTGCCCACCAGTTCGCTGCGCGCTTCGCCATGCTGCTCTTCTAGTAGTGCACATCTCTTGGCAAAAAGGAAGGAGAGAAGAAAGTGCAGCGCCGCCCAAAGAAGGATCACTCCTGCAAAGAGGGGGTGGATCGTCGCGAGAAAGCAGCTGCTCATGAGGCAGCTCCCTAAAGTGGGTACCAGCGTCCAGAAAAACTGCGGCAGCATCCAGTCCAGCTGCGCCACCATGTCGGTCACTTTATTGGTGAGGCTGCCGGCAAAATGTTCGCTGAAGTAGTGAGGGGAGTGGTGCTGGATATGATCGAACATCGCCATCCGCACATCGGCGCCAATCTTGGGAAAGAGGCGCGCCATCAAAAATCCCATCGTCCTGAAGGCGATCTCGACACCTACCCAGAGAGCGATGGCGGTGCCGATGACAAAATGAAGCGATCCAAAGACCGCCATCCTGTTGCCATCGTACTGTACAAAAAGATCGGTCACCTTGCGCAGCAGGTAGGGCCAGAGGGTCTGGTCGAGCGGCCAAGAGAGAGCCAGCAGCAGCATGGCTGCAAACCTCCACTTATGCGGTCTGATGAATCGCCAGAGAAAGCTAGCAAGAGATGGGGTTGACATAGCCCGCTTAGTTTATCACCAGCGGCATAAAGCTCGCTACTTCAGAGGGAGGACTCCAGATTCAGCATGGATCGTCTGCGCGGTGTGTTGTTAAGAATTAATGGGTAGCTTGTGAGCGAAACTGTGCTGTCCACCAAGAAGCGTCATAGGTGATGTAGAATGTGGGTTTGCTTTCTTTGTCGTTTGCAAGCTGATAGTCGGCAACGAACTGCGCAAGAAGCGGAGAGAGGGTTTGTTGCACCGCTGTCTGTACATTTTGTCCCTTGCTTTCTATTTGAATAGACCAGCGACGCAGGCTTGCAGAACATAGCTCCTTATTCGCCATAATCTGCACAATCGAGCTTAGTATGAGTCGAGCTTCAAGTATGGGCAAAGGCTTTCCTTCCAGGTCGACGAGCTGTTCTACAAAAAATTGAAGCCTTGGGTGCGAGAGAGGAGCAAAATCCACGCCTTCTGGTGTGAATATTTCCTTTTTTACGACTGTGCCAACACGCGCTAACTGCTCAGAAATCGAGCAAATGATTGGTTCAACATCTGCTTGGTTCATTTTGAGAACAAAGGAAAAGACAAATGGATTTAAGGTGCGCAATTCTGCAGGACATTGAGAACGCACGTCTTGTCCCGAAGATAGCAGGAACGCAGTCTGGCCGTAACAATACCATGCTGTACAGCAAGCGCAGATCAGCGGCAAAATCATTTTCATAACATTCTCCTCTAATCATCCCACATGGGATCTGCAGGGATCCCCAGCACTTTCCAATAATGCAATTTGTTCACGAGTGGTTGCAGACAAGCTTTCCACATTCCTCCAGACAAACAACAATAGCGTGCTTGGTCAGCAAGCTCATTGATTACCATCCAGGCTAATGCTTGAACTTCAGCTCTTTTGACTACTGCGATCAGTGGAGTAATAGCCGCCACCATCGCGTCAACCCGATCCAAACATTCATAGTCGGGAATAGGAGTGTTGGGTCCCAAAATAGGGTGGTCTGCTCGGATTGTCTGAAAAATCTTGGGCATTGTCACGGTTCCGTAGCAAAAATGGCGCTCTGCGGTTGCTATCTCATGTGCACATTCACGACATGTATGATTTTTTAATATTTGTTCCAGCAAAGCCGCTGTAACCTGCGCGTGTTCTAAATCTTCCAGGCGAATGTATGCAAGAAATGCGCCGAAGAGAGGTCGGAACGTTAAGAAAGAAATCTCTTCTGTTTGGCATTGCGAGGCATACTGACAAGCCAGCTCAAAGTCTGCAAGAGCGTACTCATCTGCTTCCAGCAATAAGAGACTTTCTCCTCGGTTCGCATGGAGTTCTGCAAGTTGGCTGATGTCTGAGGTTTGGCGGAGAGCGGTGGTATCACGCAGTACCCATTGCTGTAGTAGGCTTGATCTGAAATCCTGCTGCTGTTCTTGAGCACACAAAAATGATGTCATGAATGCAAAGAAGACAAAAACAAATCTGAGAATCATGAGATAAGACCTGCACACGCTACCGTGAAACAAGCACTATCGGACATGTTGTATTTTTTGGTCTATAATCAGAGCTGATTGTAGGCATTTTTTAGAAATGTCTCTTTGCCTACCAGGCGGTAGGTAAAAGGTGGTGACATCTGTTCAACAGCGAAATGCGCGGAGAGAGAGGTGGTTGCAAAACTGTAGGCTCCTAGAAAAATCGATGATTTTGCTGTCCGTTGTCCGAGCCAGCTTGCTGGCCCCTTGCCGTTCTGACGAGACCATACCCGAGAGGGTAGGCGAGGAAGGACGGTGACAAGGGGCGGCAAAAGGGCGATTTTGCTAGGGGCCTACAGTTTTGCAACTACCTCGAGAGTCTTAGTTATTGTGAGAGGAGCAGTGGGCGAAGGCGGGCACCTCGAGCAGCAGGGCGGTGCGTAGTTCATCGCGGAAGCTGTAGAAGGGTTTACGCAGCTCCTCGATCGCAATGGCGAGGGTGAGGGTGGGCAGATGAAGGGGCCTCATGAAGCGCTCGTTGCAGAGGCTGCAGGGCAGCTCGCAATCGGTTTTAGCTTCGAGATTGATGATCAGGTGATCTTCGGCCAGGTAGGCTTCCCCCCGAAACGAGACAGGATGCGGGAAGGAGAGTTCCTCCTCTTTGACCTCGAGGAAATCGGCAGGAACCGATCCGGCAATGAGCTCCCTATGGCCGTCGCGCAGGCGGTCGATCATGAGGGTAAAGGGATCGGTCTCTGAAAATCGCATAATCTATTAAAGAAGTGGCTATTGAAGAAATGTCTCTTGAAGAGACTACACCAAAGCGGGGATGCCTGCGACTGTCAAAATTTCTTGAGCCGCTAGCTGCGAAGCCTCGTCTCCCTTCAGCTGGGCCGCTAGCTGACTACAGCGAGCGAGGCAGTGGCTGCGCGCCGCCTGGTCCTGACTTAAAGTAGTAGCTGCAGCTACTAGACTATCGACCGTCAGGTAGCAGCCAAAGAGCTCGGGAAAGACCCGCTCGCTGAGCAGGAGATTGACGATGCAGTAGTGGGGTAGAGATATATTAAAAACTTTTTGCGCCAAAAACTGATCGAAGCGCGAGATGGCGTAGATCACCACCGTCGGTACGCCGTGAAGTGCTAGCTCTAGCGTGATGGTACCCGACTTGGCCAGCGCCAGATGAGAGCGCGCCATCAGCTGCGCCGACTGCTCTCTTGGTACCAGCTCCCAGGAAGAGTGTCTGACCAGCCAGGGAGCGGCTAGCCTGTGGATGAGCGGCTCGAGCTCGGAGTGAGCCACCGAGATGGCGATTTTATTGAAAGGTGTAGCCACCCTCTCGGCTGCCTCAAGCAGGATGGGTAGGTTGCGTTCGATCTCGCGGAGGCGGCTACCGGGAAAAAGGGCGATGTAGGGGCGCTCTTCCGCCTGTGTAGTGAGCTGGCTTACAGCCAGGGGATGGCCTACAAAGCGCGCTGGCAATTTTTCGGGATTAAAGAGCGCAGGCTCGAAGGGAAAAAGACAGAGCAGCAGGTCGAGTGTCTCTTCCATGATCTGGATGCGGTGGCGTTTCCAGGCCCAGACAGAGGGGCAGACATATTGGATCAGCTTACTGGGGATTTTATCCCAAAGAGCGCCCGCCAATTTGAGGTTCATGCCTGGATAGTCGATGAAGACGACGGCGCGCGGCTCTAGCTTCAGGATGGTGCGCCGGATGCGAAAGAAGGAGGAGAGTAGGCGTGGCAGTGAAGCAAGCACATCGCTAAAGCCCATCACATTCAGCTCTTCCATCTGAAAGAGCGGCGTCACCCCCACTGCCCGCATGCGTGGACCAGCTACGCCAGCGAGGCGTAGATCGGGAGAGAGCTTTTTCAGACGCTCTGCCAGCTGCGCTCCCAAAAGATCACCGCTCGCTTCGCCAGCTACCAGAAAAATATCACAGCTCACGAGTGACACCTCGTTATCGCCCACTCCATACCGGCCACAAAAATGGAAAGAGGCGTGCCATGCCCCTGGTGGCCGATCGAAGGGAAGAGCTGCAGCTCGACATGGGGCGAGCGCATCCTTTCGGCGTAGGCCGCTTCGGCCAGATCGCAGACTAGAGAAGAGACCGCTCGCGTGCTCACTCTGGTATCGTGGTTGCCGATGAAGAGGCAGACCTTCCGGTGAAGCAGCCGGGGAATCAGTTCTGCGACGTTGTAACGCTTGAGATAGTCACCGCTAGGAAGCGTTGCAAACTCCTTTGCCAGCATGAGAGAGGTGAGGGGAGCATATCCCACCAATAGCTTCAGCTCAGGCATGCGCGCCAGAAGATGTGCAGCGACAAGAGCGCCGCGCGACAGCCCTGCTAGCAGAGTGGTGGCTGGATTGATGAGCCCCTCATCTAGAAGAGAGGAGATGATCAGTTCACAGCTGTCGAGGAAGGGGGCGAGGGGATCTTCATTGCGGGCGAACGCTTCGGCCCACCTGGTGAGCGCCTCTACAGCGGGTAGATGGGCTCCATGGTAGGGTAGAGAAAAAGAGATAGCACGCGCAGCCACTCCTTGCTTCTGCCAGAGCTCCAGCCAACTTTTAACCGGTTGGTCGTAGGGATCGATGGTGAGGCTCTCTTCTTCAGAGAGGGCAAAATAGAGGAGTGTGGGAACAGCTCCCTCTTCCAAAGAAGAGCCGAGATAGGCGATCCGGTGCGAGGCGATCTCAGCTTTTTGTAGCATGCTCACCCTGCAGCAGGTGGTTTGGATCTGCCACCGCGGCGCCGCCTGTTGCGGCGTCTACGCGGTCTTCTCTCCCCACCAGCTTCCTGTTCTTCTCCCGGCCCCTCACCTCTAGACGCTTCGCCTTTGGACTCTCCCACCCGTTTCTTAAAGAGTGTCGACCACTCATCATAGAGGGTAGAGAGGCCCGGCTCGATCCGCTGTCTCAGATAGAGCAGCTCGAGGGCGAGAGCAAAATCGGGATCGCTCGGTACGCGAGAGCGCCTGCGCACCTTCTCAAGGGGAGTGAGGCGGTACTGCGAAGCGAGGGTCGTGGCTGCTACACCCTTCATGCGTCGAGGTAGCTGGAAGAAGGGGCCAAACACTCCGTCGAGAAGTTCAAACGCCGTATCGAGCGCCTCTCCCAGATGGAATTTACGTTCCCTCACGGTGAAGCGAGCGATGATCAGCGACTCGTACATTGGGTAGACGAGAGCGGCGATCAGCACCGCGCGATCAAACTGCGCACGGCTGCCATCCTGTAAAGAGCGGTCAATCTCTTCTAGATAACAGGAGACCTGGCTTCCCTCATCGGTCTCTAAAAACGAGCCCAGTTCGGGAAGGAGAGGGTGCAGCATGCCGTGATCGGCCATGAGCCGAAAGAAGGGCTGCGCAGCGCCCGATTCCAGCATCCGCAGCAGCTCCTCTAGCACGCGTGCCTGCGAGCTTTTGAGGATCTCGCTGCGGCACTCGAGAAGGGCGATGCGCGCCTCAGGATCCACCTCGAAGCCAAATCGCGCCTGAAACTTCAGCATCCGCAGCATCCGGACCGGATCTTGCCGAAAGCGGAGGAAGGGCTGCCCGATGGTTCTGAGATATCTCTTCTGGATGTCGGGATAGCCCTGTACATAGTCGATCACAGTCTCGGCTTCAGAGTCGTAGAAAAGGCCGTTGATAGTGAAGTCGCGCCGCTTCACATCCTCCTCTGGAGTGCCCCATGTGTTGTCGCGCAAAATCAGTTCGCTGGTTTCGGGATCGCCAGCCCGGAATGTGGAGACTTCAAAAATCTTCCTGCCAAAGCGAATATGTGCCAGACGAAAGCGCCGTCCGATCAGGATGCTATTTCGGAATAATTTTTTAATCTCTTCCGGCTTGGCAGAGGTGGAGATATCGAAGTCTTTGGGGGCTCTGTCCAGCAGCAGATCGCGCACGCCACCGCCCACCACAAAGGCGAGAAATCCTGCGTTGCGGAGGGTTTCAAGAATCTGGAGAGCGTGGGAGTCGATCTTCTCTAGGGCGATCCCGTGTGTTTCTTTTGAATAGGTTTGATAGGTCATGACAGAGTCACTATAACCAGCGGCTGGTTTTAGGATAAGAAGCGGCTGTTCTTATCAAGAAATTGGTCTGCCCAGTGGTAGTGGTTGAGGAGGCCTTCAGTGGAGCGTCCCATCAGTTTATGGGCGATATAGAGCGCCTCGACCGAGGCAAGTCCTCTTTCGGGCTGGTCGCAATCGGGCTGCCTACGGGGGTAGGCGGTGCGAAAATGGGAGGGGAGCGAGCGTAACTGATGGAGGCCAAAGGGGGGCAGTGTGCGCAGCATCATTTTAGCGTAGCGCCAGGTGGCGTCGATCAGCAGCAGGCCATACTGACAATCTTCTTGTGAAAGAGGAGGCCCCTCCAGCGAGAGGATGAGGTAGTGGTCGAGAGGAGGGAGAGTCACCTGCGGATAGCGAAAGAAGCGCAGTCCCTCCATAGTTTCGAGTCCGGAAAGGCTACATTTTTTCAAATTTTCCCTTCTGTGACGCAAAATGAATGTAGGAAGTGTCAATTGCATCTCGAAATTTTTCTCCAAATTTCGTACTAAGGGGCGAGGAGATCATAGGCCAATGCTTCAAAAAATGGTGCCCCTTTCTACTTTAGCGCTTCTGGCCACTCAGCTCGGCGCTCTCGCCCTCGACCCCGGTAGGCTTTTGGTCGAACATGCCCCTTTAGTGCTACCCGCCTGTTATCTCAGCGATCTTTCTATAGCGCTGAAGCGCGCCGAAGAGGATAGTAAGCCTATTCTTCAAATTGTGCTGGGTGGTGAATTCTGCCCCTGGTCGGAGAGAATCCGTGGTGAGATTCTCGCCTCCTCCGAATTTGTAGGCGCTGTGCGCGGTCGCTTCGTGCTGCTTGTCACCTCCGAAAGCAGCGCGCCTAAGAGCAGCGCTCAGGGAGTAGGACATTTTCCGCTGCTGCGCATTCTCGATGCAAAAGGAGCAGAGCTATTTCATTCGGGCTATTTGCCCCTTTCGCCGCAGGAGCTAGCTGAGAATCTCTGGCAGCGCTTTTGCGACTACCGCGGTCTGGAAGAGCTGGTGGCGGGGCAGGCTCTAGAGAATCTACCCGAACTGCAGCTGATGAGCCTTTATGAGCGGGCGCAGCAGCTGGGGCACGAGGCGCTCTCAGGAAGCCTACTCGATGCGGGTGTGGCGCGCGGGCTCGAATCCTGTTTTTGGGAGAGATATGGACAGCTTCTGCGCTCGGCAGGAGGCAAAAGCTCCGAAGCGAAGCGCTGGAAACGGGAGCTTTTGGCCCGTTTCTGCAAGGGAAGCGGACTCAAACAGAGGCAGGTGCGCGCTCGCCTCGCTCTTCTGGAGTTTGAACGGGCGGCCGAGTGGGCCCCCTCCAGTTCGCCCCCCTCCGAGGTGGCCGCTCCCCTGATGAAGTTCATTCGCAAAGAGGGGTGGGGTCTACCCGAGCTCTGGAGGCTGGAACTCTCCCTCGCCCAGTTTTTCTACGGACGGGGGCGCACCGCTCTCGCCCTCACCCACGCAGAGCGCGCTCTCTCTTCTGCCCCGGATGAAGAGAAGCCTCCCATCCAGGAGTTGGTGACCCTGCTCTCTCATAGCAGCTCCAATTCATAGTCTTCCGAGGCGGTTGCAAAACTGTAGGCCCCCAGCAAAATCGCCCTTTTGGTGTCCCTTGTCGCTGTTCTTCCTCGCCTATCCTCTCGGGTATGGTCTCGTCAGAACAGCAAGGGGCCAGCAAGCTGGCTCTGACAGCGGACGCCAAAATCATCGATTTTTCTAGGGGCCTACAGTTTTGCAACCACCTCTTCCTCTAGAAAGGGCTGACTCAATCCCCCCCCCCGCGACCACTGACATTAGAGCAAGTCTGATTCGGGATCTATGTCAGCCAGTCCAATATCTTCCTGCTCAATATCAAAAGCTATAGCCTGATGCTTCATTAATGAGATAACCTCATGAAAGGCCACGCCTTTTCAACTCCGAAGTGCAACAACGGTAGCCTGGTCTCCTCATCTCAGAAGCGCAGCCTGTAAAAGAATAGAGCCTCCGCAGCAAGTCATCATCGCTTGGCTTTTACGCGCCTGCGACTCAAGGCTGGTTAAAGAAGGCAGAGGCTGCGAGGTCGCGAGCGCTCCGTAGTCGCGCCGGGTAGTGCTGTGCACACCCGGACGACAAGGATGGAT
>DAHXNQ010000021.1 GCA_027365315.1 Rhabdochlamydiaceae bacterium | reverse complement strand
ACAGTGCTGTGCACGGCCCGGGAGCAAGGATCGAGGGATCGAAGCTGCAGCCGGCCCATCTTATAATGAGCAGTCTGCTCATTCACATCCAACTTCTCCCCTCGGTCTGATAACAGTTCTTATTCGTGCAACAACTCCCCCCTCGGGGTGCGATTGAGGGTAGAATTTCAGTATATCGTCAAGAAGTATCAAGCTATTTCTTCATGCAATTTCCCTGATGTCTTGGCTACCTGTTCTCACTTCTGTTCAACTTGGATGAGCACAAACTCGGCAATATCGATCGAGGGTGGAGCAAAGAACCCCTCCCTAGGCGGTTTTTTTCATGTATACCTAGCTTATTTGCCCGAATTAGAGAAAGTATACCTTATCTATTCACGGGTTTTAAGCTAGGTAGTCTCGATTTTTCACTGAAAAATTTCTACTTTTTCTAATAGGAAAGTTTCAGATGCAAAGAATTTCCCTTAGTTTTTTTTGCACATGATTTCGATCTGCTTCTGCAAGCTTCCCCAGACTCCCCAGGATCAATCTATGATCGAGTGTAAACAACTTGAAACGGATGATAGAGGGAACCGGAAGCCCCGCAAGTCGCAGATCTTTGATCACAAGATCTGCAGGCCAAAGATCTTCTGGCGACTTGATAGAGGTGATCATCGCCATCACACTGAATCCAATTTTGGCATTAAAGTGTTTTGCCTCCGATATGATCAGAGCAGGACGAACCTTTGTTGTTTGAGCATCCGTAAAAGGAAAGGGAACTTTCACCACGTCATAGAGATCATAGGTTTTTGTAGGCTTGCTCATCTTGGTCCGATTCCCATTCATTCATTGTTGAGTTAAGGGCTCCTAGATAGTCCAGGTCTAAGGGCGAAGTTTTTCGAACAAGAACGGTGTCATCCGGTAGCAACTCGTACAAAATCTCATCGCCACTCTCTAGATGTAAATGCTTTCGAATCTCTTTGGGTATCGTCGCCTGATATTTTGATGTCAGCCTGGCAGAATATCCAGGCCTTGATCCTCTTTTACTTGCGTTTCTTGAAACCATGCAGTATTACCATCCTTTTTACATACCGTAATACGGTATTACATTTAAAGTCAACCGCCCCACCTTAACGGCGAGGAATGTTATTCCCTATCATGTTGATTGCGAATCAGTTGTATTTTTTTCTGAACATGCTGAGAGTCAGCTCACCAGCTGTGTTCGTCTTTACAGGCCCTACGCTGCTGAGAGTATTAGGTTAAGCAGCAAGACATTCGGTTTCGAGGTCATTTTTTGGTCTTGATTTTGGAGTCCACCTTAGAGCGCTTTCTCATGCTTTTTTGCAAATTTTGTGACCTGATCCCATTTCTTTTCTGGTAGCAGGCTAGCGATGAGCGCGTGCTGCCAAGGCGAAATAATAGAAGTATCTGTCTAGATCTTCAAGGGAGGTTCCATACTCGGTGCCACCCAAGACGGCATCGCAAAAAAGTTCCCTTGCCCTCGTAAGCTCTTTCAGGCGTTTGCGCCAGCGGATGTCGCCGATGGTTAGATCGAATAGTTCAAGACCTCGCAAGACCGCGCTTTCAAAGCGTTTCTCGTCTCCACGAGCGCGGATCGCACGATTCACTTCGCTGCCGATATTGCCCAGCTGCTCAGCCAGTGAAAAAGCACTCCACCTGCCCGCAGCCAATGACTGATGTTGAAATCCTTCCCTCATGCTGTTTCCACCAGTTGACTGACAATGTCCCTGATTTTCTGACGGATCACAGGATCTTGCACGTCACGAGAGCGGTTGCCCTGCCCAGGCCTTAGATTAATCATAGAATCGAATTCAATGAAGTCGTCCCCTGACTTGTCAGGGTAGAGATTGATACCCCATAAATCCTGCTGGCGCGATCCCTGATCCAACAGAAGAGCTTCCTCATCCGCATGCAGTTCTCCTCCGATCGTCATGATGCCGCGCTCGACATCTACAACAGCCTTGATCAAATCCCCAAACCGCTCCTTTGCCAACTCGGCAAGCTCCGACCTGGTAATCTGCTTTTCAACGAGAGCCATAGGCATAGAACAACTCACTTTTCTCCACGGAGAACACCCAATATAGGATGGACCCATTTGTCAGACAATTCATGTTACTGGAGGAGGGAGGTGATGAGGGAGGGTTCGTCCCCAGTGAGAGGGGATTCGGAGGGGTGATCTTTGGTTTTGAGCTGGAGGGCGGCGAGCTGGGGTGCGGCGGGCCAACGCATCTCTTCGGCAGTGGGGATCAGCTCGGAGAGGAGCAGCTGGAGATCTTCGTTGGTGGAGAGATGCGAAGCGGCAGCGATAGCAGCGCGCTGGGCGATCTCCTCTTCCGTGGCGTGGTGGGCAATCTCGAGTAGCTCGACGAGGAGGTCGAGGTCGGGTTCCTCTTCTAGCTCTTCAAGTATTCTTTCCAGCATGGCGAGACCATGTTCGGGGTCGCTTTCGAGGAGGAGACGTACGAGGAGGAGATCGAAGGGCAGCGGATCTTCCACATAGGGGGCAAAGCCGCTGAGCAGTTCGGAGGCAACGGTCTCGTCGCGCGAGATCAGTTCGGAGATGTAAGAGTGCAGGAAGCCTTCGAGGTCGTGCGCCGACCAGGCGGCGATCGTGGCGAGCGCCTCTCTTGGCGATGTGCCAGCATCGACGCTCTCTTCAAGGAGACTCTCCAGCTCTTCCAGAGCA
Source organism: Rhabdochlamydiaceae bacterium (assembly GCA_027365315.1). GTDB lineage: Bacteria > Chlamydiota > Chlamydiia > Chlamydiales > Rhabdochlamydiaceae > DAHXNQ01. The sequence continues at coordinate 12,010 of DAHXNQ010000021.1, read as the reverse complement.
AAGAGGAGCGCCTCTTCATCGATTGGTCGTTCGCGCTCCCAGGCGGCGATGAACTGGTCGAGATCGTCGCAGAGAACTGACAGCGAGCGGCACTGCGGCATCAGCCTGCGCCACACTTCAAACAAAAACAAATAGGCGCGGGCACAGGACTCCTCTTCCCACTCGTCGGGGCAGAGTAGTTCGGAGAGCTGCTCGGGCGAATCGGCCTCTTCGGCATAGGCGAGAAAGCGGGGCTCGTCCAGCTTCAGCCCCAACTCGGAGAGCGCTTCGAATAACCTTGCCAAGGGGAGATCGCGGTAATTTTCTACCTGCCAAGGCTGGATGGGAAGTGATGGATCGCGCACCCAATTGATCCTCAGAGTATTGTATAAAGCTCGACCGTTCATGCTGAAATTTGATAGCTCCTGTCTGAGGCTGTGAAACAGCTTATCTCGCCTGTTCGGTTCCAGTCAAATCTTGTTCGGACTAGACTAGATGACCGAGTGACGGTGAAAAGAAAACCATTTCTTCTTCTAGAGGTGCTGCTAGCGCTGATGATCACAGCAGGCTGCGCTGCTGTTCTGCTAGCCTCGGGCGCATCGCAGGTGCGGACTTTAAGAAGAGCTGCAGCCGATCTGGCGATCGATTGGGGAGGGCGCGAGCTCCTGGCTCTCTCTTCGCAGAAATTGCGAAGCCTGTCGTGGCAAGACAGGGTGGAGAAAGAGGAGCTGCTGAAGCTAGAGAAAGAGCTGCGGCCGATTTATGGCAGACCGGTGACTGTCAGGCTGGTGAGCACCATCAACAAAGTCAAAAAGACTCAAACTGGCACCTGCTATCTGATTCAGCTCGATCTCTACCAAGGAAAAGAGAGTCATGCACGGCGCACCACATTCCTATTTGTCGACCCGCAGACGGCGCCCCTTCCTGCTGCTTGAGCTTCTGGTGGCGATGACGCTGCTTGGGATGCTGATTGCCTTTCTGCTGGGAGCGATGCGTATGCAGGCAACGCGTCAACACAAGCTGCAGGAAAAGAGCGAGCTACTCTTTGCTCTAGAGAGGTGTGACCTGAGGCTAGAGCGGCTCTTCGCTTCGCTTGTAGCATCTCTCTCCTGCCGCGAGGAGAGCGGCTGCTGGATTCTTTCGGGACACATCATACACCCTCTCTCGCGCGATCCGATGCTGCAGGGAGAACAGAGATTCGAGCTGCGCCGCATGCATGAGGGCAGATTGGAGCTTTTGATCAACAAGGAGAGACAGCTGCTACTGCTCGGAGTGCAGCAGATCAGCTGCCGGATGCTGGATAAAAAAAGTGGCGAGTGGCAGCCAGAACTGAAAGAGGGTCTGCCTCTTGTGCTCGAGCTGAAGCTTGAGGTGGCAGGCGCCATCGAACCTCTGGTCTGGAGCTACGCGCTGCAGCCATGAACGCCATTCCTCTTGTACTCGCTCTTCTGATCGCCTGGGCAGCCCTGCTGGCAGGTGGAGGTGCGCTCGATCGCTCGCTGCTCTGCTGCTCGCACGAGCAGTCGGCCTATAATCGCTGTCTCTGGCAGGCTTTAGGTAGGGCTGCAAGGAAGAGCTACGACAACAAAAAGGCACTACCCAATCTGGAAAATGAGGAGACAGCACCCAAGCCAAAACCAGAACTAGAACCAAAAAAAAAAGAGAACCCTCGTCTCCACAAGGCTTTTCGCGAAGCAGGTGGAATCAATCTGCGCGCATGGCTGGAGAGAAAGGATAGTCCTGGCAGAAGAGAGCTTGGAGAGCAGCTGGCTGCCTGGATCGACACTCTCTACTCTCAAAGCACCTTCTACTACGCCGGAATAGGCAGAGAGCTTTTAGCCACGCTTGAGCACGCCTATGCCAAATATCCAGAGGCCGCCTCTTTGAAAGAGCTACTGCTGCTGCCGCAGTTCTACCAAGAACCCTTCTACAAGATGCTGCTGGGCAGCACCACCTTTGATAAACAGCCGGACCAGCTACTCTGTCCACCGCTAGAGCGAGTGCTCTTCTTTGATTCGGGAAATTCTCTTTTTATCTGGAAAAGTGCCCACCCTTCGCTGATCGAGGCGCTACTGGGCAAAGAGAGTGCTGAGCAGATTTTCCATCTAGAAGAGAGATCGCGCGGTGAAGGTAAGCATCTTCACTTGAGCGATCTGAAGGGGGAGTGCTCTCTCGATCCTGTTCTCTCTGCAACACTGCAGCAGCTAAGCGAGTGGTGCAAAGAGAGCACCAGCTCTTCGGTGTCGCTTGAAGAGCTCGATCCTACCGGCATCCGCCTCACGCCCTAATCAGCTACTTTGCTGAGGGGATCTGGATCTTGAAGCAGGTGCCCTGTCCGAGGGTGGAGGTGACTGAGATCTTACCGTGGTGCTTGTCGATGACTGTCTTGACGATGGAGAGGCCAAGGCCAGCTCCGCCCATGCGGCGAGAATGGGCCTTATCGACGGTGTAAAATCTGTGGAAGATGCGGCTGAGGTCGTCTGCTGGAATGCCGATGCCGCGGTCGCGCACCTCGATCTGCACCCACCCCTCCTCTAGCCCCAGACACACCTGGATCTGAGCGGGTGGAGTGGAATATTTCACAGCGTTTTCTAAAAGATTGGAGAGCGCCATTCCTAGGATATCGCTATCGGCGCGCACCAATAGCTCCTCCTCTTCTTTGATCACCTCCACCTGCACATGGGGATGGACGAAGAGCAGCTGCTCGCGGCACTCCTCTACAATGGCAGCAAGATCGCACTCCTGCAGTCTCGATTCGGGCAGATTCTCTAGATCGGCGAGTGTGAGCAGACTACGCACCAGATGATCCATCCGATGGCAGCCGCGCACCATCTTCTCGGCAATCTCGTGCAGCATCTGAGGAGTGATCTGCGGTAGATCCTGCAATGTCTCGGCAAATCCGCGGATGATGGTGATAGGGGTGCGTAGCTCGTGCGAGGCGTTGGCAACAAAGTCTTTTCCCATCTCGATGACGCGCCGTTCGCTCGAGCGATCCTGCACCACCAAGATGGCACCCTGTCCCGCTGCAGCAGGAAGAGCGATTAGATCGAGGCAGAGTTTGCGATCGCCGAAGTCGAGCAGCGAGCGGTGGCGCAGCTCGTGGTGGCTCAGGCAGAGGCGCAGCAGCTCTGCCGCTACGGCGCAAAGGGTGCCTAGCGGATCGGGAAAGGGGCGACCCACAGCTGAGCGTCTAGGTAGCCCCAAAAATTTAGTCGCCGTTGGGTTGAGATAGCGGATCTGCATCTGCGCATCAACCGCCACCACACCTTCCCCCAGCGAGTCAAGAATCACCTCGCGCTCATTGCGCTCGGTCTTGAGACTCTCCACCTGGTCGCGCACACGAGAGGCCATAGCGTTGAGAGTGGTGGCTAGCCGCCCAAACTCCTCGTCATCAGCAAAGCGCCCCTGCAGGGCGATATCGGGCATCCTCTCCTCTTCTCCTTTCTGATAGGGGCGGATAGCGTCGATGATTTGGTGAATAGGACTGGAGAGTGTGGAAAAGATCCACCAGGCAAATCCGCTGAAGAGAAAGAGCAGCAGAGAGCAGATGACGAAAAAGCCCCACTGGAAGCTGGTAGTCAGCTCTTCGATTCTCTCCTGCGGAAAGCCAATGCGCAGGACATACTGTTTATTGTGGAATTGGAACTGTTGAGAGAAATAGAGAATCTTGTGTGCCAAAAGAGGCGAATAGAGAACGGCATAGCCGGTCCCCTCCACTTCTGCCTCCTCCACATCGGGTAGAGCTTGAGCCTCTTCCCTCACCGAGACAAGACCTCTGGGCGAGAGGTAGGAGTCATAGAGAAAACGACCATCGGGCCCCACAAGACCCAATACAAAAAAGAGCGTGAGATCCTGCCGCTCCAACAGTACCACCATCTCCTGCTCACTCTTCGCTCCCTCTAGAAGGGTGATGAGCTCATCGGCCTCCTCTTTCAGAGATCCCTTCATGATGAAGACCACTCCCTCATGCACAAGAGGAAAGAGCACCGCCACGAACATCAGAAAAAGCAGCAGCTGGCTAAGAGTAACCTTAAGTCGGAAGGAAATGCGTTTAGGAGCCATTCTGAACCTACTCTAGCCTATCACTTCGTAAAGGGAAACTGGCACATCAAATCCCTTCAGTTCGGCAGGAGGCAGCTTGCGCACCTTCAATACATCACCAATGAGAGCTAAGGTCTCTTCGGTGATGAAAACTTGCTTTGGGCCTGCCAGCTCGCAGACTCTGGAGGCTAGGTTGACATTGCTACCCAGCACGGTGTAATTCAGCCGATTTTCTGCTCCCATGTTACCCGCTAGCATCAATCCGGTATGGATGCCCACCCCCATGCGCACGGGCGGGTGCCCCTCTGTAGCCAGCTCCTGGTTCCAGAGTTCGAGCTCCTGCTGTAGAGCGAGACCTGCCTGCACTGCTGCCAGCGCACTTCCCTCCCTGGCCACCGGCACGCCAAAAAGCGCCATCACCTCGTCGCCCACATACTTGTCGATCACCCCATGATATTGATCGATCACTGCCGACACTTTGGTCATGCAGCGGTTGAGCAGCTGCACCACCTGCCGTGGCTCTAGATGCTGCGTCATCTTGGTGAATCCGCGGATGTCAGCAAAGAGCACAGTTACCATCTTTTCTTCACCTCCAAGAGAAATTCCTTGGCGCAGAATCTCCTGAGCAATCTCTAGAGAGACCACTTTGTTGAGAATTCCCTTCACCTTCTCCTTCTCTTTGATCCCCTCCACCATCTGAGAGAAGGAGCGATAGAGATGGCCCACCTCATCTTGGCTGCTTAGTTTGATCTCGGGCAGATTCACCTCGTCATACCTGCCCTCTGCTACAGGATCTGTCGCTTGCGCCATCAATGAGATAGGATCTGTGATACGGCGCGCCACGCGATAGAGTACAAAGAGCGAAATGGCCAGAGCGAAGAGCGCCAGCTCCCGCATCTTAGAAGAGAGCTGCGCCACCAGCTGCGTCGTCCCTTCCTCGACCGAACGGATCATCGCAAACTCTTTCGCCTCGGGACTGAGGGCGAAAAAATGGAGATCGATACTGGAGAGCGGCTGAAGATGCAGATAAAAGTAGGGAGTGCCCTGCCAGGGAATCACCCCGTAGGGGGTATTCAACATCTGTTGGATCGGCAATGAATGAGCGAGAGAGAGGCTGACTCTTTCAGCATTGGAAGAGACTATCTCGAGCACTTGGCCACCATGCGCCAGAAAAATTGGCTGATGCAGCGAGAGCGCCAGCTCCTTGGAGATCAGAGAGAGCTCCACCGCTAAAGTGAGATAACCATCTTCCCCAGACGGCCCCTTCAGTTGAAGAGCGTTGCCCAGCAGCGCTGATCCGCTTTTGCCGGGGGAGAAGATCGCCAGCGAGCTGCCAATCGGCAGGCAGGGATCAAGAGGTGGATAGCTTTTAAGGTAGGATGCCGCCTCAAACTGTGAATGGCGCCCCAGAACATCATGGATGAAAAGACAGCGCCCCACTCCTCCCAAAGCCTGATCCGAAGTCTCTTCTGCAGGAAAGCGAGCCACTGCTGAAAACGGAATGGAAGAGAAGGCGCCTAGATCGAGCAGCGAACAGGCGATCCAGGTCATGGTCGCCCCATCACTGCGCTGCATTGCCTTGGGATAGTTGAAATAGAGTAGTGAGTCGATCTTGTCGCTGCAGCTGCTTACGGCTGCGCCACCACCCGGCGCTGCAGTGGGAGCTGTTCCCCCTTGAGCCAGATAGTGTTTGGCCTGCGTGATATCGTTTGCTAGTTCGAGAAAGGTGCGGCGCAGATCCTGCAAGCAGCTGCCCCCCGGCAGAGACAGCTGACTCATGGCGTGCTGCTGAGCCGTCTGCTGCAGCTCCAGTAGCTGCGCTTCGCTGAAAGAGAGCAGCTCCTCCTTGCAGAAAAGCAGATAGAACTGAGGCGTCTTGGCTGCAATCTCTAACTCTTCTGCATGCAGGTGAAGCGAGATGGGTACGCCGAGAAGCGGCTCTTTCGAGCCTGTAGTAAAGACCCAGACAAACGAAGCGCCCGGTATGGTCACGCACTCTGCTGCCACAATGTTTTTGGCCGCGTTGGGCCTTAAAAGCGAAAGAAGCCTCTCCTCGCCGTTTGCAGTGAGACCGCTATTTTCTAAAAAATCGATCCAGCGATGAAACATCAGCAGGCTGGCCGCTTCACCCCAGGTGCCATGCTTGAGATGCTGCGGCGTGGGTATGAAGCCGCTGCGCACCAGTCCAAATTCGGCCACCCTTCCTAGCAGCACATTCAGCTGCGACTCAACCGACTCTAGAGCAATTTTAAGAAAGTTTTCGATGTGGACGCGCCGCTCGTTGCCCAGCTCGATCAGCTGCTTACGCAGCTTCTCTTCGGCGCGCGCCAGATTGTGTCGGGTGATGTACCCCTCGAAAAAAGTGGAGAGTACCAGCGTCCCAAAAAAGAGCGCTCCTACCCATAAAAATAGCCGATCTCGTAGTCGCATACCACCACGCGTTCAGGCTGATTATCTATTTTCTTTTTAATTCACCAAGAACGAAGAGGGTTCGCCCAGAAAGAAAATCGCCCCGCTGGTAACCAACAGGGCGATCAAAAAATGTAACGAGCGATCTTCCTCTTTCTAGAGAGGCACCTCTTCGGTGCTTGAGCTAGAATCGAAATTAGAAGAAGAGGCCTCTTCACTGGCTTGCATTGCCTGTTCTTCTGCTTTTTGCATTTTTTTAAGACGTGCTTGGTCCAGCTGTTTCATCAGAGCGCGAAAGTCTTTTTCGTCTTCGGATGTGTTGTCGGCATCTGGAAGTGGCCCATAACTTTGCATATCAGCGCCGTAGGGTGAGCACTCCACCTTGGCTGTTCTTCCCTGAAAGGGGCGCACAGGGGTAAGTTCGTCATCAGACTCATTACCAGAATCTTCTCCAGGAATCTCTCCTGACCAGGAGCTTTACAAAGGGGAGGGCCTTTGATCATTCGGCGTGACAGGTGTATCACCTGCTTCTGGTTGCGAAAAACGGATCTTCGTAACCGCTCTGCGATCAGCTGCGCCTGGCGTCACAGGAGAGAGGGTGCTGATCTCGAATGGGTTTTCAAGAGCTGAGCGTCTGATAACGAGCCCTTCTTTCTCGTCTTCTTGTCGTTCTTGGCCACCCCAACGGGTAACAATTTCCCCCTTCTCGTCTGCCGGTCTACGAGTGGTAAAACCTGGCTGTGGTGTAGTGAATTCCGCCCTTCCAGTCATAAAAACACCTTGGTTAGATATATTGGGACATTAATTTTACACGATAGCCATGTTCAAACCACGAAAAAAATTTAAAACTTGGTTAACACTTTTGGAGAGGAGGTGGTCACCAGCAGGGTCTCCTCGAGGCGCACACCCCCTATCCCTTCGAGGTAGAGGCCGGGCTCGATGGCGAGCACCATCCCATCTTGCAAAGGAATATCTTTATCATGGCCATCGGTACGGATGCGAGGAGGCTCGTGGACATCGAGACCAAGACCATGGCCTAGTGAATGTAAGAATTTATCCTCTAACCCGGCTTCGCGAAAGATCGAGCGCACATGAGCATCGAGCGATCCTACAGTGGCGCCTGGGCGGCAGAGTTGGATCGCCTCGGCAAGTGCCCTCTCCACCAGATTGAAGCAGCGCTGTAGCTCTTTTGGAGGCTCTCCCAAAAAGAGAGTACGGGTGAGATCGGAGCAGTAGCCCCGCCACTTCGCTCCCAGGTCGATCAGCACACGATCGCCCTCCTGTAATGCTAGATCGCCCCCTCGGTAGTGGGGCATCGAGCTGTGGTTTCCAAAGGCGACAATCGGAGGGAAGGCGGGCCCCTCGGCGCCCAGATCAGAGAGCACGCGCTCGATGAGAAGCGCCACCTCCCTCTCGGTGACACCCGGATGAAGATAGGCGGTCGCAATCCGCATCGTCTCGCTGGCGATCTCACAGCTCTTTTCGATCAGGGCAATCTCCTCTCTATCCTTGATGAGGCGCAGACTGCAGCAGGGCGAGGGGATGGCTTTGAGCGTAGCTGTAGCGAGCGCTTGCCGCAGCTCTTCATAGCGATGGTAAGAGGTGGTCTGGCTATCAAAGCCGAGCATGAGAGTGCGGCCGATGAGGTGGCGCGAAAGTTCGGCAAGCGAAAGCGGATGGAGCGTAAGGCCCGATTTGATAGCGCGCTCGCGGTATCTGCCATCGACAAAGAGTAGCTGCTCCTTTTGACTTAGCAATAATCCCCCAGCCGAAAGCTCTAGACCCGTTAGATAGCGCAGATTTTGCGGATCCTCGATCCAGAGCGCATCGACGCTCTGCTGCGCCATCAGGCGCTCTCGTCTACTCTGATAATCCATCGATTTCGATCCAGATGGCTGTTTGAAAAGGGCTGATGGTGGACTCACGGCAGCAGCTCAGCTGGCGCAGTATCTCTATAGCCTGCGGCAGGCTGTAGTTGATGCTGCCGGCATGTGCTGATAGCCGCCGCGCTATCCTTTCACGAAAAGGACTCTGCTCTTTTGGCGAGAGACTTTCCTCTAAGATGCGCGCCAACATAGACTGCACCTGGCAAGGCTCAATCTCTTTCGGCAGCGCCTCGAGCAGCAGAGTTTTGGGCCCAAAAGGACGCAGCAGCAGCCCCATGCTGGCGAGCTGCGGCAACAAAGGCTCCAGCTGCTGAGTTTCGTTGAGTGAAAAACTAAAGGGCTGCGGCAGCAAAAGCCCCTGTACCTCGGGGCTCTCTTCACTACCTAGCAGTCGCTCGTAGCAGATTCTCTGCGCCGCTCTGCGCAAATGGAGAGCGAAGAGTTTGCCGCTCCGTTCCACCAGAAGATAGCTGCGAAAGAGCGCCAGTGGCCGGTCTAAAGGCTCCTCTTTCTCTTTCAATAGCCCTTCTATTGGTAGCTGCACTGGTGGAAGAGAGGAAGGAGAAGATTCCTCGCGAGCGATCCATGAATAGGAGGGCAGCTGCGACTCCTCCCTGGCCAAAATGGGTTCTCGATACCTGATGCGCCCTTCGCTCTTCTCGAGCGCTTCGCGCACAGCGCACATCAGCAAAGAGCGCGCCGCCTGCTCGTCTCGCAAACGCACCTCTTTTTTTTGAGGATGTACGTTCAGATCGACCAGCCGCAGCGGCAGCTCAAAGTGCAGCATAAACTGCGGATAGCGCTGTGGGTCGATCCGTGTACCAAACGCCTGCTTCACCGCATGCTGCAGTCCCGGCGCCACAACAGGACGGCGATTCAGCACCAGATGCTGCCCGGTGCGGCTGGGACGCGTTGCTTCGGGCTGCACCACCACACCCAAGCAGCGCACCCCCCCCTCCTGCCAATCAACCGGTAGCGCGAGACGAGAAAACTCCTCGCCCAATAAATCGGGCAGCCTTGTCAGCAGCGCCTCAAGAGGGGCTGCTTTTGGCAGCGGCTGGAGATGGAGGATCTCTTTCTCCTGCTGCACCAGCCTGAAGCCCACCTTCGGAAAAGCGAGTGCAAGGGCCGTTACAGCACGCGTGATTTCCGCTCCGCAATGGGCAGCCGATTTCTGAAATTTTCTTCGAGCTGGCACATTGTAAAAAAGAGAATGCACCTCGATCGTGGTGCCTCGCTGACGCATGGAGGGACGGACAGAGAGATGGGCGCCACCCTCGAGCTGAAGCAGCGTACCTTCTCCGCCCTCTTCAGCACTCTCGATGGAAAAGCGGGAAATTGCCGCAATCGAAGCAAGCGCCTCGCCGCGGAAGCCCATGGTGGAGAGGGTCTCTAGATCATCGAAGGCGCGCAGCTTGGAGGTGGCGTGCCGCTCGATCGAAAGCAGCAGATCCTCTCTTCCCATACCGCAGCCGTTGTCCGCTACGCGGATCAGCTGCAACCCGCCACCTCGCGTCTCCACCTCAATCCGTGTCGCCCCAGCATCTAGAGCATTTTCAATCAGCTCCTTCACCACAGAAGCTGGCTGCTCAATCACCTCGCCCGCGGCGATCTGATCGATCGTTAGACCGGAAAGAATCTGAATCTTCTGCGCCATATTTCTAGAGAGTACCATTCTGGAACTTGGTTGGATATAATCAGGCTTATGGACCACCTCACTGCCGCAACCTCCATTGTAGAGCGCCTCAAAGAGGCGGGCCATACCGCCTACTTTGCAGGAGGATGGGTGCGCGATCTCCTGATGGGCCACCCCTCCGATGACATCGATATCGCCACCACAGCCAGTGCAGAGAATGTACAAGAACTGTTTGAAAAGACGGTGCCGGTGGGCATTCAGTTTGGTATTGTGATTGTGGTGATCGAAGGGCAGATGTTTGAAGTGGCCACCTTCCGCACCGAAAGCGGCTACCTCGATGGCAGGCGCCCCACCGAGATTAAGCCCGCCACTCCTGAAGAGGATGCTTCGCGGCGCGACTTCACCATCAATGGCCTCTTCTACGATCCGCTCACCAAAGAGCTATTTGATTTTGTGGGAGGCAAGCAGGACATTGAGCGCAAGATTGTCCGCGCCATTGGCGACCCACACGAACGGCTACTCGAAGATCGCCTCAGGATGATGCGCGCCATCCGCTACTCCACCCGCTTTGACTTTGCTATTGATCCCGCCACCTACGAGGCGATCCGCACCCACGCGCGCGAGCTCTTTCCTGCCGTCGCCATCGAGAGGGTCTGGCAGGAGCTAGATAAGATGGCCCGCTTTGGCCATCTGAGTACAGGTCTGGTGATGCTGCATGAGGTGGGACTGCTAAGCACCATCTTCCCCACGCTAGCCACCATCCCCACAGCTGAAATGGCACGACGCCTGCAGCATCTTCCCAATTTTCCGCGCAACACACCCACTATCTTGCAGCTATTCGAACTCTTCCCTGGCAGCAACCTCGAAGAGAGGCTCGCCCTCATCGACAATCTGAAGCTCTCGCGTCAGGAGAGGCGATGGACCGAGGCCTACCACAAGTGGGAAGAGATTCTGAATATGCCAGATTCTTGGCAACGGCAGCTCGAGCCTTACGAATGGGCCAAACTCTACGCAGTAGAAGAGGGGGCTCTCTGCCTGCAGATCTTTGCAGCGCGCCTCCCCTCCAACGAATCGGCCTCTCTCATCGATGCCCATGCCGAACGCCAGCAGCTGCTGGCACCCTGGATCGAAAGAATGCGCCACAAAGATCCCATCCTGCGCTCCCACCATCTCGCCGCCCACGGCGTGCCACCCGGCCCCCGCATGGGCGAGCTGCTGCAACAGGCCGAGCGCATCGCCGTCAACGAAAAGATTCTCTCCGCCGACGAGCTACTTGCTCGTCTTTCTCTATAGAGGTCATGGTTCACTTTGACTCGTTGACCAAGAAGTGGTTGCGATGTCGCGAACTGTTCAATGGTTAAAAGCTATGCGCATCTTTCAAAAAGAAGAGATTCAGAAATATTTAGACACTGCAACTGCTTTAGATCGCATTGAAGAGGGGTTTGTCATCTATAGCAACCGAGAAGCTGTGGTCCCGCCTGTAGCAACCCTACATTTTGATCATCCTCCAGGAGACTGCCACATCAAATATGGGTATGCCAAGCAAGGGAGATACTATGTTGCACAAATAAGAACTGTTATCAGACCGAGGGGAGAAGTTGGATGTGAATGAGCAGACTGCTCATTATAAGATGGGCCGGCTGCAGCTTCGATCCCTCGATCCTTGCTCCCGGGCCGTGCACAGCACTGTCCCGGTCGCTGCGGAGCGCTCGCGAGAGAGCTGGTCTCGGCCGGTTCGCTATTCGCTCACCTGCTCCGCATTGCGAAGACCCACCGGGTCTTCTTCATGTCTCCGCAGCCTCATCTCAGAAGCGCATCCTGTAAAAGAATAAAACCTCCATAAGCGGGCTGCGGAGGGCATCTAGCGCCCCCGCTCCGCAGCTTTATGCGTTTGCGCGGAGGCGTTATCTATCCCTCCTCGCTCCGTTCTGGAGGCTCTATTTTTTACAGGGCGCTTCGCGGGAGGAGCCAGGCCACTCCCTTCGTCTTCGCTTCGAGGGCTCTTTGCTGGAGCTCGGCCTGAATGGGCGGCTCCGCCGCACTACCAAAAGCCGCTGAA